>JAJZRA010000081.1 GCA_021847485.1 bacterium
GACGATTACGGCCACCATCCGACGGAAGTGAAGGCCACGCTGCAGGCGGCCCGCGGCCTTTTCCCCGGCCGCCGCCTCGTCGTGCTGTTCCAGCCCCACCGCTACAGCCGGACCGCGCTGCTCTACCGGGATTTCGGCCGCGCCTTCGGCGGTGCCGACGCGCTCTACGTCGCCCCGGTCTACGCCGCGGGCGAGAAGCCCCTGCCGGGGGTAGACTCCGGCCTGATCCTGCGGCAGCTCGCCAAGAACGGGACCAAGGCCGCGCCCTTCCCGGGCCCGCTCGAGCTGATGAAGGAGCTGAAGTCCGGCGACGTGCTGCTGACGCTGGGCGCCGGCGACGTCTGGAAGCTCGGTGAGGAGATCCGCCTGAAGATGGCCATGCTGGCCTGACGCCATGCCCAAATACAGCCAGGTCTTCCTAGCCGACGCCGGCATCTGCCGCCGGATAGTCTCCGCCCTCGACGCGGAGGCGTTCGACCGCGTCGTCGAGATCGGCCCCGGCGGCGGGGCGCTGACGGCGTTCCTCTTCCCCAAGTACGGCCCCCGCCTGAAGGCCGTGGAAATAGACAAGGCCCTGGTCCCGGCCCTCAACGCTAAGTTCCCCGGCCTGGAGGTCGTCAACGCCGATTTCCTCGGGCTGGACCTGGAGGCCGCGGCCGGTCCCGGCCGCGTGGCCTTCATCGGCAACCTGCCCTACGAATGCTCCACCGCCATCCTGGACAAGGTGCTGGCCTTCCCGCGCCTGGCGGCGGCGGTCTTCATGTTCCAGAAAGAGGTGGCGCGCAAGACGCTGGCCTCCCCGGGCGCCGCCGATTACGGCGTGCTTACGCTGCAGACCGCGGCCCGGGCGGAGGCTTCGCTGCTGACCGACGTGAAGGCCGGCAGCTTCAGGCCCGTCCCGGCCGTGGATTCCTCGGTGGTGGTCTTCCGGCCGCGGCGCTATTTCAGCGACGAGGCGGCCGAGGCCCGCTTCCGCGCGCTGATCCGCAAAGGCTTCATGCACCGCCGCAAGACGCTCGTGAACTCGCTGGGGCTCTGCGGGGTGGACAAGGCCGCGGCCGCCGCCGCCCTGCATAAGGCCGGTTACGGGCCGACGGCGAGGGCCCAGGAACTCTCGCTGGAAGGCTTCGCCGCCCTGTCGGAGGCCCTGCAGGGGCCGCTCTGAGACGTCCTTTTAATTAAAAAATAGTATAATTGAGGACCGGCCGTTAAACGGCCGGAATAGTCTTTTGCCGGGGACAAAACCAATGAACATTCACGCCAAGCGCATCAAGGACCTGCAGCACATGCTCAAGGAGCACCGCCTGGACGGCCTGCTGATGGGCCGCACGCTGGAGATAGGCTTCCTTACCGGGTTCTATCTCGACGGCTGCGCCATGCTCGTCTCGCGCTCCGGCGCCTGGGTGTTCATGCCCCGCATGTTCATCGAGCACTTCCGCTCCAAGGTCTCCTTCGCCGAGGGCGTCGCCGCCGACGCCGGCGTCGAGGCCGCGGCGCTCGCCAAGGCGAAGGAATTGAAGCTCAAGAAGGCCGCCTTCGAGCCCGAGTCCGAGACCTACGTCCGCGGCCGCGCCTGGCGCAAGGCCGGCATCCTGGAGCACGACGGCCTCACCGCCGCGCTGCGGGCGGTCAAGGAGGGGGAGGAGATCGAGACCCTCCGCAAGTCGTGCCGCATCGCCGCCAAGGCTTTCGGTATCGTGAAGCCCCGCATAAAGACCGGGCGCACCGAGCTGTCGGTCTACCGCGAGCTCGAGGACACGATGCAGGCCATGGGCGCGAAGGGCCCGTCGTTCAACCTGATCGTCGGCTTCGGCCCGAACTCGGCGATGCCCCACCACGAGACCTCCGAGCGCCGCCTGAAGAACAACGAGGCCGTGCTGCTGGACTACGGCTGCGTCTACGGGAACTACTGCTCCGACATCACCCGTACCTATTTCCACGGCCGCCCGACCGAGGAGTTCCGCAAGGTCTACTCGATCGTCGAGAAGGCCCAGAAGGCCGGCGTGGCCAAGGTGCGCGCCGGCGTCAGCTCGCGCGCGGTGGACGCCGTCTGCCGCGGCATCATCTCCGACGCCGGCTACGGCCAGTATTTCACTCACGGCACCGGCCACGGCGTGGGGCTGGAGATCCACGAGTTCCCGCGCCTCAGCCCCAGGGTGGACGTGCCGCTGCGCGCCGGCATGGCGGTCACCGTGGAGCCCGGCATCTACCTGCACGGCAAGTTCGGCGTGCGCATAGAGGATTCGGTCCTGGTCACCAGGACGGGCTGCGAAGTTCTCACTAAGACAGCGAGATAACGGAGGGTTAAGATGACTGTATTAGCCGTAGTTCTGCTGATAATCGGGGCGTGGCTGGTGTTCATGTTCAACGGCCTGGTCAAGCTGCGCAACCAGGTGGCCAACGCGTTCCGCCAGATCGACGTCCAGCTCAAGCGCCGGCACGACCTGATCCCCAACCTCGTCGAGTCCGTCAAGGGCGAGATGAAGTTCGAGAAGGAGACGCTCGAGCGCGTCATCCAGGCCCGCGCCGCGGCGATCTCCGCCGGCCAGGGCGGCAACACCGGCGACATCCTCGCCAAGGAAGGCATGCTGACGCAGGCCCTCGGGCGCCTGATAGCGCTGTCCGAGAACTACCCGAACCTGAAGTCCAACGAGTCGGTCAACAAGCTGATGGAGGAACTGACCCACACCGAGAACCAGATCGGTTTCGCCCGCCAGTTCTACAACGACGTCGTGACCAAGTTCAACACCGACCAGCAGGTCTTCCCGACCAACCTGTTCGCCGCGATGCTGGGCTTCTCGCCGGCCGCCCTGTGGGAACTGCCCTCCGATTCCCCGGAGCGGGAGACCCCCAAGGTGAACCTGGCGGTCTGACCGCGAGGCCGCGCCCGGCGCCGCGGAGGCGCCGGGCCTGACCCCGACCGATGAACATCTACGAGCAGCAGGCGTACAACCGGCGCACTACGGCGGTCATCCTGGCCGCCTTCGTCGGCTTCTTCCTGTTCCTCGGCCTCGGCTTCGACTATTTCTATACCAGCTTCGACCCGGCTCCCAAGCCGACCTTCGAGGTCAACTCCGACGGGCTCTACGAGGCCCGCCGCGCGGGGACGGCCTCGCATATCCCCTTCGCCACTATAATCTCCCTGCTGGTCGGCCTGGGCATGGCCGGCAACAGCATGCTCAACGGGCCGCGCATGGTGCTGCGCTCCACGATGGCCCGCCGCGCCGTCTCTTCCGACCCGAAGGAGAGGCAGTTCCTCAACGTCGTGGCCGAGATGGCTACGGCCTCCGGCCTGCCCGCGCCCGCCGCCTATATAGTCCCGGACCCGGACCTCAACGCCTTCGCCACCGGCATCAGCCCGGCCAACTCGGTGATAGCGGTCACCGAGGGGCTGCTGAGCTCCCTGAACCGCGAGGAGCTGCAGGCCGTGGTGGCCCACGAGATGAGCCATATCCGCAACTACGATATGCGGCTGATGACCGTGCTCGCCGGGCTCATCGGCGCCGTGGCGCTGCTCAGCGACTTCGCCGGCCGCACCTTCCGCTACGGCGGGCGCTCGTCCTCTTCCGGTTCCTCCTCCGGCTCCCGCAAGGGCGGCGGCGGGGCCGCGGCGCTGATCTTCTTCGCGATCTGGGTGGTCCTGATCATCCTCGCCCCGCTGCTGTCGCGCATGCTGGCCATGGCCGTCTCGCGCCAGCGGGAATACCTGGCCGACGCCAGCGGCGCGGAGCTGACGCGCAACCCGAAGGGGCTGATCTCGGCGCTGGAGAAGATCCGCGCCGCCGTGATGCCGACCAACGCCATCAACAACGGGGTGGCGCATATGTGCATCACGGACCCCCGCGGCAGCCTGATCGAGGAGAAGATGGGGCTGACGGCCGACCTGCTGGCCACGCACCCGCCGATGGAGAAGCGGATCCTGGCGCTGAAGGCCATGGCCTACCAGGCCGAGCATCCGCAGGCCGCCTGAAACCCCGGCCCGTTTTAAAAAACTCAAGGAGAGACAAAGCATGATACTCGCGACCCAGTTCAAAGAAGGCAGCATGTTCATCAACGAGAATAACCAGATGGTGGAGGTCCTCACCGTCCAGCACCACCGCAAGTCGCAGGCCCGCGCCGTGGTGCGCGTGAAGCTGCGCGGCGTGGAGAGCGGCACGATCATCGAGACCTCGTACCGCCCCGAGGACAAGTTCAAGGACGTCATGGTCGAGAAGCGCCCCAAGACCTACGTCTATTCCGACGCCGACATGGCCTACTTCATGGACGACGCGACCTTCGAACAGGTGGGCCTGCCCAAGGAGAAGCTCAAGGCGATGCTGCCCTATATGACCGAGAACATGGCCGTCGAGGGCGTCTACCTCAACGACCAGTTCTTCACGATCCAGCTGCCCGCCAACCTGGTGATGACCGTCACCGAGACCGTGCCGGGCGTGCGCGGCGACACCGTCTCCAACGTGATGAAGGACGCCAAGGTGAACACCGGCCTCTCCGTGAAGGTGCCGATGTTCATCAACGAGGGCGACCAGATCCGCGTCGACACCCGCACCGGGACCTACGTCGAGCGCGTCTCCAAGTAACATGATAAAAGCCGTCATCCTCGACATCGACAATACGCTGATGGACTTCATGCGCATGAAGCGCGCCGCCGTCGACGCGGCCGTGGACGCCATGATAGACGCCGGGCTGCCGATGCCCAAGGACAAGCTGCGCGACAAGATCTTCGAGCTCTACTGGAAGGAAGGCATCGAGGACCAGAACATCTTCGACAAGGTGCTGATGAAGGAGTTCGGCAAGGTGGACCCCAAGATCCTCGCCGCCGGCATCATCGGCTACAAGCGGGCCAAGGACGGCCACTTCACGCTGTACCCGCACGTCAAGATGGCGCTGACCGACCTGCTGAAGATGGGCGTGCGCATGGGCGTCGTCTCCGACGCCCCGCGGCTGTCGGTCTGGCTGCGCATCGTCGGCCTGGGGCTGCACCACTACTTCGAGCACGTCGTCACGTTCGACGACACCGGCGAGAAGAAGCCGTCGCCCAAGCCGTTCAAGAAGATCCTGTCGCTGATGGAAGTGGAGCCGGGTTCCGCCATCATGGTCGGGGACTGGGCCGAGCGCGACGTCAAGGGCGCCAAGGCTCTCGGCATGAAGACCGCGTGGGCCAAGTACGGCAACGAGTTCGACACCCCGGTCTCCGGCGCCGACTACGAGCTCGACGACATCTACGACCTCGTCGGGATCATCAGGGGGATAAATGAGAAGCGCCGCTAGCGCGCTGCTGCTCGCCGCGCTGCTGGCCGCCCCGGCCGCGGCGCTGGAGATCACCTCGGTCAGCCCGGCCGCGCCCAAGGGGGCCGCGCGCGCGGACTTCACGTTCTCCGCGGTCGCCGTGCGCGGCGTGGCGTGGGAGAACGGCGCGGTCGTAATGCCGCTCTCCGAAGTGAAAGGGAAGAAGTACGCCGACATAAAGCTCCTTTCCAAGGACCTTTACGCCAGGCTGGAAGCCTGCTTCAAGGCAGGCTGCGCTCCCGCCAAGGCCAAGGCGCGGCCCGCGGTGAAGGTGCTGGCCCTCAAGCCGCTCAAGTCCAAGTTCCGCGTCGCCAACGCCGAGATCTCGTTCGACGGCGAGCTGCTCGCGGTGGCCGGCGTGATGGCCTCCTCCCGCGAGCCCGGCACCTTCTGGGTGGCCTTCCCGTCCGGACTGACGTTCCCCGACCCCGCTTTCAAGAGCGCGGTGGAATCGGCGGTCATCGCCGCCTGGACCAAGAAGAAATGAACCTCCGCCGCAAGCCGGTCCTGCTCGCGCTGCTGGCGCTGCTGCCTGCCTCCTCCGCTTTCGCGCTGCGCACCGAACGGCTCGCGCGCTTCTCGCCGGCCTCCGGCAAGGCTTCGTACCAGGAAGTCGTTTCCGGTTCCGCCATAGTCCGCCTGAAGCCGGGCGTCTCCACCGCCGCCGCCGCGGGCGCGCTGGCCGGTCCCGGTTTCTCCGTTAAAACCTACCTGCAGGGCCTGGACCTTCTGGTCCTGAGGCTGCCCCCGGGCCTGAGCGTGGCTAACGGCCTGGCCCTGCTGAGGGCGCTGCCCCAGGTGGAGTCCGCCGCCCCCGACCGCGCCTTCAAAGCGAAACTGGTGCCCAACGACCCTTACGTCGGGCGGCAGTACGCCCTGTCCCTGGTGCAGGCCTTCGGCGCCTGGGAGTACGAGACCGGCTTCTCCAGCCGCACGACCGTGGCTTTCATCGACACCGGCATCGACGGCGCCAATCCCGAACTGAACGGCAAGTTTGCCGGGACCAGCCAGTATATCGATCCCGATACGATATCGATGATCCCCGACGCGCCGGTAGCCGCCTGCAACCACGCCACCAGGGCCGCCGGCGTGGCCGCCGCTTCCGCCGATAATTCAGCCGGCATAGCCGGCATGTCCTGGGGCGCGCGGCTGATCTCGCTGCGCATCTTCAAGGAGTCGGACTGCAATCCGGACTGCTCCGACAAGGCCGGCCCGGACTCCTGCAGCACTTCCGAGTCCGCCATAGCCGCGGCCATAAACTATCTCCGGCCCCTGCACGACGGACCGGTCCTGGGTAAGATCGTGATAAATATGAGCCTCGGCAGCGTCGGTACCTGTTCGGATACGCTGCCTTACGCGCTGCAGACCGCCGTCGGCGCCGCCTCCTCCGCCGGCCTGCTGATGTTCGCCGCGGCCGGCAACGAGGGCTACGGCGCCATAGACTCCCCGGCCAACTGTTCCGGCGTCTACGCGGTCGGCGCCACCGACGACCAGGACCGCCTGGCCTCGTTCTCCAACACCGATACGCTGATGGCCTCCAAGGGCCTGACCGCTCCCGGCGTGGCCGTCTATACCACCGACGTCGGGGGCGGCTACACTTCGGCCTCCGGCACATCTTTCTCCTCGCCGATGGCGGCGGGCCTGGCCGCGCTGGTCTGGGCCGCCAAGCCGGGCTACAGCAATACCCAGGTCTTCGATGTCATGAGGAATTCCGCCGACGATCTCGGCCCTGTCGGCCCGGACTCGGATTACGGCTTCGGCCGCATCAACGCTATGAAGGCCCTGCGCCTGGCCGAGACCGGCACGACGCAGTTCGCGGGCACCGATAAGGCCGTGGCCTACCCCAACCCTTTCAGGCCCGGGACGCAGCGCCTCGTGACCTTCACGGTTCCCAAGGATATCGCCGCCTCCGGGGTGGAGGTCAAGGTCTACACCTCGGAAGGCGAGCAGGTAAAGAAGCTCGACGGGCTGACCTGGGACGGCAGGAACGAGGCCGGCAGCCCGGTCGCCAGCGGGATCTATCTCTTCAAGGTGAGAACGGACAAGGACCACGCGGTGGGCCGGTTCGCGCTGATACGCTAGAGGAGGGGGAGTGAAAGTCTTCAATAAGAGCAAGGATCTCGCGGTCAGCTCGGCCGCCGGCCGGGCCGACACCTTCATGACGCGCCTGTTCGGCCTGATCCCGCGGCGTTCGCTGGGGGCCGAGGAAGGGCTCTGGCTGGAGCCCTGCGCGATGATCCACATGTGCTTCATGAGCTTCCCGATAGACGCCGTCTTCCTGGACCGGGAGGGGAAGGTCCTGCGCGTGGTGGCGGACCTGAAGCCCTGGCGCTTCTCCCCGTGGGTGTTCGGCGCCAGGGGCGTCCTGGAACTGCCCGCCGGCCGCTGCTCCGGCCGGGTCTCGGAGGGGGACGTCCTGGAGTTCCGAGGGTGACCGCGCGGCTATTGTATAGCCGGGTCAATATATTTATAATACAAGGGAACTATGCCTCCGGCCGCTAAAGGACTGCAGCGCAAACGGAACATGAGGGAGCTCCTCATAGAGGATAAGCTCGTGTCCGAGGAGCAGTACAAGGCCGCCGAAGAGGCCGCCAGGAAGGACGGCAAGCCGCTGCAGCAGGCCCTCGTGGACCTCAAGCTCATCGCCGAGCTGAAGCTGCTCAAGGTCCTCGCCGACGAATGGGCCTTCAAGGCCATCGACCTTTCCAAGATGGAGCCGCCCGCCGAGGTGGTCCAGCTGCTGCCCGAGCAGCTGGCCCGCAAGCAGGTCTGCGTGCCTTTCGCCCGCCAGGAGAACGCCCTGTTCCTCGCGATGGCCGACCCCCGCGACTTCCTGATCATCGAGGACATCGGCCTGCGCACCGGCCTCGACATCAAGCCCTATCTCGCCCTGGCCCCCTGGGTCCTGAAGGCCCTCGACAAGGTCTACGGCAAGCAGGACAGCGCCCAGGTGG
>JAJZRA010000082.1 GCA_021847485.1 bacterium
CGCCGCGGGGGCGGGTGCCGCCTCGCGGTAGGCCGGCACGTCGGGGGCGGAGAACCGGCTGCCGCCGTCCTGCGCCCGCATCTCGACCGAGGCAGTCTGCTTCTTCAGCAGCTCCTCGTAGACGGTATTGGAGATATGCTTGAAGATCTCGCTCTCAGAGGAGAACTTCACGTCGCGCTTCTGCGGATGGATATTGGCGTCGAAAGCGCCGGGGTCCAGCTCCAGGAACAGCGCGCAGGCCGGGTGGCGGCCGTTGAGCAGGTGGCCGTAGCCGCGGTAGAGCGCCTGGCGCAGCAGCGGCGAGGCCACCGGGCGCCGGTTGACGAAGAAGTGCTGGTTGGCGCGCGTGGCGCCCAGGGAATCCGGCCGCGAGACGAAGCCGTAGACGGCCATGCCCTCGGCCTTGCCCTCGAAGCGGACCATGCCCGAATAGACGCTCTTGCCGAAGATGACGGCGGCGCGGTTCTTGAGGTTCTCCCACATGCCTCCCGGCAGCGCCGGCAGGTTCAGGATCTCCGCGCCGTCCATGACCAGGCGGAAGCCGGCGCCGAGGTTGGCCAGCGCCGCCTCCTCCACGGTCTTTATCAGGTGGGCGCGCTCCGAGGCGTCGCTTTTCATGAACTTGGCGCGCGCCGGGGTATTGAAGAACAGGTCCGCGGCCTCCACGGTGGTGCCTTTGACCGGCGGGGCCGGCACCTCGGCCGTCACGCGGCCGCCCTCGCCCTCCAGTTCGTAGCCGGTCTCCGCGCCGGCGCGGCACGAGGTCAGCTTCAGGCGCGACACGGCGAAGATGGAATAGAGGGCCTCGCCGCGGAAGCCGAAGGTGGCGAGGGAATAGAGGTCGTCGAAAACGTTGAGCTTGCTGGTGGCGTGGCGGCCGAGCGCCAGCCGCAGGTCCTCGCGGTCCATGCCGCGCCCGTCGTCGCGCACGCGGATCAGCGCGCGGCCGGCCTTGCGGATCTCCACGTCCACGCGCGAGGCGCCGGCGTCGAGAGAGTTCTCGATGAGCTCCTTCAGCACGGAGGCGGGCCGCTCGATGACCTCACCGGCGGCTATCTTGGAGACCACGTCTTCGGGCAGGACCTTGATTTCCGGCATAGGCAGATTCTATCAATTCCGGCTCAGGCAATCATCCGGTTGAACAGCATGGCCAGGTTGACCAGCGAGTGCAGCATGATGTTCACCGGCAGCCGGCGCTCCCTCTCGTAGACCCAGCAGAAATAGAAACCGACCGGCAGCATCAGCGGCGCGGCGGCGCCGTGGAAGAGCGCGAAGAAGAGCCCCGACCAGAAAGCGCTGACCGCGAACCCGTTCCGCCGGCGCAGCGCGGTGTAGAAGAGCCGCCGGAAGAAGACCTCCTCCACGAGCGGCGCGAGGACGCAGGCGCTGACGAAGGCGGCCGCGAGGCGCAGGCGCGAGGCCGCGGCCGCGGCCTGCAGCGCCGCCCCTTCGCGCGCGGCCTTGCCGGTGACCGGCTCCATCGCGTGCCAGACCTTCTCGCCGCCGAGCAGCAGCCAGCCGGCCATTATGACCGCCACTATGGCCGCCACCACCAGCAGGTAGCCGCCGAAATATTTAAGGGCCTTCGGCGCGTCGGAGCGGAAGCCGCGGCGCCAGCCGGCCAGCGCGGGGCGCCACTCCACGCCCATGCGGGCCAGCACCGCCCAGGCGGCCAGCCCCGTGACCAGGTAGACCGGGACCATGCCCTCCAGGGCGGTGAACTCCAGCCCCCAGCGCCGCTCGGCCAGGACGACGAGGACCGTGGCGCCGGCCTGCAGCAGCACCACGGCGGCGGTGAGCCACCAGAGGCCCCAGTAGCCGCCGTAGGTCCGTATTCCGCCGAATGGATTCGTTTCTGTCATTCAAAAAAAGGACACGGGCGCGCGGCCCGTGTCCCTCAAAGGCGAGGCCGCGCTCAGCGCGGCGGGTAGACGGGGCCGGGCTGGCCGGCCTTGGTAACGTAGTCGATGACGTAGCCGAAGCTGCCGAGGGAGCCGGTCAGCGCCGAGCCCACCACCGGCAGGCCGCCGGCGTTGAAGGCGGCGGCCTTCTCGGCCATGGCCTTCTTCGCGTCCTTGTCGAAAGTGAAGGTCTCCTGGGCCTGGTAGGTCTGTATCGCGGCCGCGGGCACGGTGCCGCCGGGCTGGTAGATGTTGGCCACGAGGAAATCCACGCCGTAGGAATAGTCGTTGCCTTCCTTGCGGACCACCCCTGACAGCGGCGGCAGGCCGGCCGCCGCGAACCTGGGCAGGGCGGAGGCCGAGGCGGCCAGCGCGTCCTTCTCGAAAGTGAAGGTCTCCCGGGAGTCGTAGCGGACAACCGCGTACTGCGGGCGCGGCCCGTAGGCGTTGGCCCTGACGACGTATTCCACCTGCACGGCGTAGTTCCCGTCGGGGCGCTGCACGGCCTTGCCGCGGACCGCGGGCAGGCCGGCCTGCCTGACCAGGTTAAGGTAGGCGGGCACGTTCTTCTTGGCCTCGCTCTCGAAGGTGAACTTGCCGCCGGTATAGGTCTCGAACCTGACGGCGTACTCCTGGGTGGGGCGCAGCAGGTTCTTCTGCACGTAATCCACGGCGAAGGCGTTATCGTTGCCCTCCTCGTAGACGTAGGAGCCGAGCACCGGCACCCTGGCGTTGCGGAAGTTGGCCGCGCAGGCCCTCATCGCGGCGTCGGCGTCCTTCGCCAGCCAGTAAGCCGCGCCGTTGCGGTAGGTCCCGACCAGGGCCGCCGGCGGCAGGGCCGCGCCGTTCTTGACCGTGGGCACGTAATCTATCACGAAGCTGTAGTCGTTGCCGGCCGGCACGACGCGGCCGCCCAGCGTGACGACGCCGGCGGCGTTGAGGTCCCTGATCCGGGCCTCCATCGCGGGCCTGGCCTGGTTCTCGAAGGTAAAGGTCTCGTCGGTGGAGTAGGAGGCCAGCGAGACGCCGGGAGGGGTGACCGGGGCCGGCGCGTGCGGCATGACCACCGGGGCCTGGGGCACGTCGCCCATGCCCCCGGTATCGAGGACGAACTTCTGCGCGTGGGACGGAACGGCGAGAACGAGAAAAGATACGGCCGAAAGGACTTGTTTCCTGAACATTGAGCCTCCCTGGATACCCCTATATTCTAATTAATTGCGGGCGCGCCGCGTATGGGCCAAAGGTCCGCTTATTTTCTGGGCCCCCCGGGCGGGGTCAGTCCTTGATGCGGCGTTTCCAATCGCTGACGGCCTGCAGGGCGGCCAGGGGCGTCATATTGTCGGTGTCGCACATCTTTATCTCGTCGAGCACCGGGTGGCCGGAGAAGATAGGCAGCAGCGGCGTGCGGTTCTCGTCGGCCGCCTCCACGCGGATGTCGCCCTTGGTCTCCAGCGTCTGCAGGATCTCCCGGGCGCGCCGGATGGCGGCGTCCGGCAGGCCGGCCAGCTGGGCGACGTGGATGCCGTAGGACTTGTCTGCCGGGCCGGAATTGATCTTATGCAGGAACACCACCTCGGTCTTGCCGAGCGTGTTGGTCCATTCCTTGACCGCGATATTGCAGTTGCGGATGCCGGCGAACTTCTCCGCCAGCTCGGTCAGCTCGAAATAATGGGTCGCGAACAGCACCTTGGGCCCGCCTTCCGGCCTGTAGAGGTGCTCCACCACCGCCCACGCGATGGAGATGCCGTCGAAGGTGGAAGTGCCGCGGCCGACCTCGTCGAGCAGGATCAGGCTCTTAGGGGTGGCCAGGCGCATGATGGCCGAGGTCTCGCGCATCTCGACCATGAAGGTAGACTCGCCGCGGGCCATGCGGTCCTGCGCGCCGATGCGCGTCATGATGCGGTCCACGACGCCTATCTCGGCGGCGCGGGCCGGCACGAACGAGCCCATCTGCGCCATCAGCGCGATGACGGCCGCCTGGCGCAGGTAGACGCTCTTGCCGCTCATATTGGGGCCGGTCAGGATGATGACGCGGGACTCGGGGGTGCCGAGCTCGAGGTCGTTGGGCACGAAGGTGCCCGCCGGCAGGAAGCGCTCGACGCAGGGGTGCCGCCCCTCCTCTATCCTCAGCTCGTCGCCGGAGGTGACGCGCGGCTTGACGTAGTCGTAGCGCACGGCGCTCTCGGCCAGCGCGCAGAAGACGTCCAGCTCGGCGGCGCCGGTGGCGAAGGCCTTCAGCTCGCCGATGGAGGCGCGGACCTTCTCGCGCAGCAGGCCGAACAGGTGCGCCTCCAGCTTGCCCATCTTCTCCTCGGCGCCGAGGATCTTGTTCTCGAGGGTCTTAAGTTCCTCGGTGATGTAGCGCTCGGCGTTGACGAGGGTCTGCTTGCGGACGAAATAGTGGGGCACCTTGGAGGATTGCGCCTTCGAGACCTCGATGTAGTAGCCGAAGACGCTGTTGTAGCCGACCTTCAGCGTCGGGATGCCGGTCCGCTCCTTCTCGCGCAGCTCGATGTCGGCGAGCAGCTTCTGGCTGTCGCGCCGCACGACGCGGAGCTCGTCGAGGGCGGAGTCGTAGCCTTCGCAGATCACGCCGCCGTCCGACAGGCGGGCGGGCGGGTTTTCGGAGAGCGCCTTCTCCAGCTCGCCGCGCAGGCTGGTCAGCGCGTGGGAGACCCCGTCCAGCCGGGCGGCCAGCTCGGGCGCGCACTCGAAGAAGCCGGCCGAGCTCAGCAGCAGCTTCAGGCGCGGCAGCTGGCCCAGCGCCTTGCGCACGGCGGCCAGATCGCGCGGGGAGGCGGAAAGGTTGATCACGCGGCCGAGCAGGCGCTCCACGTCCGGCACCTGCGAGAGGATGTCGCCCAGCTGCTCGCGGGCCTCGCGGTTCTCGGCGAGGAAGGCCGTGAAGGCCTGGCGGGCCTGGATCTCGCGGAGGTCGGAGAGCGGCTCGAGGATCCAGCGGCGCAGCAGCCGCGAGCCCATCGAGGTCCTGGAGAGGTCCAGCACGCCCCACAGCGTCTTGGCGTCGTCCCCGTCGGGAGAGGAGACCAGCTCCAGCGTCTTGATGGCGGATTCGTCCAGCTGCAGGCGCCCGGCCGGCTCGTAGTAGGAAGGGGAAAAGACCTCCTTCAGGCCCGGCTGGGTCTGCTTGACGTAGGAGGTGGCCTTGAGGGCCGTCTTCATCGCCAGCTTATGGTTCTGCCAGACGGGCTGGGCCGCCCAGGCGGGCGCGGAGCCGTCGGCCCGGACGTACTCGGTGAGCGCGGTCTGGCCGAAGGAGATGCCGCGCTTCTCGAGCTCCTTGATGGTCCGGGGATCGGCGACGATCTCGGCCGGGCCGAGGCGCGAGACGAGCGACCCCAGCTGGTAGAGGTCGGGGTCGTTGAGGTTCTGCGTGGCGAGGAAGTCGCCGGTGGAGGCGTCGAGCGAGGCCAGGCCCCACCCGACGATATCGAGGTGCAGCGCCACGAGGCTGCTGGCGGCGCGGGGGCGCAGCAGTTCGTCCTCGACCACGGTGCCGGGGGTGATCAGGCGCACGACCTCGCGCTTGAAGAGCTTGGTCTTCTTGGCGTCGCCGTCGGGGCCCATCTGCTCGCAGATGGCGACCTTGTGGCCGGCGGCGAGCAGGCGCCCGATGTAGCCGGAGGACGAGTGGTGCGGCACGCCGCACATAGGCACGCCCTGGCGGGCCGTCAGCGTCAGCCCCAGCGTCGCGGAGGCGGCTTTGGCGTCGTCGAAAAAGAGCTCGTAGAAATCACCCAGGCGGAAGAAGAGCAGGGCGTGGGGATAGGCGTTCTTGAGCGCCTGGTACTGCTGCATCAGCGGCGTTTCCGGGGTTTCAACTTGTTGGGTCATAATAAAAAATAGCTGCGCGGCACGGGACGCGGGCCGGCCGCCTCCGGACGCTGCCGGGCGGCGTTTTACCTCGTATATTGTATCAAAAGCTCTCTGGCCTCTTTAAGGGTCTTGAGCCCCATGAAGGCCGCGCGCGCGGAAGAGGCGTTGGGCAGGCCCTTCAGCCAGTAACCGACCAGCTTGCGGGCGCGGGCCAGGCCGTGCTCCTCGCCGTAGATACCGGCGTTCAGCTCCAGGAAGCGCAGGAAGAGCCCGATGCGGAAGGCCGGGCTCGCGGGCTCCGCGCCGCCGCCGGTCAGGCCGGAGGCGATCTCGGAGAAGACGGCCGGGTTGAAGACCGCGGCCCGCCCCACGCCGACGCCGGCGCAGCCGGTGGCCAGGACGGCCCGGGCCTGGTCCGCGTTCTCCACGCCGCCGTTGCCGAAGACCGGCACCTTCGCCGCGGCCGCGGCGGCGGCCATCGCGTCGTAATCCACGGGTCCCGAATGGAACTGCGAGGCCGGGCGGCCGTGCAGCGTGACGGCCGAGGCTCCGGCCTCCTGGCAGACGCGCACCAGCAACGGGGCGAGGTTCTCCCCGGGCTCAAGGCCCACGCGGAACTTCACCGTCACCGGGACCTTCACGCTCTTCACGACGCGCGAGACGATGTCGGCCAGCAGCTGCGGCTTCTTCATCAGCGCGGAACCGGCCCCGGAGCGCATGATCTTGCGCACCGGGCAGCCGGCGTTTATATCGATGATATCCGCCCCGGCGCGCTCCGCCTCCACGGCGGCCAGCGCCATGCAGGCGGGGTCCGCGCTGAAGAGCTGGACCGCCGCCGGGTGCTCGCCGGGCAGCAGCTCGAGCATCTGGAAAGAGCGCTTGTTGCCGTACTTCAGGCTCTCGGCCGAGACCATCTCGGTCACGACCAGGCCCGCGCCCCCCTCGGCGCAGAGCACGCGGAAAGCGGCGTTGGTGATGCCGGCCATCGGGGCCAGCGCCAGGTTGTTCTTGAGTTCGACGCTCCCCACCCGGAGCTGGCGCAGCAGGGGGGCGGTCACGGCGCGGGGGCGAAGCTGCCGTCGTGGCCCGCGGAAAAATCCCTGGGAGCCCGGCGGCGCAGCAGGTCCGTCTCCGAGCGGGGCGCGCCTACCTTGCGCAGCACGTCCAGCTGGAACTCGAAGGCCTTCGCCTCCATCCAGAGGATGGCGCCCAATCCCTTGTATTCCAGCTTGGCCGGATTGGCCTCGGGCAGGGAAGTATCGGCCTGGCCGGGCGGCGGCGGGACCTTGCGCGCCTTTTTCTTGTAGTTCAGGGCGTACCAGGCGTGCCAGGCCTGGTGGGCTATCTCTCCGGCGCACCAGGTCAGCGACCGGAAGGCCTGCTCGGAGGAGAGGGCGACCACGGTCTTGCCGTCCTCCATGTAGAAACCGGTCTTATTGTCGTTGCGGATAATGGAGACGTTGCGCTTGATGAAGAGGAAAGTGTCGCGGTCCGCCATCCAGATCAGCTTCAGCGCGTGGGTGACCTGGCTCCTGAACTCCTCGGACCCCTGGATGTCCAGCCCCAGACGCGGGTCGTAGGCGGGCGGCAGGTTGGGCAGGGGGGCCTGGCGCGCCGGCGCCGGCCGGGCGAACGCGCCCGCCTCCGCGGCCAGCGGCTCGGTGCGGTCCGCCGCGACGCGCCCTTTCACGTAATACCAGACGCCGGCGCCCATCAGGGCCAGCGGCAGGAAAGCCAGCACTTTATGCGTCTGGAAGAAGCTTTTATGCCCTGTCTCGTCCATGTGGTCCGCGCGCCCTTTACCGCGCTCCCCGGGCCGGCCCGGGATAAAAAAGGCCGGGGGCCGCGGCCGATACCGAAGGCCCGGCCCCCTGCGCCCGGAAAGACCCTTACTTAAGGGCTTTCAGGTAGGACTTGTAGAAGGCCTGCAGCTCGCTGGCCGGGTCCTGGAACTCCAGCACGTGCTTCTTGCAGCCGCGGCGGGAGCAGATCTGCACCTGGCCGCCGGCCTTCAGCTCGAAGGCGATCATCTGGGAGCCGCAGGCGTCGCACTTGCGGGTGCTCTTGAGATCGGCCTTGCAGCTGGGGCAGCGGAAGCCGGCCACCTTGCCGACGGGCATGTTCAGCTCGGTCTCGACCTTGTAGCTGCCGTACAGGGAGCTCAGGTAGAGCGGGGCGCGCTTGCCGGCGTAGGTCAGGCTGACCTCTATGGCGGGTGCGCCGTCGAGCTTCTTCGCGGGGTTCATCAGGGACTTGCCGCAGTGCGGGCACTTTACTTGAACGCTTACCATATCGCCTCCGGATAACGTGTAGCGCCGGGAGGAGGGCCTCCGGGCTCCCGTTA
>JAJZRA010000083.1 GCA_021847485.1 bacterium
TCGCCGTTATGCCGTTCTTCCTGAGCCGGGCCAGCTCCGCGGCCAGCAGCTTTATGTCAGAATTGAAATTGAGGTTGGCCGCCGCGCCGAAATCAACCCCGGCCTCGCCCGGCAGGGCCGAGAAGGACCACGCCTCGGCCGCGGGCTCGGGCCCCTCGGGCGCCGGGCAGTCGAGGAAGAGCTTCCAACCCTCCCCGGCGTGCGCGTAGAGCGGCAGGCCGGGCCCGCCGAACCTGTTGGGCGGCACCTTCACCTCCAACAGGAAATCGGAAGTGTGCTGGGTGTCGATCTCGAACCAGCGGATGCTCTCCAGCCGGTTGTCGGAGAAGAACAGCCTGACCGGCTTCTCGAAGCCGGGAGCGTAGAAATCTATGACGGAGCCGCGCGCGGCGAACTGCCCTTTCTCCTCCACGAAGGAGACCCGCTCGTAGCCGGCCTTGATGAACAGGTCCAGCGCGCGGGCGCGCTCGTAATCGCGGGCCTGCTTGAAAGCGAAGCCCAGGTCGGAATATTCCTCCCGGGCCATCAGCGCCTCGCCCAGGGATCCCGGGGCGGCTACGTGCAGGTAGTTGCGCCCGGGCTCCGGGGAATAGAGGGCGCGCATGGCCTTGGCCCGCTCGGACAGGTCCCCGCCCCACAGGCAGACCTCGAAGGGCGGCAGGCCCGGCAGCAGGCCGGAGAGAGAGTTGAAGGCGTGCTGCCACTGGGGCAGCGCGTCCTCGGAGGCCGCGGCCACCAGGACATGCCCCGGCGCGCGCTCGTACTCTTTGAGCGCGAACCACGCCTTGGCGCTTACGTTCGGAACGCCTTTCACCGCCTTAACGGCCATCGGCATAATGATATAATTTTGTCGTAACTCCGCTCTATGCTCAAATGGATCGAGATAGACCTTAAGACGCTCGCCGGCAACGTCCGGGCCATCAAGAAGGCCCTCAGGCCGGGCGCGGCCATGATGGCCGTGGTCAAGGCCGACGGCTACGGCCACGGCGCCGCGGAAGTGTCGCGCGCGGCGCTGGCCGCCGGGGCCGACTGCCTGGGCGTGCTGACCGCCGACGAGGGCGCCGCCCTGCGCGCCAAGTTACCGAAGGCGGAGATCCACCTGCTGGCCCCGTCGCTGCCGGAAGAGGCGCGCGCCGTGGTCCGCAATAAGCTGGTCCCCACCGCCGACTCCATCCCCTTTATCAAAGCCCTGCACGCCGCCGGCGGCGCCCGCTACAGCCTGGACATAGACCTCGGCCTCGGCCGCTGGGGCGTCAAGCCGGAAGCCGCGGAAGCCTTCCTGAAGAAGGCCCTGACGTACCGCAAGGCCGTGCCGGCGTGGGTCTCGGCGCACCTCGCCTACCGCCCCGCGCAGAACATGATAGAGGCCGAGGAGAAGCTGGCCTCTTTCGCCGCGCTGGCGGAGCGCCTGCGCTCGCTGGCCCCCGGCTTAAAGGCCCACGCCGCCAACAGCTCCATCCTCTGCGACCTGCCGCACTGGCAGCTGGACATGGTCAGGACCGGCAACCTGATGTACGGGATCTACCCCACCGACGTCTACAAGAAGAAGAAACAGGGCCCGCCGCTGCCCGGGCTGGGCCGGCCTTGGCGGTTCTACGCCAGGATCATCTCGGTGAGGGACGTGAAGAAAGGCGAGTCGCTGGGCTATTCCGCCGAGTTCACCGCGCCGCGCGCCATGCGCCTGGCCACGATCCCGGCCGGCTACTCCGACGGCCTGACGATGGAGCCCACCGAGGGCCAGATCCGCCTGGCCGCCGGCTTCCGCTATTGGGGCGTCATCAACGGCAAGAAAGCCTATTTCACCGGCCGCGTCGGCATAGCCCACACCCTGCTGGACGTGACCTCCATCCCCGAGGCCAGGCCCGGCACCCCCGTGGCCCTCCACGTCCGCCGCACCGCCGCCAACGCCAACCTCCCCCGCGTCTACAAAAAATAGGGACAGCGCCCCGTTTCCGGGCAGGCCGTCCCTCTTCCGGAAGGCGCCTTGGGAACGGGGCGCTGTCCCTATTTCAGCCTATTTTAGCGGGGGGCAAGCCCCAGCCCGCGCAGCTTCGCGCGGAACTGCGCCGCCCACCCCCTGTTGGCGGCGGGACTGGCCGGGCTCGGATGCAGCACCGAAGCCGTCTCCACGCCCAGGCCGGCCAGCGCCGCGGCCGCCCTGGCCTCGGCGAACTTGCCTATCCCTATCACCAGGCGCGGACCGAGCAGCCGCACCGAGGCCCGCAGGTACTCGTCGCAGAGCGCGTACAGCGGCTCCCGCTCGCGCGCCGGCAGCTTGTCCGGAGTGATATTGCGGCCGCCCGCCTCCATGAAGACGAGCGGGCAGTAGTTGGCCACGAAGAATTCCGAGAAGAACCGCTCAGGCGTGCCGTAGATCTCCGCGATGGCGCCCCAGAGCCTGGCGCCGCTGACCTCGCTGCGCGGGCAGGCGAAGCCCAGCACCGGGCGCCTGGGGTTCTCCGCCGGCGGCCGGCCCACCGGCGCGTCTATCCCCAGCCAGCCGCCCACCGCGGCGACCTCGCCGAAAGGGACACCGGTCTGGGCCATACCGAAAGGCCCCGGGTTCATCCCCAGGAAAACGGCTTTCTTAGGGCCGGCGGCGTAGCGCCGCAGGTACAGCTCGTGCGGCCGCCAGGCGTAGACCAGCGGGTTGTAGACGTGCGCGACGGCGCCGCCGAAGCGCAGCCGCCCGGCGTCGCGGGCGAAGCGCCGGGTCAGCTCTATCAATTCCATATCAGCCTTCATACCTTCCGCGAGGGCCGCTCTCCCAACGCTATGATAACGAAAACCGTCACGACGCCCCGCCGCCAAGCCCGGGAACGAAGACCGCCTCCGGCGGGGGGCGGCGGTCTCCGGCGGGGCGCAAAAGCCTAATGCTGGGCGTCGCAGAATTCTTTGGGTTCGGTGCCTTTGACGAAGGCTTCCAGCAGTTTCTTCTTGCAGGTGGGCAGGGCCAGCTTGCCGGTGTCCGGGTCCATCGTGACGAAGACTATGCCGTCGGGCACGGGGAAGTCGCGGGCGGGCTGGTCCTTCAGGACGGCCTGCATGATCTCGGTCCACCAGGCCACCGTCAGCGAGCTGCTCCAGTCCTTTATCGGGATCGACATGAAGTCGTCGTAGCCCATCCAGGCGGCGGCGGTCAGGTCCGGCGTCATGCCGATGAACCACATGTCCTTGGAGTCCTGGCTGGTGCCGGTCTTGCCGGCGAGCGGCCGCTTGAGGCGGCTGGCGTAGGCGCCGGTGCCGCGCTGCACGACGCCCTTCATCATGTTGACGAGCACGTAGGAGAGCTGCGGCGAGAAGGCCTCGCTCTCCTCGGGGACGTTCTCCTCGAGCACGCGGCCCTGGCTGTCGGTCACGCGCAGCACGCCGAACGGCGTCACGCGGATGCCGCCGTTGGCGAACGTGGAGAAGGAGTTGGCCATCTCGAGCGGGTTCACGAGCGACGTGCCGAGGCCGATGGACGGCACCGCCTCGAGGTTGTGGTTGATGCCCGCGCGGCGGCCGACGTCGGCCACCAGCGTGGGGCCGACGTGCGTGACGATGTAGATGGAGGCCAGGTTGCGCGACAGCTCCAGCGCGCGCTGCATGGTGATCCAGCCCATCG
Source organism: bacterium (assembly GCA_021847485.1). Lineage (GTDB taxonomy): Bacteria > Elusimicrobiota > Elusimicrobia > Elusimicrobiales > UBA9959 > UBA9959. Next base: position 3,608 of record JAJZRA010000083.1, read on the forward strand.
TCTTGCCGTCGAAGTCGTTGGGCACCCAGATCTTGAAGTCCTTGTTGCCGATGAACGGCTGGATGGCGAGGTCGATGGCGTACTGGTCGGTGGCGCCCTCGAGCAGGCGCCAGTCCTTGCCGTCGTAGTAGTAGGCCATCGGCGAGTCGTCCACCAGCGTGGCGGGCGTGTAGCCGCTCAGCAGGCCGGACATCCAGACGAAGGGCTTGAACGTGGAGCCGGCCTGGCGGGCGGCCTGCGTGACGCGGTTGAACTTGCTGTCGCGGTAGTTGCGCCCGCCTATCATCGCGCGGATGGCGCCGGTGCGGTTGTCGAGGATGACGAAAGCGCCCTGCAGCGCGGCCGAGGACTTCTCCACGGCGTCCTTGTCGTCGTCCTGGGGCTGGGCGGCCCTGGCCCTGGCGGCGTCCTCGTCGTACTTGGAGAGGTACTTCTCCATCGTCTCCTCGGCGGGGACCTGCATCGCCAGGTCGAGCGTGGTGTAGATCTTCATGCCGCCCTTCCACAGCTGGGAGACGCCGTACTTGGGCTCGAGCTGCTGGCGGATATATTCGACGAAATAGGCCCCGTGGCTGGAGAGGAGCGAGGACTTCTCGGTGGGGATGGGCTCCGCCGCGGCGGCGTCCGCCTCCTGCCGGGTCACGTACTTCTCCTCGACCATGCGCTGCAGCACCAGCTTGCGGCGCTGGCGGGCGCGGTCGGGGTTGTTGAACGGCGAGAAGCGCTCCGGGGACGGGATCAGCCCGGTCAGCAGCGCGCACTCGCCCAGCGTCATTTCGGAGACGTCCTTGCCGAAGTAGAGCTTGGAGGCGGACTGCACGCCGTAGACGCCGTTGCCGAAGTAGATCTGGTTGAGGTAGAGGGCGAGGATCTCCTGCTTGGAGAAGTTGCGCTCGATCTGCAGCGCGAGGATCATCTCCTTGAGCTTGCGGCTGATGGTCTTCTCGGGCTTCAGGAAGATCAGCTTGGAGAGCTGCTGCGTCAGCGTGGAGCCGCCCTGCGCGGTGCGGCGGTGCAGCAGGTCGCGCATCAGCGCGCGGGCGATGCCGCGCGGCGAGATGCCCCAGTGGCGGAAGAAGTTCTGGTCCTCCATCGCGATGACGGCGTTCTGCATGTCCACCGGGATCTTGTTGAGCGGCAGGATGGCGCGCTTCTCCACCGAGAACTCGGCGATCACGTTGTTGTTGATATCGTAGACGTAGGTGGTCAGCGACGGGGTGTACTCGTCCAGCTTGTCCACCGACGGGATGTCCGCGAGGACCTTGCGCATCATCAGCGACGCCGCCACTATCAGCACCGCGGAGACGGCGCCTATCAGGTAGACGGCCTTCAGCACGAGCTCGCGGGCCGAGAGCCCGTCCAGGTAGTCGAAGAAACGGCGCAGGAAGTCCATACACCGATTATATAAAAGATAGCGCCCCGGGGCGCGATTGCCCGGCGGCGGATAAAATGGTAGATTCATAGGCATATGAAGAAAACCGCTATTCTCCTGTGCGCGGCGCTCGCCGCCGCGGCCTGCTCCGGCAAGGGCGACAAGGTGGTCGCCAAAGTGGGCCCCGAAAAGATAACCGAGAGCTACCTGCAGCAGAAGTTCCTGGAGGTCAGCCCCGCCGCCCAGGAATACCTGGCCACCAAGCCCGGCCGGCGCCAGTTCCTGGACGTGCTGATCCACGAGCGGCTGATGCTGCTGGCCGCCCGCAAGAGCCCTGTGGCCTCCTCCGAGGAGTACAAGGCCCGCGTGCGCCAGAAAGAGGCCGAGATGAAGGACCTGCTCCGCGACTACAAGGATTTCACGCTGACGCGCATGTGGGTGGAGGAGATGCGCGGCAACGAGCTGAAGGTCTCCGACGCCGAGGTGGAGGACTACTTCAGACAGCACCCGTACAAGGTGACGCTCGAGCACATCCTGCTGCCCAGCTACGAGGAGGCCGAGAAGGTGATGCGCAAGCTCAAGGCCGGCGCGGACTTCGAGAAGACCGCGAAGGAGTACTCGCTCGACAAGGAGACCGTGCGGCTGCCGCCGGTGATGTACGGCGAGTTCCTGCCGGAGCTCGAGGACATGGCCTTCAAGATGCGCGTCGGCGACGTGCAGGGCCCGGTCAAGACGCCGCTCGGCTTCCACATCATCAAGAAGCTCTCGCAGGACAAGGCCGACAGGGCCTCGTCGCTGGAGCGCGTGCGCAAGATACTGGAGAAGAAGAAGTTCGACGCTTACCTGGCCAAGTTCCAGGAGAAGACGAAAGTGGAGGTCCTCGATGAGAACTATAAATAAGATCGTGCTGGCCGCGGCGCTCTGCGCCTGCGCGCTGCCCGCCGGGGCGGCGGTGGTGGAGGACCTGGCCGCCCGGGTCAACAACGAGCCCATAACGATGTCGGACTACCGGAAGGCCCGCGAGGCCCTCTCCGAGCAGTACGCGGCCGCCATGCCCGACTTCTTCAAACAGAAGGACGCCGGGCAGCAGCTGGACAAGGCCGCCCTCGACAAGCTGATCGACGAGGCCCTGCTCCGGCAGAAGGCCGAGTCCATGAAGATCAAGGTCTACGAGCGCGAGCTCGAGAACGGCGTGGCCGAGATCAAGAAGCGCTTCTCCCGCGCCCCCGACGGCTCCCCGCTCTCCCCCGAGAAGGCCGAGGCCGCCTTCCGCGAAGAGCTCAAGAAAGAGGACGTCACGATGGAGGAGTTCCGCGAGCGCATCCGCAAGCAGCTGATGGTGCAGAAGCTGGTGCAGGAGGCCGTGAAGACCCGCGCCAAGATGCCCGGCGACGCCGAGATCAAGGCCTACTACGACAACATCCTGCTCGCGCTGAACGGCCAGGAGGACAAGATCGCCGGCCTGACCGAGGAGGAGAAGCAGGACCTGCTGGCCGTGGCCGGCCGCTTCAAGGAGCTGACCGCCGAGCGCCTGCGCCTGCGCCATATCCTGATCAAGGTGAAGGAGGGCGCCACGCCCGCCGAGAAGAAGGCGGCCCAGGACAAGGCCTTCGCCATAAAGAAGGAGCTGGACTCCGGCGCTATCGACTTCGACGACGCCGTCAAGAAATACTCCGAGGACAAGGAGAGCGCCGAGCGCGGCGGCGACCTGGGCTACGTGGTCCGGGGCATGCTGCCGCCCGAGGTGGAGGCCGTGGCCTTCAAGATGCAGGTGGGCGACAACTCGCAGCCGGTCGACAGCAAGTTCGGCTGGCACATCCTGCGCCTCGAGGAGAAGCGCGCCGCGCAGAAGCTGCGCTACGACGCGGTCAAGGACGACCTGGAGCAGGTGCTGTCGCAGAACGCCTTCGCGGCGGAACTGGGCGACTACCTCAAGGAGCTCCGCAAGGACGCCAAGATCCAGATCTTCGTGGACGAGAAGAAAGGCGCCTGAGCCGCGCCTCACGGACCGCGGGGGCCCCCGGCCGCCCGCGGTCTTTTTTTGCCTTGCCGCCCCCCGGCCCGCTATAATCTAAGCGTGAAACCTTCCATCCTTATAACCGCCGGCGACCCGCTGGGGATAGGCCCGGAGATAACCGTGAAAGCGCTCGGGAGCGCCGCCGTCCGCCGGGCCTGCGCCCCTTTCGTGATCGGCGACACCGCCGCCCTGCGCCGCGCCGGCTGGACCCCCTCGCTGTGCCCGCTGATCCCGGCCGACGCCGGGCGGCTGGATTTCTCCCGCCCCCGCCCCACCGCGGAGGGCGGGCGGGCGTCGCTGGCGGCCGTGCTGCTGGCGGCGAGGCTCATGCGCTCCGGCTTCTTCGGCGCGCTGGTCACGGCCCCGGTCTCCAAGGAGGCCTGGGCGCTGGCCAAGGCGCCGGCCCCGGCCCACACCGACCTGTTCCGCCTGCTCGAGGGCCGCGAGCCGCTGATGCTGTTCTCGCGCGGGCGCGTCACCGCCGCGCTCGTCACCGAGCACGTGCCGGTGAAGGACCTTTCCCGCCGGCTCACCAAGGGGCTGATAAAGGAGAAGGCGAGGCTGTTCGCCGGGGCGCTGGCCGCGCTGGGCCACCGCCGGCCCGCCATAGCCGTCTGCGCGCTGAACCCGCACGCCGGCGACGGCGGCGTGATAGGCCGCGAGGAGCTGGACGCGGTGGCGCCCGCCGTGCGCGAGCTGCGCGCCGCCGGCCTCAGGGCCGAGGGCCCGCTGCCTTCGGACGCGGCCTGGGCCGCCCACCTGGCCGGGCGCAGCGACGGCCTGCTGGCCGGCGACCTCGACCATGTGCTGTCCCCTGGCAGGACGGCTCCGGGCGCCGGC
>JAJZRA010000084.1 GCA_021847485.1 bacterium
GACCGAGTCGAAGGAGATCTCCCGCCGGAGGTTGCGGGCGGCGTACTCGAGCGTCAGCGCCTTGAGCCGCGCGGGCGTGAAATAGAGCTTCGCCGCGACCGCCGCCGCGGCCAGCAGCAGGACCCCCGCGGCGGCCGTCCAGCCGAGTACCCTGAACGCTTTTCTCATAGGGATATTATATAACTATTCAACTTCAAACGCCGGGCCAAAAATGCTAGATTCTATACGCGATGAACGCCCTGGTCGTCAACCTGAACCTCGCCGTGGACAAGACCGCGCTGGTTCCCGGCTTCCGCAAGGGCCGAGTCTTCCGCCTGCCCGGCACCGTCACGCTGCCGGGCGGCAAGGGCGTCAACGTGGCCAGGGCCCTGCGCTCGCTGGGCCTGGAGGTGCCGGTGGCCGGTTTCGTCAGCGGCCACAACGGCAGGTGGATCGCCGAGGCGCTGCGCCGCGAAGGCTTCAAGTCCTACCTGGAAACCCACTCTTCCGGAGAATCCCGGGTCTGCTACACGGTGGTCGACGGCGCCGGCGCCGCTACCGACCTCAACGAGGAAGGCCCCGGGGTGCCCGCCGCGGCCCAGGCGCGTTTCCTCAGGACCTACGCCGGCCTCGCGGGCCGCTTCCGCGCCGCCGCCGTCTGCGGCCGCGTCTCCGCCGGGCTGCGCAAAGGCTTCTATTCCTCGCTGGTGCGCCTGGCCGCGGCGAAAGGCTGCTTCACCGTTTTCGATACCAGCGGGCCGGTCCTCGCCGAGGCCGTCGCCGCCGGGGCGGACGCCGTCAAGATCAACCGCTCCGAGTTCGAGGAGCTCGCCGGCGCGCCGGCCACCCCCGCCCGCATCCACGCCTTCTACCGCCGCTGCTCCCGCAAGGGGCTCAAGACGCTGATCGTCACCGACGGGGCCGGCCATACCCACGCCGCCTCCCCGTTCGGCCTGTGGCGGGCCTTCCCGCCCCGCCTGCCGGCGCTCAAAAGCCCCACGGGGGCAGGGGACTCTTTCATGGCCGGTTTCCTGTTCGGGTTCCTGAACGGCTTCGATTTCGAGCGCACGCTGAAACTGGCCAGCGGCGCCGCCGCCTCCGACTGCCTTACCGTGGGCGCGGGGCTCATCAGCAGGCCGCAGGCCCTGGCGTACGCGCAGAAGGCGCGCGTCAGGAAGCTGGATTGAACGTACATCACGAGGAGAATACCATGCGCGATCTGGAAGCCGTAGAGAAGATCTTCGCCAAGGCCGGCGCGGAGGACCGCAAGAGCCTCACCGAGCCCGAGGTCTACGAAGTGATGGCCCTGGCGGGGCTGGAGGCCCCCAAGTACCTCCTGTTCCCGGCGGCAGGCCTGGACCCAGCCGCCGCGGCGGCGGCCTGCGCGGAGCTGCCCGGCGAGAAGGCCGTGCTCAAGCTGGTCTCCTCCAAGACCCTCCATAAGACCGAGTCCGGCGGCGTCAAAGTAACGGACAAGACCCCGGCCGCCCTCGAAGAGGCCCTGCGGACCATGGCGGCCAAGTTCCCCGAGGCCGAGGCGCTGATGGCGGTGGAGTTCGTGCCGCATTCCCCCTTCGCCCTCGGCGAGGAGCTGCTGCTGGGCGCCAGGGCCGACGAGGCTTTCGGCCCGCTGATAACCCTCGGCCCGGGCGGCACCAACGCCGAGGCGCTGACCGCTTCGCTCAAGCCCGGCACTTCCCCCTCCGTGCTGCCGGTGGACCTGGCCTTCAACGAGAAGTCCTGGCAGGCCTTCCTGGAGGCCAACTGGGCGTGGCGCTATACCGCCGGCGGGGTCCGCGGCGGCCGCCGCCTCGTGCAGGACGGCGAGCTCGTGAAATGGCTCGAGGGCTTCGCTTTCCTGATGCGCACTTTCCGCGACGGCGGCGCCTCGGAGTGGGCGATCGAGGAGTTCGAGGTGAACCCGCTGGCGGCGGCGCGCGGCCGCCTGACCGCGCTCGACGGCGTGCTGCGCTTCCGCAAGGCCAGGAAGGCCGCGCCCCGCGAGAAACCTTCCCGCCGCGGCGTGCAGAGCCTGCTGCACACGCAGAGCGCGGCCGTAGTGGGCGTCAGCGAGAAGAAGATGAACATGGCCCGCATCATCCTCAACAATATCGTGAAGGCCGGCTTCCCGAAGGAGCGCACCTACATCGTCAAGGAAGGGGCCGGCGAGATAGACGGCGTGAAGTGCTTCGCCTCGCCGGCGCAGCTGCCCGAGAAGGTGGACATGTACGTCGTGGCGGTGCCGTCCCCCGAGGTGCCGCGCGTGCTGGCCGAGGCCGGCGAGTCCGGCAAGGTCAACGGCGTGGTGCTGATCTCGGGCGGCATGGGCGAGAAGGCCGGCTCCGAGGGCATGGCCGGCACGGTCGTGGACACCATCGCCTCGGCCCGCGCCAAGAACCCCGACTTCGCGCTGTCCGGCGGCAATTCCATGGGCATCGTGCTCAACGGGGTGAAGCTCAACACCTTCTTCATCCCCGAGTACAAGATGGAGCACCCGCTCGGCGAGAACCCGAACATGGCCAGGACGGCCTTCGTCAGCCAGAGCGGCGCTTTCGTCATCTCCACCATCAGCAAGATGCCGTGGCTCAAGCCGGCCTACAGCATCACGGTAGGCAACCAGCAGGACGTCACCGTGCCGGACTACGTCGAGCGGCTGGCCGACGAGGACGACCTGAAAGTGCTGCTGGTCTACCTGGAGGGCTTCAAGCCCGGCGACGGCCTCGCGCTCGCCAAGACCATCGAGAAGGCCCGCTCCAAGGGCAAGACGGTGGTGCTCTACAAAGCCGGCCGCACGGCGGTAGGCCAGAAGGCCGTCATGGGGCATACCGCCTCGATAGCCGGGGATTACGTGGTCACCCGCAGGATCATGGAGGACGCCGGCGCGCTGGTGGCGGAGAGCTTCGACGAGTTCAGCGACCTGGCCGCGCTGGCCTGCTCTTTCGCCGACTGCCCGGTGAAGCACGGCAACACGTTCCTGATGAGCAACGCCGGCTTCGAGGGCGCCGGCATGGCCGACGGCGTTTCCGGGCGCCTGACCGCCGACATGGGCAAGGACCTCGCCGCCGAGATAGACGGCGTGCTCAAGGAGCACCGGCTGGACTCCATCGTGGACGCCAAGAACCCGCTGGACATAACGCCGATGGGCACCGACGCCGCCATAGGCGCGGTCGTGAAGGCGGCGCTGGCCTCCGACGAGTTCTCCGGGGCCGTCGTGTCGATGATCCCGCTGACGGCGATGATGAACACCCTGCCGAAAGGCGATAAGTGGCCGGACGACCTCGAGAAGTCCTTCCTGAAGGACGCGGCCGCCGCGGCCCGGGAGGCGCGCAAGCCGCTGCTGTTCTGCGTGGCGGCCGGGGCGGTCTACGAGCCTTACTGCGCTTACGCCCAGTCCCTCGGCCTGCCGGTCTTCCGCTCGGCCGACAGGGCCCTGAGGATGTACCGCAGGTACCTGGAGCACGTCCTGGCCTGAGCGCCGGACGGCTATGAAAAAAGCCCGGGACGGCCCGGGCTTTTTCTTTTCCCCTCCGCCGGGTCAGGCCGCCAGCTTCAGGACCTCCTCCACCTCGGCCCGGGTATAGGACATGCCCCACATCTGCATGAGCCCGAGCGCGTTCTCCGCCACGCGCGGGATGTCGGCGGCGGGGATGCCGGCCTCGGACAGCCGCACCGGGGCGCCCGCCTCGCGGAAGAAGCTCTCGAAGGCGGCGATAGCGGCCCCGGCGTCCTTCGTGCCGAAGACGGCCGCGCCGAACTTCTCGAGGCGCTCCGGGCCGGCCTTGCGCAGGTGCCATTTGAACCAGGCCGGCATCACTACGGCCAGCCCCGCGCCGTGGGCGATGTCGTAGAGGGCGCTGAGCGAATGCTCGATGGCGTGGTTCGGGAAGCTGGTCCCGCCGTAGCCGCACGAAGCCAGGCCGTTCAGGGCCAGCGTGGCCGTCCACATCATGGACGCGCGGGCGGCGTAGTCCGCCGGGTCCTTGAGGATGCGCCTGGTGGAGGCGATCACGGAGCGGGCCAGCGCGTGAACGATCTCGTCGGTGACGGCGACGTCCCTGTCGGCGGTGGTGAAATAGCTCTCGATCAGGTGCGCCAGCGCGTCCACGGCGCCGTTGGCCACCTGGGCGCGCGGCAGCGTCAGCGTGGTCTCGGGGTCCAGCACCGAGACCCGCGGGAACAGCGCCGCGCCGTGGGCCGAGTACTTCTGGGCCTTCTCCTCGTTGGTCACCACGCAGCCGGAGTTCATCTCCGAGCCGGTGGCGGGCAGCGTCAGCACGGTGAAGAGCGGCAGCGCCTCCTTTATCCCGGCCTTGCCGCAGAAGAAATCCCAGACGTCCCCGGAGTACTTCGCGCCGGCGGCTATCGCCTTGGACTCGTCGATGACGGAGCCGCCGCCCGCGGCCACGATCAGGTCGCAGCCGTCGGCGAGCGCCTTCTTTATGCCTTCCCGGACGTGGGAGAGCACGGGGTTCGGCTTGACGCCCGGATGCTCCACGAAGTCCACGCCGTTCTGCTTCAGCGCGGCGGTGACGGCCGCGTAGACGCCGTTCTTCTTTATGCTGCCGCCGCCGTAGACGAGCAGCGCCTTGCGGCCGGCCTTGGCGGCCTCCGCGCCTATCTTCGGGACGTTGCCTTTGCCGAAGACGATCCTGGTCGGGTTGACGAAATTGAAGTTCTGCATATGTCCTCCTTATAGCCTCCAGATTCTAGCAAAAGAAGACCGCGGCTTGCGGGCCGCGGTCTTTCCTTCAGGCCAGGGCGGGGCTTATTCGGCGTCCACCCAGACCCCGCGGGCGGGCACGGAGCCGAAGGCCTTCGTGCCGACCGGAGTTTCTTCGGCCAGGCAGCCGGAGATGAACGCGCGGGCCTTCACCAGTTCGTTGACGGTGTTGATGTAGACCGGCACGTCCTTGCCCTTCTTGAAGTCGACGTGGTCGCGCTTGACGATGTACTTGGAGTTCAGCTGGCCGCTGAAGTCGTTGTAGATGATCTCTACGTGGCAGTCCAGGTAGTCGCGGTAGAGGGACTTCAGCCACATGCGGTCCTCGGTCAGCGTGGCCTTGAAGTCCTTGCTCTCGACGAACTCGATGCGGTCGCGGAAGTCCTCGGTCAGGTCCAGGTAGACGCTGGGGTCGCAGTAGTTCCGGTCCGGGACGAAGCCCTCGTACTGCCGCTCGTTGACGGCCTTGGCCAGGCGGGCGCCGATCCTGCCGCCGGTGGAGTTGACGTAGTCCTCCTGCTGCTCGTTGACGCCGCCGGAGAGCACGTGCGAGCCGGCCGACTCGGTGGCGGCCACCAGCGCGGCGCGGAAGCCGCCGCGGACGTAGCCGTAGAGCATGATGCCGTGGAAGTGGTACCAGGCGCCGTACTTGTCGCCCTTGCCGTTGTAGAAGTTGTTGATGGTGGCGAGCTTGCGGGTGACGGCCAGCTTGTCGCGCTCCGGGTGGCGCCAGTTGTCGCCGAGGATGTTCTCGATAGTCAGGATGGCCAGGTAGACGTCGCCGCCGCTGAGCCGGTAGCTGCGGCGGAAGAGCTGGTCCATGGTCACGGAGTCGTCGGGGCGGGTGAGGATGTAGCCGATCAGGGCCTCCTCGGTGCCGGTCCTGAAGTGCCTGGCGGTGACGCCGCTGGCCAGCGCCGTCAGCAGCTTGGTGAAATTGAGCGGGATCACTTCCCCCTTCTCGCGGCAGTACCGGATGAACTCGGGGCTCCACTCGTGGGGCAGGCCGAACTTGGGCTCGATGCCGCCCGCGCGCTCCTCCACGATGATCTGCTTGTACATATTGAGCATTTCCTTCTTGCGGAAGGGGTTGACGCGGCCGTCCAGCTGCAGCTTGGAGTTGCGCAGCTGCACGAGCAGGCGCTCTTTCTCGTCCTCGGGGATGTCGAGCGCCTTGATCTCGGCCTCGGTGGGCATGGCCACCGGCTGGTCCTGGATCACGGGATTGATGGCGGTATAGGTGCCGCCCTCGGGGTTGCCGCCGTCCTCGATGATGCCGAAGAGCACCTGGAAGAGCACCTTGGGGAGGTTCTTGGTGTAGACGGCCAGCGCCACGTCGCTCTGCAGGTCGTGGCGGGCGTAGGAGGCCTGGCGGTAGGCGCGGGCGAAGTCCAGCGTGCCGTCCACGCCGGGGATATCGATCGTGCCGCCTATGACGTGCAGCTTCTCGCCGCGGGCGGGCCTGGCCGGCAGCAGCGGGTCGTAGGAATTATAGTCGAGGTAATAGTTGCCGGCGCGGGCCGCGGCGGGCGCGGTGCGCGCGAGCGGGGTCTCGAGGGCTTGGGAGGATTCCTTCAGGGCCTGGACGTCTACGTACTGCAGCTGCTGGGCGGAGGCCGGCAGGGCGGCCGAGCAGGCTATCAGGGCGAGGATGGCTTTTTTCATTCGCGTTCTCTCCAAGGGCGTTCGGGCTATTTACTATAATCTATCAGGTTCCCCGCCTTTTGTAATGCGCGGAAAGGCCCAGGCGGGCCCGGTTTTTAGGCCTAGCCGCGGCATAGGCCCAGTTGGACGAAATGAGGATACTTCACGTAACGGAGAGCTTCGGCTGGTCGGGCGGCGCCGCGCAGGCGCTGTACCTGGCGCGCGGCCTGCGCGCGCTGGGTCACGAGAACGTCTTCGCCTGCCCGGCGGACGGCGACCTGGGCAGGCTGGCCGCGGCCGAGGGCTTCCGGGTCTTCAATTTCAGGCCCAGGCGCGACTACGACCTGCGGACGGCGCTCGCGCTGGCCCGGTTCCTGGACGAGCTGAAGCCGGACGTGATGCAGGCCCACCACCCGAAGGCCCACGCGATGGGGCTGCTCGCCAAGTTCCTGGCGCGCCACAAGCCGGTCTTCATCTTCACCCGCCGCGTCTCCCACCCGATCGTGAAGGGCTTCTTCGCGAAGCTCAAGTACACCAGCCGGCTGATAGACGGCGTCATCGCCGTGGCCGACTCGGTGCGGAAGATCCTGATAGACTACGGCGTGGAGCCGGAACGCGTGCGTACCGTCTACAGCGGCACGGACCCGGCCCGCTTCTCCCCCCGGCCGCCGGACCCGGCCGTGACCGCGGAGCTGGCGCTGCCGCCCGGAGTGCCCGTGGTGATGCTGGTCGGCAATTTCAGCGAGCACAAGGGGCAGCGCGTCCTGGTGAAGGCCGCGGCCTCCCTTTACGCCAAAGGGCTGGACTTCGTCCTGGTCTTCGCGGGGCGGGGCACGGACTCCGGCGAGCTCAAGGCGCTCTTCCGCGAAGCCGGCGTCCCGGAGGCGAAAGGCCGTTTCCTCGGCATGCGCACCGACGTGGAGAAGCTGCTGGCCGCGGCCTCCGTCAGCGTGAACGCGGCCGTGAAGGGAGAGGCGCTGAGCGGCAGCATAAGGGAGTCGCTCGCGATGGGCGTGCCCGCCGTGGCGAGCGATATTTCCGGGAATTCCGAGATCGTCAGGGACGGCGTGACCGGCCTGCTGTTCCCGCCGGGCGACAGCGCCGCGCTGGCGGCCGCGCTGGAGCGGGTGCTGACGGACCCGGGCCTGCGCGCCAAATTCTCGGCCGCCTCGGTCTCGCTGGTGCGGGACGGCTTCACCACCGATATCATGGCCCGCCGCACGCTGGCCTATTACGAGGAACTGCTGGCGCGGGTCCGCTAGCCTATCTCCTTGAGCCTCTTCTTGTAGCAGTTGTCGCAGAAGCCGTGCGTGAACAGGGCTTCCGAGTGGCCGCTGATATAGGTCTCCAGCTGCATCCATTTGCCGT
>JAJZRA010000011.1 GCA_021847485.1 bacterium
GGCGCGCTCCGCCCCGACCACGCGGGAGGCGAGGCGCATGATGGTGGTCAGCAGTTCCGAAATGTCGAGCTTGGAGGAAAGCAGCCGGCTGACCATCACCAGCATCTCGAGGCTTTCCTGCGACTGCGTTATCATCTTATCCCCGTATCAAAAGAATACCTGCAGCAGTATTTTATAATAATTCTTCCAGGCCGAGCCCTCTTGCTTGTAGAGGTTGTACGCCAGGTCCAGCATGGACTTCTCGTTGAGGCCCAGCTTCAGGCCCAGCATGCCCGAGTGCGCGGCCGGCGCCCGCCTGAACGCTATTTTACTATATCCCGCGTAGACATGGCTGTCGAAATCGGGCCGCATGTTCCTGGCTATCTGGACGCCGGCGGTCCAGTCCGGCAGGGCGGTGACCTGGCGGAAAGTGCCCAGCGAGGCCAGCTCGGACTGGTCCATGGCCGGGGTCACGAGGGACGCGTTGGAGACGCCGGAGGGCTTGCTGTAGGCGGCGCCGGAGGCCAGGAAGTAGAACTGGCCGTAATAGGACTTCTCGAGCAGCAGCTCGTAGGCGCCCTGCCCGAAGGACTTTCGGTCCCCGCCCAGGACGAAGGCGCGCTGCCTGGCCCAGGCCCCCGAGAGGGTAAGGCGCAGGTAGCTCTCGTCGTCCTCCTCGGTCAGCGAGGTCAGCAGGTAGAGCTTGCCGCCGCCGGCGCCGGAGCGCGTCTCCGGGTTCACGGGGTAGACGAAAGGTTTCAGCGAGAGGGAGAACCTGTCGCCGGAGTACATCAGCGGCAGCCGGAAGGACCAGACCTTGTCCTTGTAGACGGCCGAATCCTTGTAGAAAGCGGTATTGACGCCGGCCACCAGGCGCGGGTGAAGCTTGGTGAAGACGGTCAGCGTGTCCTTCTTGAGGCCGTTGGAGCCCGTGGCGTAGTCGTTCTCGAGCCACCAGGCGGCGGAGGCGCGGGGAGCCAGCAGGGCGCAGAAGAGGGCGGCCGGGAGCAGGCGCTTCATATGGGCTATATTATATATTATTGCCCCCGGAATCAACCGGGCGCGAAAAAGCCCTCCCGGAGGGGAGGGCTTTCGCGGGTCCGCGGGCTTACTTGCCGAGGAACAGGAAGAAGTACTGCAGGAAGTCGTAGAGGTCGCAGTTGACCAGCGTGACGTCGACCGGGGCCCCGTTCATGCCGCCGGAGAGGCGGCCGGTGACCTTGTCGTAGGAGAGGTCGACCGGGGCGTTGCGCGCGTAGCCTTTTACGGCTACGGTCCGGGCGGCGGCGTCGCCTTCGTTCATGGCGAACTCAAGGCGGAGCGGGGCGTTGTTGGAGTAGCCCTCGAGCAGGCCGCTGTTCCAGTTGACGGTGTACCCTACCGGGGAGTGGTTGGCGCCGCCGTAGACGGCGACCTCCTCGGTGCTCCAGGCGAACTTGAGGTCCACGGGGGAGAGATTGGCGCCGCCTGAGATGGTCTTCTCGTCGTGGTTTATCTTCACGTCCACCGGGGAGCCGTTCATGCCGCCGGTTATGGTCCAGGCGATCTTGTCCAGCGTGATGTCGGCCGGGGAGCCGTTCAGGCCGCCCCTTACGGTGCCGATCCGCGCCGCGTAGGAGGACCTGGAGCGGTTCAGGCCGAAGAGCTGGTCGAAGACCCGCTGCCCGACCTTCACCTGGGAGATATAGTAGTAGCGGGCGAGGCCCACCGCGTAATCCGCGGCGTTAAGGCCGGTCACGTCCACGAGGACCATGTAGCCGCCGAGGTTGTCCTGGTAGGGAGCGGCCTTGAAGCCGGCGTCGTTGAGCTCCTTGACCGCCTTGTCGATGTCCTGGCCGTGCTCGACCAGGCCGATCAGGGTGTCGTTCATGTCGGGCTGGGCCTCGTTGACGGCTATCTTGCGCAGCGTCATCCACTGGTTGGACTTGGGCGCGGCGGGGGACGGTACGGAGACCTCGGGAAGGGCGAGGCCTGCGCCGCTGATGGCACGGTTCTCGGCGGCGTTGAGCGCGCCGGTGAAGGAAATAACGGCTGCGGTGAGGATATAAGGCAGTTTGTTCATTCGGGACCTCCGTCCTTAAGTGACTATATTGTGCCAGAATTCGGAAAGGCCCACAACGGACCGAGGACCCGCGAGGCGGCCGTATTAGGGCCCACCCCGCCTGGGCCTTTAGGGCTGGGCCTTGCCAAAAAACGCGGACCCTTGACAGGTCAAAGCCGTCTGCTATAATATTGGCGTCCGAACGCACGGAGGAACCATGATCAAGATACTGCTCTCCCTGGCCGTCCTGCTGGCGCCTTACGCGGCGCAGGCCGGGGATACCCTCAAGCTGAATTTCGCCGGCGACACCTACGCCGCCGGCGCGCCGGCGGCGCCCGCGCCTTCGGCCGACAAGGCCGCCCTGCCGTCCGTCAAGGCCGGCAAGAAGAAGTGGACGGTGATGGTCTTCGTCAACGCCAAGAACAACCTCGAAGGCGCCGGCCTCCTCAACCTGAACATGATGGAGATGGTCGGTTCCGGCAAGGACGTCAACATCGTCGCCGAGCTCGGCCGCATGAACGGGCAGGAGGGCGACACCGCCGACGACGGCAACTGGACCGGCTCGCGCCGCATCTACGTCAAGAAGGACGCCGACATGGAGAAGATCTCCTCGCCGGTGGTCATGACCACGCCCAAGGTGGACATGGGCGACTACAAGCGCGCCGTGGACTTCGTGCTGTGGGCCAAGAAGAAGTACCCGGCCGAGAAGTACATGCTGATCCTGTGGGACCACGGCTCCGGCTGGATGGACCCCCGCAAGCAGGAGGCCTCCTCCGAGAAGGGCATCTCCTTCGACGACGAGACCGGCAACTATATCCGCACCCGCGAGATCGGCGAGATCGTCAAGCAGGCCGGCGGCGTGGACGTGCTGGCCTTCGACGCCTGCCTGATGGAGATGGGCGAGGTGCTCGGCGAGGTGAAGGGCAGCGTCAAGGTGATGGTCGGCTCCGAGGAGACCATCCCCGGCGTCGGCAACCCGTACCACCTCTTCCTGGGCGCGCTCTCGCGCGAGCCCGGCATGAGCGCCGAGAAACTCGGCGGCGTCATGGTGGAGGCCTATAAGGCCTTCTACACCGATACCATCAAGAAAGGCGCGCAGCTGTCCGCCGTGCGCGTGGCCAAGGCCGGCGAGTTCGAGGCCCGGGTCAAGGCCTTCGCCGAGGCGGCCCGCGCCGCCAACGACACGGCCGCCCTGAAGGCCGCCCGCGCCGGCGTGATGCGCTTCGACATGATAGGCGCCGGCAGCGACCCGAAGAAGCAGATCTCCTTCTACGGCGACCTGTACAACTACGCGCAGCTGCTGGAGGACAACCTGACCGTCGCCGGGCCCGCCGCGGACGACCTGCGGGCCAAGGCCGACGCGCTCAAGGACTTCATCTCGAAGGACCTCGTGATCGACAACGGCTACTTCGACAAGGACCGCACCGGGCGCTCGTTCTCCGATACGCACGGCATCTCGGTATACCTGCCGCCGGTCATCGAGAAGATCGACCAGGCCAAGCTGGAGGGGATCTTCGAGGGCAAGTACCAGGACTTCGAGTTCTCCAGGGCCACCGGCTGGCACGACTTCGTGACGTACCTGTACGGCGTGAAGTAGGCGGGGGCCGCCCCCCGCGCGAGAGCCCCCCGGCCGCCCGGGGGGCTTTTTACGCCCCGGGCCGCGGCGGCCGTGAAATTTGTATACTTTTTCAAGCAGCCAGGGAGGGTTATGCCAGGATACCAGCACCCGTGCCGCTACTGCGGCGAACTTACGCCGGCGGACGCCGGCTTCTGTCCGGCCTGCGGCAGGGTAAACCCCGCGGGGGACCTCCGCTGCCCGAAGTGCCGCGCGCCCGTGAAGGAAGGCTGGAAGGCCTGCGCCGGCTGCGGTTTAAGGCTGGAGACCGTCTGCCCGAAGTGCGGCAAGACGGTCTTCTTCGGCGATTACTGCGCCTGCGGCGCCAGGCTCACGGTGGTCTGCAAGGCCTGCGGCGAGGAGCAGCCCCCGGTCTCCGGGACCTGCCGCAAATGCAAGAAGGAACTCGGAGGGAAATAGCATGTCCAGCATGATAGGCTTCACCAGCAACTTCGCCGACAACAGCACCGAGGCCGGTTTCCAGTTCACGTTCTACTGCGACACCTGCCGCGAGGGCTACAAGACCCGCTTCATGGAGTCCGCCACCTACAAGAAGAAAAAGTTCTTCAAGGGCCTGGGCGATATGATAGGGGTAGTGGCCCAACTCACCGGCCAGACCGGCATAGGCGGCAGCCTGGAGCGCGGCAGCGACGTCATCAGCGAACGTTTTAGCGGCATGTCCCCCGAATGGCACAAGGAGCACGAGGCCGCCTTCGAGCAGGCGCAGAACGAGGCCAAGGGGCATTTCAAGCGCTGCCCGAAGTGCAACAAGTGGGTCTGCGAGACCTGCTGGAACGAGCAGGAAGGCCTCTGCGTGACGGACGCCCCACGTGCCAACGTGGAGATAGCCGCGGCCAGGTCCCAGAAAATGGTGCAGGACATACAGACCGCGGCGGCCGCCACGCCGGTCTTCGGCGGGAAGATAGAGAGCAAGCAGACCATCTGCGCCAGATGCGGCAAGCCTTCCGGCGAGGGGAAGTTCTGCAACAACTGCGGCGCCTCGCTGGAGATGCCCAAATGTCCGGCCTGCGGCGCGGCCAGCCAGCAGGGCGCGCGGTTCTGCGGCGGCTGCGGCGCGAAGCTCTGAGCCCCCCGCGCGAGAGCCCCCCGGCCGCCCGGGGGGCTTTTTTGCGCCCTGGAGCGGGCGATATTGTAGAATTTCAGCTATGAAGCGAGTGCTGCTGGTCAATTTCGCGGAGTGCCCGGAGAACCTGCACTTCGAGCGGGCTTTCGCGCGCGCCGCGGCGCCGCGGCGCGGCCTGGCCGTGGACGTGCTGCACGACTTCGATTACCACTACGATTTCATCGGCACGCAGGAGCCGCCGCGCGGCCGGCGGACCCGCTACGCCGGGCTGGAGCGCCTCAAGGCCTCCTTCCGCGGCTGCGACGCCCTCGTCCTGCTGGACTTCCCCAAGCGCGCGCGCTGCGCCGCCGCCTTCCTGTGGCTGCTGCGGCACGCGCCGGCCGCCCGCAAGTACTACGTCGCCAACCACCTTATCCCGATGCCGGGCCAGAACGTCGCGGCCGACCTGGCGCGCCGCTGGCGGGCGCTTTCCGGGGTGCAGGCAGGCTGGATGCTGGAGTCCGACGACAGGACGCTCTGGGCCGCCGCCGGCCTGGATGGGCCGCGGCTGCGGACCCGCGGCTACGCGGCGGACTGCGTCTACTACGCCCCTTCCGGCGCGCCCGCCGGGGACTACGTCTTCTCGGCCGGGTCCGCCGGCCGCGATTTCCCGGCGCTGGCCAGGGGCGCGGCGCTGGCCGGCTTCCGGCTGAAGGTGTTTACCGATTCCCGCGCCGGAGCGCTGCCCGCCGGGGCGGAGGCGGCGCCGCTCGCCGGGAACCTGCACAACCTGAAGGCCGCCGCCGAGGGGGCCGCCGCCGTGGCGATCCCGGTCGCGGACGGCTGCCGCAACGAGGCCGCCGGCAACTCCATCGCCTTCCTCTCGATGGCGCTCGGCCGCCCGGTGCTGGCCCGGCGCACGCCCTATATGGAGCGCTTCATCGAGGACGGCGTCAACGGCTTCCTCTATTCGAGGCTGTCGCCGGGTTCGCTGGCGCGCGGCCTGCGCCGCGTGCGCGCGCTCGGCCCCGCCGGGCTCCGGCGCCTCGGCGCCGCCGCGCGCCGCACCGTCCTGCGCAAGGCCAGCCTGGACCGTTTCTGCTCCGAGTTCGTCCGCCTGCTCTGAGGGCCCCGCCGGTCCGTTCGCGGCCGTGCGCCGGGTCTTGATATAATTGTCGTGCGAGTCATCACATATCCAAGGAGAACGTTATGAACCCTTTGCTGCTCGGTGAGGACCTGCCCAGGTACGACGAGATAAAGCCGGAGCACGTGGCCGAGGCCGTCGAGAAGATGATCTCCGAGGTGGAGCGGGGCGCCGCCCGCGTGGAGGCCGACCCTGCCCTGCCGGCTTGGGCTTCCGTGATCGAGGAACTCAACACGCTCGAGGACTGGTTCACCAGGGTCTGGGGCGCCGTTAGCCATCTGAACGTCGTCCGCAACGAGGCGGCCCTGCGCGAGGTCTACCAGGCCGCGCAGCCCAAGGTCGTGGCGTTGGGCCTGAGGCTGAACCAGTCGGCCGCGCTCTACCGGAAACTGCTCGCCATCAAGGAAGGCCCGCAGTGGGCCGGGCTCGACGCCGGCCAGCGCCGGGCCGTGGACAACCGCCTCCTCTCCGCCAGGCTCGCCGGCATCGCGCTGGAGGGGGAGAAGAAGGAGCGCTTCAACAAGATCGAAGAGGAGCTCTCGCAGCTCGCCACCACCTTCACCAACAACGTCATAGACGCCACCAAGGAGTTCAAGCTGGTCCTCAAGGGCAAGGCCGAAGCGGACGGCCTGCCGCCCTCCGCCCGCGAGATGCTGGCCCATTCCTACGCCAGGCAGAACCCGCCGGCCAAGCCGGACCCCGAGAACGGCCCGTGGCTGCTGACGCTCGACGCGCCGGTCTACCTGGCCTACATGCAGTTCGCCAGGGACCGCGCGCTGCGCGAGAAGCTCTACCGCGCCTTCGTCTCGCGCGCCTCTTCCGGAGAGAAGGACAATACCCCGCTGATGGGGAGGATCCTCGAACTGCGCGCCGAGAAGGCCGCCCTGCTCGGTTACAAGAACTACGCCGAGGTCTCGCTGGCCGCCAAGATGGCCGGCGGCGTCGCCGAGGTGAACGCCCTGCTGGAGGAGCTGCTGAAGGCGGCCCAGGCGCCGGCCCGCGCGGAGCTCGCGGAGATCACCGCGCTCGCCAACGCCTCCGGCCAGGCCGGCGCGCTGCAGCACTGGGACGTGGCCTACTGGGCCAAGCGCCTGGAGGAGAAGAAGTTCGGCTACACCGACGAGGAGCTCAAGCCCTATTTCTCGCTCGAGAAGGTGCTGGCCGGCATGTTCTCGCTGGTGAACCGCCTCTTCGGCGTGACCGTGAAGGCCGCCGACGGAGAGGCCCGGACCTGGCACAAGGATGTCCGCTTCTTCAAGGTGTCCGACGCCTCGGGCCGGCAGATCGCCGCCTTCTTCCTGGACCCGTATTCCCGCCCGGAGAACAAGCGCGGCGGCGCCTGGATGGACGTCGTCGCGATGAAGCGCGTGGCGCCCGGCGTGGACCGCCTGCCGGTGGCCACGCTGGTCTGCAACTTCACCCCGCCGGTGGGGGACAAGCCCTCGCTGATGTCCTTCGGCGAGGTCACCACGATGTTCCACGAGTTCGGCCACGGCCTGCAGCACATGCTGACGAAGGTGGCCTACCCCGACGTGTCCGGCATCAGCGGCGTCGAGTGGGACGCGGTGGAACTGCCCAGCCAGTTCATGGAGAACTGGTGCTACCATAAGCAGACGCTGCTCGGCATGGCCAGGCACTATAAGACCGGAGAGACGCTGCCTGAGGCGACGTTCGAGAAGATAAAGGCCGCGCGCTCGTTCCGGGCCGGCATGATGATGCTGCGGCAGCTGAACTTCGCGATGACCGACCTGGCCCTGCACAGCGCGGCCAAGCCGGACATCAAGGCGGTCGAGCGCGAGGTGGCCTCCCGCACCGCGGTGATCCCGCCGCTCGAGGAGGACAGGTTCCTCTGCTCTTTCACGCACGTCTTCGCCGGCGGTTACGCGGCCGGCTACTACAGCTATAAGTGGGCCGAGGTGCTCAGCGCCGACGCCTTCGAGGCCTTCGAGGAGGCCGGCCTGGAGGACGCGGAGGCGCTGGCGCAGACCGGCGCCCGGTTCCGCGACACGGTGCTGGCCCTGGGCGGCAGCGTGCACCCGGCCGAGGTCTTCAAGACCTTCCGCGGCCGCTCCCCCAGCCCCAAGGCCCTCCTGCGCCACAACGGCCTGCTGAAGGTCTAAAAATAGAAAATAGGGACAGACACCTATTTCCCGGGCCGTCTTAGCGGGCGGTTTTAGCGGGAAAACAGGTGTCTGTCCCTATTTTTGGGGATGCGCTTAATTTGTTAAGATTACTTTCGTAGTCCAATCCTGTACTGTCCGGTCTTGAGGTGCGCAACTGATGGATCAGATCCTTATCCTGGATTTCGGCAGCCAGTACACCCAGCTTATCGCCCGCAGGCTCCGCAGCCTGCGGGTTTATTGCGAGATACTCCCGTACGGCGCCTCGGCGGAGGACATCCTCTCCAGGTCGCCCAAGGGTATCATCCTCTCGGGCGGCCCGTCGAGCGTGTACGACAAGGCCGCGCCCAAGCCGGACCCGGCGGTGTTCAACCTCGGCGTGCCGGTGCTCGGCGTCTGTTACGGCATGCAGCTGCTGGCGCACGAGTTCGGCGGCCGGGTGGCCAAGGCGGCCAGCCGCGAGTACGGCTTCAGCAAACTGAAGGTTTTGAAAGGCTCGCGCCTCTTCAAAGGCATAGGCAAAGAAGTTAACGTCTGGATGAGCCACGGCGACGAGGTGAAGAAGGTCCCGCCCGGCTTCCACGTGACCGCGAGGGCCGACGGCTCCGACATCACCGCGATGGAGAACCCGGAGCGCGGCCACTACGCGCTGCAGTTCCACCCCGAGGTGCACCACACCGAGAGCGGCGTGAAGATGCTGGAGAACTTCGCGCGCGGCGTCTGCGGCTACAAGGACCGCTGGTCCCCTGCCTCCTTCCTCAAGGAGAGCATCGCGGAGATAAAACGCCAGGCCGGAGGCAGCGCCGTGATCTGCGGCCTCTCCGGCGGCGTGGATTCCTCCGTGGCGGCCGTGCTCGCGCATAAGGCCATCGGCAATAAACTGAAGTGCATCTTCGTGGATACCGGCGTGCTGCGCCACGGCGACCGCGAGCGCATGAACGAGGTCTTCAGGAAGAAGTTCGGCTACAGCCTCAAGATCGTGGACGCGTCCGCGCTCTTCCTCGGGCGGCTCAAGGGCGTGACCTCGCCCGAGAAGAAGCGCAAGATCATCGGCCATACCTTCATAGAGGTGTTCGACCGCGAGGCGAAGAAGGTGAAGGGCGCGAAGTTCCTGCTGCAGGGCACGCTGTACCCCGACGTCATCGAGTCCGTGTCGGTGAAGGGGCCCTCGGCCGTCATCAAGAGCCACCACAACGTCGGCGGCCTGCCGGCGAAGATGAAGATGGGCCTGATAGAGCCGCTGCGCTACTTCTTCAAGGACGAGGTGCGCGAGCTCGGCCGCTCGCTGAAGATCCCCGAGGGCGTGCTGATGCTGCACCCGTTCCCCGGCCCCGGCCTCTCGATACGCGTGCTCGGCGAGGTGACGCCGGAGCGGCTCAAGATCCTGCGCGGGGCCGACCGCGTGATGCGCGAGGAGATAGAGAAGGCCGGCTGGTACTCCAGGATCTGGCAGGCTTTCTGCGTGCTGCTGCCGGTGCGCTCCGTGGGCGTGATGGGCGACGAGCGCTCCTACGAATATACGATAGCCGTACGCTGCGTCAGCTCGGTGGACGGCATGACGGCCGACTGGAGCCGCCTGCCGCACGACCTGCTGCAGAAGATCTCGTCGCGGATAGTGGGCGAGGTGCGCGGCGTCAACCGCGTGGTCTACGACGTCACCTCCAAGCCTCCCGCCACGATAGAGTGGGAGTAGCCTGACCCCACGAGGAGGGAAGATGCTTAAGGATCGGATAGAGCTGGGCCTGACCTTCGACGACGTGCTGCTGCAGCCGGCGAAGTCCTCGGTGATGCCGAGGGACACCGATATCTCCACGCGGCTGACGCGCTCGATAACGCTGAACGTGCCGCTGGTCTCGGCGGCCATGGACACCGTCACCGAGGCGGGCCTGGCCATCGCGATGGCCCGCGAGGGCGGCATAGGCATGATCCACAGGGCGATGCCGGCGCACCAGCAGGCGCTGGAAGTGGCCAGGGTGAAAAAGCACGAGAGCGGCGTTATCTCCGACCCGCTGACGGTCTCGCCCGACGAGAAGCTCAAGGACGCGGTCGCGCTGATGGCCAAGCACGGCGTCTCCAGCGTGGCCGTGGTCTCGCGCGGGCGGCTCGTCGGCCTGCTGACCAACCGCGACCTGCGTTTCCTGAGGGACCTGGATAAGAAAGTCTCCACCGCGATGACGACGAGGCTCGTCACCGCCCGCCCCGGCACCACGCAGGAGCAGGCCGAGCGCCTGCTGCAGCGGCACCGCATCGAAAAGCTGCCGCTCGTGGGACGCAACGGGGAGCTGAAAGGCCTGATCACCGTGCGCGATATCCTCAATACGAG
The DNA here is from genome assembly GCA_021847485.1 of bacterium. GTDB lineage: Bacteria > Elusimicrobiota > Elusimicrobia > Elusimicrobiales > UBA9959 > UBA9959. The sequence continues at coordinate 10,286 of JAJZRA010000011.1, forward strand.
GCAGTATCCGAACGCCTGCAAGGACAGGGCCGGCCGGCTGCGCGTCGGCGCCGCGATAGGCGCGGGCCCCGACGCCGTGGAACGCGCGGGCCTGCTGGTGAAGGCCGGCGCCGACGTGATCTCGCTGGACTCGGCCCACGGCCATTCCGCCAACGTCCTCGACACGCTGAAGGCCGTCAAGCGCCGCTACGGCTGCGAGGTGATAGCCGGCAACGTGGCCACCTACGAGGGCGCGCTGGACCTGATCAGGGCCGGCGCCGACGCGATCAAGGTGGGCATAGGCCCGGGCTCGATCTGCACGACGCGCGTGATCAGCGGCGTGGGCGTGCCGCAGCTCACCGCCGTTAGCGCCGCCGTCAAGGCCGCAGCCCGCAGCCGGACCCCGGTGATAGCCGACGGCGGCATCAAGTTCTCGGGCGACATCACGAAGGCCCTCGCGGCCGGCGCCGGCGCCGTGATGCTCGGCACGCTGCTCGCCGGCACCGAGGAGGCGCCCGGAGACATCATCCTCTACCAGGGCCGCAGCTACAAGGCCTACCGCGGCATGGGGTCCGTCGGCGCGATGGAGGCCGGCTCGAAGGACCGCTACGGCCAGTCCGGCGTGGAGAAGGAGAAGCTCGTGCCCGAGGGTATAGAGGGCCAGGTGCCGTATAAAGGCCCCGTCGCGAACATCGTGCATCAGCTCACCGGCGGCCTGCGCGCGGGCCTCGGCTACTGCGGGTGCGCCAGCCTGGAGCAGCTGCGCCGCCGCGCGAAGTTCGTGCGGATCTCCGGCGCGGGGCTCAAGGAAAGCCACGTGCACGACGTGAAGGTCACCAAGGAAACGCCGAACTACGCGCTGAACGGCTGAGCGGAGAAAAGACGATGATCCACTGGTGCGCCTATTGCCAGAGCTATATCGGGGAGAGCGAGCCGTTCGACGACTTCTCCCTGACGCACGGCGTCTGCCGGAAATGCGCCAACAGCGGCGCCGCGGCCGCCCCCGACGCGGGGGAAAAGCTGCGCCCGCTGGCGGAGTTCTTCAGGAAGCTGCGCGCCGAAGTCCGGGCCGGCATAACGTCATCGGCGGACCTCTGGGCCGGGGAGGCTTTCAGGCTGGGGGTGAAGCCGCAGGACCTGCTGATGGGTATACTGCAGCCGGCGCTCTACGAGATAGGCAGGCTGTGGGCGGGCGGCGCGGTGACGGTGGCGGCCGAGCACCGGTTCAGCGCCTTCGCCGAAGAGATGGTGGGCTCCGTCTTCGCGCATTACCCGGAGCTGGCCCGCGGGCGCCAGGCGGCTGAGCCCGACGTGCTCCTGACCTGCGCCGAAGGAAATTACCACACGCTCGGCATACGGTTCCTCGAGGCCGGCCTGCTGGCCAACGGCCTGAAGACCTACGCCGTGCTGCCGGGGCTGCCCGCGGCCGAGACCGCCGCCCTGGCCGCCCGGCTGCGGCCGGTCGCCGTGGGTATATCCGTGGCCATGGAAGGCCAGCTCGGGTCCGCGCGGGAACTGGCGGAAATGCTCGGGCGCCTGCCGGAACGGGAGCGCCCGCTGCTGCTGCTCGGGGGCCTGCCGCTCAAGGAGGGCGCGCCGGCGCCGGCCGGGCCCGGCATCTTCGCCTGCAGGTCCCTCGCCGACGTGCCTTTCGGGCTCATCCGCCGGCGCTAGGCCCCGGGCTCAGCGCCGCCCTTCCTCTTCGAAGCTGTTCATCAGGATCGAATTGTAGTAGGTGTCGCGGCCTACCTGTTTTACCGTGTTGAAGAAGCCGCAGACCCGCGCCCGCGTGCCCTTGCCGAAGGAAGGCAGGCGCAGCGAGATCACGTTGACGAAATCGAAAGAGCCGTCCGGCGCCGTCTCGCGCAGGCTGAATACCGCGTAAGGGCGCACCAGCCTGTTGTCCACCACCCGCAGGTCCAGCACCTCGCCGTTCACGCAGACCGACGCCGCCTCGTACTTCTCCGGGGAGCGGTTCAGGTCCATCACGGAGACCTGCGCGCGGTGCCGCTTGAAGGACGGCAGCTTGCACAGCCCCAGCAGGAAGCCCAGCAGCGCCAGGCCGGCGAGCGCGGCCGCGCAGCGTCCCCAGAAGTGCCCGAAGAACCAGGCCAGCAGGTCTTTCTTGTTCTCGTCCAGCATAGCGGTCTAGAAGGCCCTGCTCCGGCGCGGCCCCGCCACGGGGCCCTCCGAGGGCGGGAGCTCCCCGGCCTTGAAGCGGCTCAGCAGGATGACGTTGTGATAAGTGTCCTTGTCCACCTGCTTCAGCGCGCTGAAGACGCCGCAGGCCGTCACCACGCCCCTGGGCGCCTCGACGTCCTCCCTGAAGGAGAGGATGTTCACGAAATCGTAGTCGCCTGCGGCGCGGGTCTCCTTGAGGCTGAAGATCCGGTAGGCGGGGTCGCCGGGCTCCGCGCCGGCGTTTTGCAGGTTCAGGATGACGCCGCGCACGCAGACGGGCCGCCCGTTGTACCTGTCCGGCCTGGCGTTGATGTCGAAGACGGAGACCGTGCCGCCGCCGGGCAGCCTGGCCTTGCTGAAGCAGCCGAAGGCGTAGCCGCCCGCCACCGCCGCCGCCGAGACGAGCAGGATCTGGGCCCTGAATTCCCTCAGGACCCACGCAACCAGCCGCCTGGCGTTATAGTCGAGCAATAGCCCCTCCGTATCTCTACGGCACCCGTTGAACCGCCTGTTCTCTCAGTCCCCAAGACTGTAAGCAGAATATAGCAAATTTGCCGCGGCCCGGAACGCCTTTCCGGGCCGGGGGTCAGTCCCCGCTGAAATTGGGCTTGCGCTTCTCCAGGAAGGCCTTGATCCCTTCCTCGTAGTCGCCGCTGTTGTAGACCTTGCGCCTCAGCGCCTGGATGCGCTCGAAAGCGTCGGGGCTGAGCGGGTGGGCCTCGGAGAGGATGCGGAATTGCTCCTTGATCACGGATACCGCCAGCGGCGAGTTCGCCGCTATCCGGGCGGCCAGGCCGAAGGTGAACTCCTCTATCTGCGCCGAGGGCACGAGGTGGTTCAGGATGCCGAAATGGTAGGCGCGGTCGGCCTTGACCGGCTCGGCGGTGAAGAACATCTCCTTGGCGATGTTGGAGCCGACGCGGTTGATGAAGTGCATGATGCCGGAGGCGTTGTAGGGCAGGCCCATCTTGACCGGCGTGATGGCGAAGGAGGAGGTCTCGTCGCCCACGGCCAGGTCGCAGGTGACGGCCAGGTCGGTGGCGCCGCCCCAGACGCTGCCCTGGATCATCGCGATGACCGGCCCGGGGTAGTTCTGGATGGCGCGGAAGGCGGTCTCCATAGGGCTGTCGTAGGCGAGCGGGTCGTTGTGGACCTTGGGCAGCTGCGTGATGTCGTGGCCGGCGCTCCAGACCTTGGCGCCCTTTTCGGCGCGCAGCACTACCACCGACACCTTCCGGGCCTTGAACTCCTCGAGGGCGGCGACTATTTCGCCGCAGAGCTCCATGCTCAGCGCGTTGCGCCGCGCCGGGTTGTTGAGCGTCAGCGTCCCGACCTTGCCGTCCACGTTCCGCAGTATCAGTCCCATGGTCCTCTCCTTAAGAAGCCTACCAGCATTGTATAATTAAAAAATGCTGAAAATCCTGCCGCTCCTGCTCCTGCTCGCGCAGCCGCTTTGCGCCGCTCCCGCCTCTTGTCCCGGGCTGGACAAAGCCGCCGCCGGCGTGGCCTCCGCCGTGGCCGAAAAGCCGGCCGGCCTCGAGGGCCTCTTCGACGCGACCTTCTTCGAGAAGGTCTCGGCGGCGCAGATCTCCTCCGTCCTGTCCGGCGTCTACCGCAAGACCGGCCCGGTGACGGGGGTGACCCTGGTCAGCACCTCCCCGGCCTGCTCCGCTCACTACCTGCTCGGGACCTCCGGCGGGTGGCTGGTGCCCGCCGCCGTCACGCTCAACGCCGGGACCGGCCGCGTGGCCGGGATCTTCTTCGGCGCCCCCTACCGCAAGGACGCCACGCTGGCCTCGGCGCGCGCCGAGCTGGCCGCCCTGCACGGCAAGGCCGGGCTCGAGGCGGTGCGCTTCGGCGAGAACCCGCAGGTCCTGGAGGAGCTCAACGCCGGCGACACCTTCGCCGTGGGCTCCGCGTTCAAGCTGTACGTGCTCGGCGCCATGCTCGAGGCGAAGGCCCCGTGGGCGAAAGTGGTGCGGCTGCGCGAGGAGGACAAGTCGCTGCCTACCGGCCGCCTGCGGACCTGGCCCGACGGCTCCCCGCTGACGCTGCACACGCTGGCCACGCTGATGATCTCCGAGAGCGACAATACCGCCGCCGACGCGCTGATCTCGGCGCTCGGCCGCCGCCGTATCGAGGCCGCCCTGCCGGCCCTGGGCAACACCGCGCCGGACCAGCTGCGCCCCTTCCTGAAGACCTCGGAGTTCTTCCGGCTGAAGGCCGACCCGGAGGCGCTGCTGAAGTACCGCAACCTGCCCGAGGAGCGCAAGTACGATCTCCTCGCCGGCCTGCGCGCGCCGCTGGCGCCGCCGGGCCCGGCGCCGTTCGGCCTGCGCGGCGCCGAATGGCTGGTCTCTCCCGCCGACCTGTGCCGCGTCATGAAGTATTTCCTCGACAAGGACGACAGGACCGCGCTGGAGGTGCTGGCCGTGAACCCCGGCCAGGACCTGTCGGCGGGCACGTTCCTCTACGCCGGCTACAAGGGCGGTTCCGAGCCCGGAGTGCTGGCGGCGGCCTGGCTGCTTAAGACGCGGAGCTCCGAGTGGTACTGCCTCGCGGCGGCGTGGAACGACGAGACCGCCGTCCTGGACGAGGCCGGTTTCTTCGGGATCATGAAGGGGGCCCTGCGCTCCCTGGCCGCCAGGGAGTGAGCCCGGCCGTCCCCCGTAATAGTATAATTGCTGGACATGCCTCTCAAGAACAGGGAAAAAGAAACCCAGGAGACCGAGCTCCGGCTGCGCGCGCTCTACCGGAAGGCCTTCGGCCGCGACGCCGAGGTCTTCGAGCCCCTCCGTGCCGACGGTTCCGCGCGCCAGCTGTTCAGGCTGGGCGGCGGCTCGCGTTCGGCGGTGGGCGTCTTCGGCCCGGACAAGCTGGAGAACAGGGCTTTCCTGGAATTTTCCCGCCATTTCCGCCGCGAGAAGATGCCGGTGCCGGAGATCTACGCCGAGGACCAGGCCCAGGGCGTCTACCTGGAGGAGGACCTCGGCAGCGTCACGCTCTTCGAGTACCTGAGCGCGGAGCGCAAGCCCGGCGGCGAGGTGCCGCCGCAGGTCATGGCGGCCTACGGCAAGGTGCTGGAATGGCTGCCGAAGTTCCAGGCGCAGGCGTCCCGCGGCCTCGACCTGAAGTACTGCTACCCGCGCGCGAGCTTCGACCGGCAGTCCATAATGTGGGACCTGAACTATTTCAAATACTACTTCCTGAAACTGGCCAAGATCCCGTTCAACGAGGCCAAGCTGGAGGAGGACTTCGCCCGCTTCGCGGACTTCCTGCTGGAAGCCCCGGCCGACTATTTCCTGTACCGCGACTTCCAGAGCCGCAACGTCATGCTGCGCCGCGGCGAGCCGTGGTTCATAGACTACCAGGGCGGGCGCCGCGGCGCCGCCCAGTACGACCTGGCCTCCCTGCTCTACGACGCCAAGGCGGACCTGCCGCCGGAGACGCGTTCGGAGCTGTGCCGCCTCTACTTCGCCGCCTCCGGGCTGGAACCTAAGGCCTTCATGCGGCACTACCACGCCTTCGTCTACATCCGCATCATGCAGGCGATGGGCGCCTACGGCCTGCGCGGCTTCTACGAGCGCAAGACCCATTTCCTCGCCAGCGTGCCCTACGCCGTGCGCAATATCGAATGGCTGCTGCGCAACGCCGAGCTGGAGGTCCGGGTGCCGGAACTGACGCAGTGCTTCAAGCGCATCGCGGCCTCCTCGTACCTGCGGCAGTTCGGCTCCACGAAGCTGGGACTCACGGTCCGGATCATGAGCTTCTCCTATAAGAACGGCGTGCCGCTCGACGAGCGCGGCCACGGCGGCGGCTTCGTCTTCGACTGCCGCGCGCTGCCGAACCCCGGCCGCAACGCCGAGCACGCGCCGCTCACCGGGCGCGACAAGCCCGTAGCCGACTTCCTGAAGAAGGAGCCGGAGGTCGCTAAGTACCTGGAGAACGTCTTCGCGCTGACGGACCAGAGCGTGGAGAACTACCTGTCCCGCAATTTCACGTCGCTGTCGGTCGGCTTCGGCTGCACCGGCGGCCGCCACCGTTCCGTCTACTGCGCCGAGGCCCTCGCCGAGCGCGTCCGCCGCAAGTACGGCGCGCGGGTGGAGCTGGTCCACCGCGAGCTGGGCCCCGCCAAATGAAGGCCATGGTCTTCGCGGCCGGGCTGGGCACGCGCCTGCGCCCGCTGACCGACCGGGTCCCAAAGGCCCTCGTCGAAGTGAACGGCGAGCCGCTGCTGGGCCTGGTCCTGCGCCGCCTCGCCGCGGCCGGCGTCACCGAGGCCGTCGTCAACGCCCACCATTTCCACGAGCGGATAGCCGCCTACCTGGCCTCGGGCCCGGTGCCCGGCCTGCGCGCCGTGCTCTCGGTGGAGGAGGGCGCCCCGCTGGAGACCGGCGGCGGCCTCAAGAAAGCCGCCGCGCTGCTGGCCGGCGGCGGCCCCTTCTTCGCCTACAACGCCGACGTCTATTCCGAGATGGATTTGGCCGCGCTGATGCGGGCGCACACGGCTTCCGGCGCGCTCGCCACGCTGGCCGTGCGCGACCGTCCCTCGAAACGCCGCCTGCTGTTCGACGCCGGGCTGAACCTCCGGGGCCGCGAGGGCTCCGCGGCCGGGCCGGGCCTGCGCCCGCTGGCCTTCAGCGGCATCCAGGCGCTTTCGCCGGCCATCCTGCCGAAGCTGACCGAGGAGGGGGTCTTCTCGCTGACCGCCGCTTACCTGCGCCTGGCGGCCGAAGGGGAGAAGGTGGCCGGCTTCCTGGACGAGTCGCCTTTCTGGTGCGACATAGGCGACCCGGAGCGCCTGGAGCTGGTGCGCCGCCGGGCCGCCGCCGCCCCGAAAAATATATAATTACAGGGATGACACGCCTCCTAGCGTCCCTTTTCTTCATGCTGGCCGCCCGCGCCTACGCGGGCGGCCCCGAGCTGCGGCCGCCGTGCTTCGACGGCGCCGCCTGCCCCGCCCTGGCCGCGGCGCTGCCCGAGCCGCCCGCCGCGCGTCCGGCGCCGGCCGCCCGTCCCGTGGTGATCTCCATCGTCGGGGTGGACTTCACCAAGGTGGGCATCGGCAAGCTGGAGATCGCCTACTTCAAGAAGATCATAGAGCATTTCAAGCCCGGCCACCGGCCGGACCAGGCCGCCTTCGACGACGGCCTGCGCGCGGTGGAGAAGGACCTGGCCGACTGCGAGCTCTACAAGGGCGACGCCTGCGGCCGCCAGCCCGACGACTACCTGGATTCCCGCCTCGCGCAGGTCCTGTCCGCGGAGCGCTACGAGATAGTCCCGGTGCGCTGGTCCCGCGATCCCGACGAGAGCGAGGCCGCCGTGCCGCTGGTCGAGGCCGAGATCCGGAGGATCTCCTCCAAGGCCCGCGCCGAGGGCCGTCCCGTCTACCTGGTGGCCCACAGCTGGGGCACCGTGCTGGCGCACACCGCGCTGCACCGCCTGGCCGTCACCGACCCCGGCGTGCGCGTCGACAGGCTGATCACGCTCGGCTCGCCGCTGGTGCCGTCCACCTGGTGGCTGAACGTCTTCGTCAAGCACGAGATAGACGCGGGCCACCTGCAGCGCTACGTCTCCAAGCCGGCCAACGTCGGCCGCTGGGTCAACCTGTGGGCGAAGAACGACTATTTTTCCAACGAGATAAAGGCCGCGGACCTCAACCTCCGCGAGGACGGCCAGACCGCGGACCTGGAGCGCCGCGTGAAGCTGGCCGCCGAGCAGGACCATTCGCTGCGCCCGGAGGCGCTGCGCGACCTGTTCTTCCTGAAGAGCCTTAAGGCGTGGCATTTCGCCTACATCTTCGACTTCCACGTCTACCTGAAGACCCTGCGCCGGGCGTACGACAGGAGCATCTTCAGGCCGGTCGTGGCTTCGGAGCTGGCCTACTAGCCCGCCGGGCCCCGCTTTTATGATAGCCATACCTCTCGCCGGGGCGGACCGCCAGGTCCCGCCCTTACCCGGCCTTGAGAAGGCCCTGGAGTTCCTGCGCCGTCCCGGCGCGGCCGCGCTGCCTGACGGCGAGTACGAGCTGGACGGCCGGCGGGTCTACGCCATAGTCCAGCGCTACTCCACCGCCGCCGCGCCCGAGCCGCGCTTCGAGGCCCACCGGAGATATGTCGACGCGCAGTACGTCGCGGAGGGGGAGGAGGTCATAGGCTGGGCGCCGCTGGACCGCCTGGCCGTGACCGAGCCGTACGACCCGGCCAAGGATATCTGCTTCGGCCGCGCCGCCGGCGCCTGGACGCCGGTGCGGCTGGGAGCCGGCGAGCTGGCCTTGCTGTGGCCGGACGACGCCCACGCGCCGCGCCTGGCGGCCGGCGCCCCGGGCCCCGTCGTAAAGATCGTGGTGAAGGTGGAGGTGCCCGCATGACGCTCAAGGAACTGGTGCGCGCTGTCCTGTATTACGAGATGGAGGACATCAACGTCTACGCCGAGGAGGCCGGCCTCTTCGGCGGCGACGCCCGCGCCGGCGCGGAGCTCGGCGCCCTCTATTCCCGCGTTTCCGAAGAGAAGCGCGGGCGCCTGCGCGAGCTGGGCCGCCTGCTGAAGGAGGGCACCGGCTTCCGCCAGCGCCCCAACCCGGCGGCCCGCTCGCTCGAGGCCTCGCTGCGCGCGCACGTGGCCCGGACCGACGCCGCCGTGCGCAACTACGCCGCGCTGGCCAGGGTCATCATCAAGCCCGAGACCAAGGAGGCCCTGACCGGCATTATCCTGCGCGAGCAGGCCCTGCTGGCGGAGCTGCGCGCGCTGCAGGCGGCGCTTAAGAAGGACCCGGCGTGAAGGGGCACAGGATAGCGGACGGCTCCGAGATCTACTGGGACGGCCTCCAGTACGACGCTTTCAACAGGCCGCAGAGCGACGACCTGCCTTTCTACCTGGCGGCCGCGCGCCGCGCCCGCGGCCCGGTGCTGGAGCTGGCCTGCGGCACCGGCCGCCTGACCATCCCTCTCGCGCGGGCCGGCCTGGACGTGACCGGCCTGGACGCGGCCGCGCCGATGCTGGCGCTGGCCGGGCGCAAGGCCGCCGCCGCCGGCGCGCGCGTCCAGTTCGTGAAGGGCGACGCCCGCCGTTTCAGGCTGGGCCGCCGCTTCAAGCTGGTCTTCCTCGCCTTCAACTCGCTGCAGCATTTCGGCCGGCCGGAGGACCTGGCGGGGCTCTTCGCCTCGGTCAGGCGGCACCTGGCTCCCGGGGGCAGGTTCGTCTTCGACGTCCCCAACCCGGACCCGCGCTACCTGGTCCGGGACCCGGACGAGCTGCTGCCGGTGGCCTATTACGACGACCCTTCCGGCAAGGGCAAGGTGCTGGTCAACGAGCGCTTCTCCTACGACAAGAAGACCCAGACCGTCCGCCTCGCCTGGCATTACCGCAGCGAGCGGACGGGGCGCACGCTCAAAAAAACGCTTAATTTACGCTGCTTTTTCCCCGAGGAGCTGCTGGCGCTGGTGCGCTGCAACGGCTTCCGGGTCCTGGCCCGGTACGGCGACCTGGACCGCGGCCCCTTCCGGTCGGACTCCCCCAGGCAGGTGCTGGCCTGCTCTCCCTTATTGTAAAGCCTCCGGCCGATTTGCTATCATTAATCTACTATGAATACCTATGAGTTAATGCTGATAATCAATCCTCAGCTCACCGACGCCGAGGTCGGCGAGGCGGTGGAGAAGGCCAAGAAGGTCCTCACCGACGAGAAGGGCGAGGTCCTCGCCGAGGACAGGCTGGGCCGCAAGAAGTTCTCCCACAACGTGGGCAAGAACCGCGACGGCTTCTACGTCTACATGAAGGTCAAGGCCGCTCCCGAGAGCCTCAAGACCATCCAGCACGCCTTCAAGCTGCAGGAGACCGTCCTGCGGGCCATGATGATGAAGGCCGCCGTCGAGCCGGTCAAGAAGGCCTGACGGTAACGCTATCATGGAATTAAGGATGCCGGAGATAAACTCGGTGATGCTCGCGGGGCGTCTGACCCGCGATCCCGAGGTGCGCTATACCCAGTCCCAGATGGCCGTGGCCAGCCTGGGCCTCGCGGTCAACCGCCGCGTGCAGGATAAATCCTCCGGCGAGTGGAAGGACGACACGATCTTCGTGACCGTCACCGTCTGGGGCCAGGCCGCCGAGCGCTGCAAGGAAAAGATGCGCAAGGGCACCCCGATCATGGTGGACGGCCGGCTTACCTCTTCCGAGTACACCGACAAGGCCGGCCAGAAGCGCAAGGAACTGAAGGTCACCGCGAACCGCGTGCAGCTGATGGCCTTCGAGAGCGGGGAGGGCGCGCCGCGTCCCGCCGCCAAGGAAGAAGCCGAGGCCGAGCCGAAGGGCGATTCCTCCGGCATCGAGGAAGTCCCTTTCTAAATAAATCAGGAGCGTAACATTATGGAGAACAAAGAAAATACCCCCAAGCCGGCCGAAACCGCCGCCGCCCCGGCCTCCGCGCCGCGGCCCCACGCCGGCCCCGGCCCGCGCCGCCCCGGCGGCCGCCGGTTCGCCCCGCGCCGCAAGGTCTGCCGCCTGTGCGCCGAGAAGATCGACCACGTGGACTACAAGCAGGTCCAGATCGTCAAGAGCTTCTGCACCGACACCGGCAAGATCCTGTCCCGCCGCATCACCGGCGCGTGCGCCAAGCACCAGCGCCAGATCATGAGGGCCGTGAAGATCAACCGCAACCTGTCGGTCCTGCCTTACAACGGCTAATTACGGAGCATAAAATGAAAGTCATACTGAAGAAAGACGTCTACAACCTGGGCCGCTCCGGCGAGATCAAGACCGTCAAGGACGGCTACGCCCGCAACTTCCTGATGCCGCGCGGCCTCGTCGAGATAGCTACCGAGGGCGCCCTGAAGGCCTGGAAGAACTCCGCCGAGAAGCGCTCCAAGCGCCAGGCCTCCGAGGACGCGGCCCTCAACGAGCTGGCCAAGCGCCTCTCCGCGATCACGCTGTCGTTCTCCCGCCCCGTCTCCGAAGAGGGCGTGATGTACGGCTCGGTCGCCAAGAGCGACATCATCAAGAACCTGGCCGCCGCCGACATCGAGATAGACAAGGACATGATCCGCCTGCCCGCCTCTATCAAGGCCGTCGGCACCGTCGAGGTCGAGATAGCCCTGAAGCCGCATATAACCGCCAAGATCAAGGTGGCGGTCTCGGCCCAGAGCAAGTAAGTCCGCTCCTCTAACGACGCCCGGGCCAGGCTCCCACGCCCGGCCCGGGCTTGATTTTCAGATAATACCGGGGGCTGTTCCCATGGCCTACACAAAGGTTCCGCCGCATTCCACCGAAGCCGAAATGGCCGTTCTCGGCGCTATGCTGATCGAGAAGGACGTGCTGGACGGCGTGATGGAGGTCCTGCAGCCCAAGCATTTCTACAGCGACGCCCACGCCCGCATCTACGAGTCCATCGTGGACCTGCGCCAGCGCAACCTGCCGGTGGACGTCGTCACGCTGACCGAGGAACTCAAGAAGACCGGCCGCCTGGAGGAGCTCGGCGGCCAGAAGTACCTGGCCGACCTGATGGAGAAGGTCTCCACCGCCGCCCACACGCAGGCCTACGCCAACATCGTCAAGGAAAAGGCGATGCTGCGCGAGCTGATCCGCGTCTCCACCACCGTAGTCGAGAAGTCCTTCGAGGCCTCCGAAGAGGTCGAGGACATCATGGACTTCGCTCAGCAGCAGGTGATAGCCGTCGCGCAGAAGAACACCGACCACGGCTTCGCCGAAGCCTCCTCGCTGGCAGGCGAGACGCTCGGCCGCATAGAGAAGCTCTACGCGCAGCATTCCGCCGTGACCGGCGTGCCGAGCGGCTTCACCAAGCTCGACGACATGACCGGCGGCTTCCAGCGGTCCGACCTGATCATCCTGGCGGCCCGCCCGTCCATGGGCAAGACCGCCATGGCGCTGAACATGGCCTACCACGCCTGCGTCGAGAAGAAGGTGCCGACGGCCATCTTCTCGCTGGAGATGGACAAGCACTCGATCATGCAGCGCATCATCTGCTCGGCCGCCCGCGCCAACCTGGGCGGCGTGCGCCGCGGCCAGCTGCCGCGCGAGATCTGGCCGCAGCTGACCCGCTACACGGCCACCGTCGCAGAGGCCCCGCTCTACATAGACGACTCCTCCGGCCTGAACATCCTGGACATCCGCAACCGCACGCGCAAACTGATGAGCCAGCTGAAGAACGAGAACAAGACGCTCGGGCTCGTCGTGATCGACTACCTGCAGCTGATCCGCGGCACCGGCAGGAGCGAGAGCCGGCAGCAGGAGGTCGCCGAGATCTCCCGCCTGCTCAAGGACCTGGCCCGCAGCCTCGAGCTGCCGGTCATCGCGCTCTCGCAGCTGAACCGCCGCAGCGAGGACAAGGGCCGCGAGAGCAACCGTCCGCAGCTCTCCGACCTGCGCGACTCGGGCTCGATCGAGCAGGACGCCGACTTCGTCGGGATGATCCATCGCGAGGAGTACTACAAGCGCGAGGATCCCACCGTGAAGAACCAGGCCACGCTGATCGTGGCCAAGCACCGCAACGGCCCCGTCGGGGACGTGCCGCTCGCCTTCTTCCACGAATACACCAGGTTCGACAACCCCGTCGTCGGCGCCATCGACCCGGTGGCCGAAGAGGCCGTTTTCTAGGCCGTTATGGCCGCGATACTGCGCCCCACCGTCGCCGAGGTCCGCCTCTCCGCCGTCAGGAACAACCTCCGGAAGCTCGCCGTCGCGGCCGCGCCCGCGCGGCTGCTGTTCGTCGTCAAGGCCAACGCCTACGGCCACGGCGCCGCGGAGCTCGCGCGCCTGGCCGAGCGCGAGAGGCTGGCCTGGGGCTTCGGCGTCTCCTCGGTGGAGGAGGGCCTCGCGCTGCGCGCGGCCGGCCTGGAAAGCCCGGTGCTGGTGCTCGGCAGCCTCTACCCCTTCGAGAGCTTCGTAGAGGCAATCAACGCCGACCTGATGGTGACGATAGCCAGCCTGGACGCCGCGCGGCAGGTAGTGGAGGCCGCGCGCCGGCTGGGCCGCAGGGCCGTCTGCCACATCAAGCTCGAGACCGGCATGGGGCGCATCGGCGCCCGCAAGCCGTCGCTGCTCAAGATCTACGACGAGCTCGCCGCCGCGCCCGAGGTGGCCGTGGCCGGCGTTTACACGCACCTTTCCAGCGCCGATTCCGACCCCGATTATACCGGCCAGCAGCTGGCCATCTTCTCCGAGACGGCCGCCGAACTGGAGCGGCGCGGCGCGGCCGGCCTGACGCTGCACGCCGCCAACTCGGCCGCCACGATGAACTTCCCGGTCAGCCGCCTCGACATGGTGCGCTGCGGCATCGCGGCCTACGGCCTCGCCGACGGCTTCGAGCCGGCGCTGACGCTCAAGAGCCGCGTCGTTTTCGTCAAGAACGTGCGCGAGGGCGCCTGCGTCAGCTATAACCGCTCCTTCCGGGCCGGCCGGCCGATGCGGATAGCCACGATCCCTGCCGGCTACGGCGACGGCTACCTGCGCCGCTTCTCCAACAAGGCCGACGTGCTGATAGGCGGCCGCCGCTGCCGCGTCCTCGGCAACGTCACGATGGATATGACGATGGTGGACGTTACCGGCGTGAAAGAGGCCGCCGTCGGGTCCGAGGCCGTGCTGCTGGGCCGCCAGGGCGACGAGGAGATCACGGCGCAGGAGCTGGCCGCGCTGGCCGACACGATCACCTACGAGATAGTCACGCTGCTGACCGGCCGCGTGCCGAGGACCTACGCCGAATGAGGAGCGCCTTCGCCGAGAAAGTGGGGCGCGAGTTCATGGACCTGGCCATGGCGATGGGCCGCACCGCGCTGATGGTGAAGTCCGTGGCGTTCTGGTCCTTCCGCTCCCGCTTCGAGGCCGGCGAGGCCGCCAGGCAGGCGGTCAAGATCGGCGTCGACTCCTTCACGGTGACCGCGCTGACCAGCTTCTTCACCGGCATGGTGCTGGCGCTGCAGATGGGCCAGTCCACCAAGAACCTTTTCAACGAGCCTATCTACGTCGGGACGATGGTGGCCTTCTCGATGCTCAAGGAGCTGGGCCCGGTGCTGACGTCCATAGTGGTGGCCGGCCGCGCCGGCGCCGTGGTGACGGCCGAGATCGGCACGATGCAGGTGACCGAGCAGATAGACGCGCTCTACACGCTGGGCACCAACCCGACGCGCTACCTGCTGGTGCCGCGCTACCTGGCCTTCATGCTGACGCTGCCGCTCTTGACCGTGTTCGCCGACTTCATCGGCGTGATCGGCGGCTGCATAGTCGGCGTGGTCAAGCTGCACGTGCCCACGTCGGTGTACTTCGACGACATCTTCACCTACCTCTCGATCTCCGACTTCATGCACGGTTTCCTGAAGACCTATTTCTTCGCCTTCATGATAGCGACCGTCTCCTGCTACAAGGGCCTCAACACCAGGGGCGGCGCCGAGGGCGTCGGCAAGTCCACGACGGAGGCCGTCGTGATCAGCATGGTGCTCGTGATGGTGCTGGACTACTTCATCAGCGCGTTCCTCGTGGCGGTGGGCGTATGATAGAGATCCGCGGGCTGACCAAGGTCTTCGGCGAGCACCGCGTGCTCGACGGCATTTCCGTGGACATCAGGGAAGGCGAGCTGTTCAGCGTGATAGGCCCGTCGGGCATGGGCAAGAGCACGTTCATCCGCTGCCTGATGCGGCTGCTGAAGCCGGACGCTGGCAGCGTGAAGGTGGACGGCCAGGAGATGGCCTCCGTCACGAGCGAGTTCACGCTGGCCAAGATCCGCCGCTCTTTCGGCTACCTGTTCCAGGAGGGGGCGCTGTTCGACTCGCTGACGGTGTTCGAGAACGTGTCGTTCGGCCTGAAGTACCTGACCGACATCCCGAAGAGCGAGTACCCGCGCATCGTGCGGGAGAAGCTGGCGCTCGTGGGCCTGAAGGACGTCGAAGAGCTAAAGCCCGCCGAGCTGTCGGTGGGCATGAAGAAGCGCGTGGCGCTGGCCCGTTCGATCGCGGTGGAGCCGAAATACATCCTCTACGACGAGCCTACCACCGGCCTGGACCCGGTGACGACCGGCATGGTCAAGGACCTGATCACCGACATGCGCAAGAAACTCGGCGTGACCTCGGTCGTGGTGACGCACGACATGAACCTGGCGCTCGAGATCTCGAGCCGCGTGGCGATGCTCAACAACGGCAAGTTCGTGGAGGTCTGCGAGCCGGCCTGCTTCCGCCGCTCCGACAACCCCGAAGTCCGGGAATTCATGCGCATCTCCCACATCTCCAAAGAGTAGTTCCCTCTGAAGGGGTCGGTCCGACAAGGGTATGCCTTCCTCGGGTCGGTGTCGGCCACACCGTGGCCGCACCTTGTTCGCTCAGGCCCGGCGCTTACGCAAGCCGGGCCTTCCGCGACATCCCTCGAAAGGCATCCCCTTGTCGGCCCGACTTTGCTTCTCGCGGTCAGGGCCCCCCGGCCCGCGTCAGGGCCTGCGGTAGAAACATAAGGGGCGGAGGGGGCGGGATTTTTATATAATGGATATCGTATATAGATATCATTGGGTTTTAAGGATCTCATGAACGGCGAAATGAAGGTCGGGTTGTTCGTGCTGGCCGGGGCGGTGCTCTTCGGGGCCGCGCTCTTCCTGTTGGGGGACTATTCCTTCCAGAGCTACTACCCGGTCAAGGCCGAGTTCACCGACGTCGCAGGCCTGCCCGACAAGGCGCTCGTCAAGCTCGCGGGCGTCGAGGTCGGCAAGATCAAGCGCATCTATCTGAAGAGGGATAAGGTCGTCGTCGAGATGGCCATCCTGGACGGCACCCGCATCTACCGCGGCGCGCGCTTCTCCGTCGGCGCCACCAGCGTCATCGGCTCCAAGTTCCTTCAGATCGACCAGGGCAACCCGGCGCTGGGCGCCATCGAGCCCGGCGCCACCGTGACCGGCGAGGAGACCGTCCCGCTCGAGAAGGCCGTGGCCAAGGCGCTCGACAGCATCCAGGGCCTGGCCAAGGACATCCGCGGGGACGGTTCCACCGCGAAGAACCTGCAGGAGATCCTGGATAACCTGCGCGGCATCACCGCCAACATCAACGAGATGGTGGCCAACGGCCAGCCGCACGCCGAGAAGGTGATGGAGCGGCTGGATTCGATCACCGCCAAGCTGGACTCGCTCGTCACCAAGATAGACCGCGGCGACGGCGTCGCCGGCGCGCTGGTCTCCGACCAGAAGATGAAGGAGAACGTCACCGCCGCCGTCACCAACCTGAAGGACGCCAGCGCCTCCATCAAGGACGTGCTCGGGCGCATCAACGGCTTCCGCACCTACTGGCGCTGGGATTACAACTACGAACCGCTCTCCGGGGCCGCCAAGAACAACTTCGGCCTGCGCATCTACCCGCGCGAGGGCCGGTACTACTACCTGGGCGCCAACAACATCATCAGCACCAAGGATAAGATCGCCGGCGTCGACTACGAGAAGAACAACGCGGTGGACGCCCAGCTGGGCTGGGAGGTCGGCGCGTTCGACATGTACGCCGGCATCCTGCGCGGCACCGGCGGCGCCGGCGTGCGCTGGCGGCCGTTCTTCAACTCCAAGTGGGACAAGTTCACGCTGCTCGCCGAGGGCTCCGAGTTCGACCGCAACCGCGTGATCAAGGGGCGCCGCTTCGACGACCCGCGTTTCGACGCCGGCGTCATGTACTCTTTCAATAAGTACGTTTCCGCCGGCATGCGCCTTAACGACATGCTCGAGACCAAGATGGTGGACTACTCCGCCAGCGTCGCTTTCGAGGATAAGGACATCTCCTACCTGTTCGGCCTGATCAGCTTCGGCTCGGCCGGCGCCAAGGGAAGGAGCTCCTCCAACTAACATGAAGCTCCGGACCGTCTACCGCTGCCAGCAGTGCGGCCAGGCCTACCCCAAGTGGGCCGGTAAGTGCGCGTCCTGCGGCGGCTGGAACACGCTGGTGGAGGAGGCCGAGGAGGTCATGACCAAGGCCGCCGCCAAGAGCCGCGGCCTCACCGATTTTTCCGAACCGCCCGTAAAACTGTCCGAGGCCAGGGCCATGAAGGCCGAGCACGCCGCCACCGGCATAACCGAGCTGGACCGCGCGCTCGGCGGCGGCCTGGTGAAGGGCCAGGTGGTGCTGCTCGCCGGCCCGCCCGGCATCGGCAAGAGCACGCTGACGCTGGAGAGCTGCGCCGCGCTCGCCGCCGGTGCCTACAGGGCCGGCAAGGTGCTCTACGTCAGCGGCGAGGAGTCGCTCTCGCAGGTGGGCTCCCGCGCGGAGCGCCTCGGCGCCCGGCCCGACAACGTCTACCTGATGGCCGAGACCAACCTCGCCCGCATCGTCGAGGAGTTCCGCAAGATAAAGCCGGCCTTCCTCGTCATAGATTCCATCCAGACCGTCTACCACCCCGAGTTCGTCGGCTCGCCGGGCTCCGTCGGCCAGATCCGCGAGTGCGCCTCCGAGCTGCTCAAGGTCTCCAAGGCCGCGGGCGCCCCGCTGTTCCTGCTGGGGCACGTCACCAAGGAAGGGTCGCTCGCCGGCCCCAAGGTGCTCGAGCACATCGTCGACACCGTCCTCTATTTCGACGCGGAGAAGAACAACGCCTTCCGCGTGCTGCGCCCGCACAAGAACCGCTTCGGCCCGGTGGACGAGACCGGCATCTTCGAGATGACCTCCAAGGGCCTGCGCTCGGTGGACGACGCCGGCCTGCTGCTGGCCGAGAGCGACCGCGACCGCGCGCTGGCGGGCCGCGCCTTCGCCGTGGCCTTCGAGGGCGCCCGGCCCATGCTGGCCGAGATCCAGGCGCTGGCCAGCAAGTCCTACCTGCCTTACCCGCGGCGCACCGTGACCGGGCTGGACCTCAACCGGGCGCAGATGCTGATCGCCGCGCTCGAGAAGAACGTCGGGCTGCGCTTCGACGAGATGGACGTTTTCGCCTCGCTCGCGGGAGGCATCAAGCTGAAGGACCCGGCGCTGGACCTGGCCTTCTGCGCCGCGCTGATCAGTTCCGCCAAGGACATCCCGCTGCCGCCCGACTGCGTCTTCATGGGCGAGGTGGGCATCCTGGCGCAGGCGTCGAGCCCGGGCTTCCTGGACCGGCGCCTGGCCGAGGCCGAAAGGCTCGGCTTCAGGACGGCTTTCGTCCCGAGGCCGCCGAAGAAGGACGAGGGGCGCTTCAAGGGCCTCCGCCTCGAGGTGGTGCGGGACATGGGTGCGCTCAACGCTGCCCTGGCTAAATTAAGCAAAGAAGGAACAAGGAGCTAACATGATAGTATGGATCTTCAGGGCGGTGGCCCTCGCAGGCACCCCGGTGCTGACGTGGCTGACCGTTTCCAAGGACCTCAAGGGCGCCGCTTTCGGCGTGCTGATAGGCCTGGTCATCATCGGCATAGAGTACGTCTTCGAGAGCGTCAGCCTGTTCTCGCTGATCATCGGCATCATCGGCGCCGTGGTCGGCGTGATCATCTCGAAGCTGCTCGACTACACGGTCTTCCAGATAGACAACGACGCGTTCAGCACGCTGTGGCTGCGCTACAACATCATCGTGCGCTACGCGCTGGCGCTGCTCGGCATGGTCGTCAGCATCAAGAAGATCCCCGAGATCGACGACCTCGACAAGAACATCCTGTCGCTGGGCCGCAAGGGCGCCAAGAACATGAAGGTGCTGGACCTCAGCGCCATCGTGGACGGGCGCGTGCTCGACATCTGCGACACGCACTTCATCACCGGCGGCATCATCACGCCGCGCTTCGTCGTGCAGGAGCTGCACTCGCTGGCCGAGAGCAGCGAGCCGATAGAGCGGGCCAAGGGCCGCCGCGGCCTCGACATCCTGGCCCGCCTGCAGGAGTCCCGCGATATCCCGTTCCGCGTGATCGACCGGGACATCAAGGACGTCGCCGACAACCAGATCAAGCTGGTGACGATAGCCAAGGAGCTCGGCGCCTCCATCGTCACGATAGACTTCAACATCAACAAGCTGGCCGCGCTCGAGAACGTGACCGCGCTCAACATCAACGACCTCTCGATGGCCCTCAAGCCGGTCGTTCTGCCCGGCGAGGACATGAGCGTCTTCGTCATGAAGGAAGGCAAGGAGAAAGCTCAGGGCGTGGGCTATCTCGACGACGGCACGATGATCGTCATCGAGGACGGCCGCGAGTATATCGGCAAGAAGGTGGACGCGTCCGTGCAGTCCATCCTGCAGACCTCGCAGGGCCGCATCATCTTCACCAGGGTCAAGGGCAAGGCCGCGGTGCAGGGGCCCAAGCAGCCCTGAGGCGGCCGTGCCGGGCAATAAGAACGCAGCCGGGGCCGCGGCCCTGATACTGGCCGGCGGCGCCGGCGCCAGGATGGGCCGCGAGAAGCAGTACCTGCCGCTGGCCGGGCGCCCGATGCTGGAGTGGACCGTCGAGGCTTTCGCCTCCAGCGGGCTGTTCTCCTGCATAGTCCTGGCGCTGGGGCCGGAGAACCTCGCCAAGTACGGGCCGGCCTGGGAAAAGGCCGGAGTGCGCGTGGCCCCGGCCGGCGCCACCCGGACCGAGTCGCTGCGCAGCGCGTTCCGGCTGGCCGACCCGGCCGCGGCCCTGGTGGCCGTGCACGACGGCGCGAGGCCGCTCGTGACGAAGAAGCTGATAAAGGCCTGCCTGGACAAGGCGGCCGAGGCCGGCGCCGCGGTGCCCGCGGTGCCCCTTAAGGACACGGTCAAGACCGTGTCCGCCGACGGCGCGGCCTTCGAGAGCACGCCGCCGCGGGCTTCGATGATGGCGGTGCAGACCCCGCAGTGCTACCGGCGGGAAGTGCTCGCCGCGATACTGGAGCGCGCCGCCTCCGGCCGGGACTACACCGACGAGTCCCAGGTCCTGGAGGAGCTGGGCGTGAAGGCGGCCGTGGTGCCGTCGGACTACCGGAACATCAAGGTCACCACGCCGGAAGACCTTTTGATAGCGGAGGCTTTTATGAAGGACGAGAAAGAGAAGACCGTATCCACCCGCGTTAAGGTCCCCGTGGCCCGCGCGGGCTTCGGCTACGACATCCACCGCATGGTGGAGGGGCGCCCGCTGATACTCGGCGGCGTCAGGATAGAGCACACGAAGGGCCTGCTCGGGCATTCCGACGGCGACGTCGTGCTGCACGCCGTCTGCGACGCGCTGCTGGGTTCCATTTCCGCCGGCGAGATCGGCGTCTACTTCCCGCCCACCGACCTTACGATCATGGGCATCTCCAGCGCCGAGATAGCCAAGAAGACGCTGGAAGTGCTGGCCTCCCGGAAGGCCCGCATCGTCAACGTGGACATAACCATGGTGGCCGAGGAACCCAAGCTCAAGCCGCATTACGAGGCCATCCGTTCTTCGGTCTCCCGGATACTCGGGCTGGACCCCGCCGACGTCAGCGTGAAGGCCAAGAGCCGCGAGGGCCTGGGCGACATAGGTCACGGCGAGGCCATGGTCTGCTACGCCGTAGCCAGCGTCATTAAATGAGGCGCGCGCTGGCCGCCGCGGCCTGCGCGGCGCTGCTGTCCGCCTGCGGCGGGGCCAGGCCCGGCGCCAAGCCGGTGCCCCCTGACCAGGCCGCGGTCTACCAGAAGCGCGTCTTCAAGCTGGTCAGGATACCGGACCCGGACCTGGAAGCCTCGCTCGAGGGCATGCTGTCCGCCAGCTACGACGAGGCCATAAAGGCCCACGCCGGGGACAGGCCGCTGGACATAGGTTTTTCGTACTCGCTCGCGCCGCACGGCGCCGCGTACCCGTTCTCGGAGATAGAGGTGTCCTGCCTGATCCAGGCCCGCTACTCCCGGAGCAGGGGGCCGGAGCTCTGCGGCGAGTTCTTCAGGCGGCTGGGCGGCCGGATAGACGCCGCGCTGGCCGCCCGCCAGTAAACCAGAGGAAGATATGGACTTCAGGATCTACAACACGATGGGCAGGGAGAAGCAGCTCTTCAAGCCGCTCAAGGCGGGGGAGGCCGGCATCTACACCTGCGGCCCCACGGTCTACCACTACGCCCACATCGGCAACATGCGCAGCTACGTCGCCGAGGACGGCCTCGTGCGCGCTATGCGCTTCCTGGGCTGGAAGGTCAAGCGCGTGATGAACATCACCGACGTGGGCCACCTGGTCTCCGACGCCGACACCGGCGAGGACAAGATGGAGCAGGGCGCCCGCCGCGAGGGCAAGAGCGCCTGGGACATCGCCAAGTTCTATACCGAGGCCTTCTTCAAGGATTTCGACGCGCTCAACTGCGCCCGCCCCGACGTGGTGTGTCCGGCCACCGACTACATCAAGGAGATGATAGACCTGGGGCTCACGCTGGAGAAGAAGGGCTTCACCTACCCGATAGCCGGCGACGGCGTCTATTTCGACACCGCCAAGCTGCCGGATTACGGCAAGCTGGCCGGCCGCGCCCACGTGGAGGGCATCAAGGAGGGCGCGCGCGTGGAGGCCAACGCCGCCAAACGCAACCCCGTCGATTTCGCCGTCTGGAAGTTCGCCGCGCCCGGCGAGCAGCGCCAGATGGAATGGGACTCGCCGTGGGGCAAGGGTTTCCCCGGCTGGCACATGGAGTGCTCGGCCATGGCGATGAAGCACCTCGGCGACACGATAGACATCCACTGCGGCGGCGAGGACCACGTGCCGGTGCACCATACCAACGAGATCGCCCAGTCCGAGGGCGCCACCGGCAAGCCCTTCAGCAATTACTGGATGCACGTGCGCTTCCTCGTCACCGGGGACGCCGGCAAGATGTCAAAGAGCTCCGGCGAGTTCCTCACGCTGGCTTCCGTCACCGGCCGCGGCTACGACCCGCTGGCCTACCGCTACTACTGCCTGCTGACGCACTACCGCAAGCAGCTGGAATTCAGCTGGGAGGCCGTGGAGGCCGCCGCCCGCGGCCTGGACGGCCTGCGCGCGCTGGCCCTCAAGGTCAAGGAAGAGGCCGGCGGCGCCGCGCCCGCCGCCGACCGCGGAGCCAAATATTTCAAGGACTTCGAGGCCGCCCTCGCCGACGACGTCAACCTGCCCGCGGCCCTCGCCGTGCTGTGGGAGACGCTCAAGGACGGTTCGATACCGGCCGCGCAGCGCTACGCCTTCGCCCTGAAAGCGGAGGAGGTCACCGCGCTGGACCTCTTCAGGGTAAAAGAGGCCGGCGAACTGGCGCCCGAGCTCGCCGCCCTGATAACCGAGCGCGAGACCGCGCGCAAGAACAAGGATTGGAAGAAGTCGGACGAGCTGCGCAAAGCGCTCTCCGATAAAGGCGTACTGATAGAGGACACCCCGAAAGGCACCAAATGGAAACTGGCCCGCGGCTGACACGTCTCGCTCTCGCCCTGCTGTTCATAACGCCCCTGCTCGCCGCCCCCGCGCGCGCGGCCGGGGCCTCCTCCGGGACCTCCCGGACCTACACCTTGAAGGACGGCTCCACGCTGACCTACGGCGAGCCCGGCTTCTGGCGCACCATCGGCGCCATGCCGGCGGACCTGGGCACCTTCGTCACGGACAGCTTTTCGAAAGAGAACCTGCCGTGGCTGGGCGCCATCACGGCGTCCACGCTGATCCTGATCCATTACGACCAGACGCTCTATAACGGCGCCCGGCGCACCGGCCGCAAGCTGGGCATCTCCAGGGAAGATAAGACGAAGACGTACATCAAGCTGGGCGGCGTCTCGCTGTTCCGCGGCCCCAGCGACCTGGGATCTACGCTCTATTTCATCGGGGACGGCTGGATGACCATCGGCGCGTTCGGCTACCTGAAGATCTCCAACCTCTTCGAGCGCGACCCGCGCGCCTCCCAGACCGCCAACCAGCTGGTGGAGGGCCTGCTCGCCACCGGCCTGGTCACCGAGGTCATGAAGAACGTGACCGGCCGCGAGACCCCGTCGGCCGCCTCGGGCAAGGGCGGCGTGTGGCGCATGTTCCCCGGCCTGAACGAGTACGTGGCGCACCGCACTCGCTACGACGCTTTCCCTTCCGGCCACCTGGCCTCCAGCGCCATGACCATCACCGTCCTCGCCGAGAACTACCCGGACAACAAGTACATCTGGCCGGTGGGCGGCGTGCTGCTGGGCGGGCTCTGCTTCCAGATGATGAACAACGGCGTGCACTGGGCCAGCGATTACCCGCTGGGCTTCGCCGTGGGCTACGGCATAGGCAAGGCCATCGCCGTTCACGGCCGCACGGCCGCCAGGCGCGGCCCGGCCCCGGTAAAGCAGGCGTCGCTCACGCTGGCGCCGTACCTGTCCCCTTACGGCGCGGTGGGCGCGGGCGCGACGTACCGGTTCTGACGTGAAAACGGCGGCGGGTTGTCTAAAAACGCGCAATTTTGCTAAAATATTCGGGTAGTAACGCCATAAGCGGGCGTGGTTCAATGGTAGAACGGGACCTTGCCAAGGTTCAGACGAGGGTTCGATTCCCTTCGCCCGCTCCAAAGATTTAAGGTACTAGGCCGTCCAGATGGACGGCCTTTTTCTTTATGAGCGGGCGAAGGGAATAATTCCTTATAAAGAACGGTCGCTGCCGCTCCCTGTCGCCCGCTCCAAAAATTTAGATGAACAAGGCCGTCCTCCGGACGGCCTTTTCCTTTATGAGCGGGCGGAGGGAATCCTTCCTTACGGGGAGGCTCGCTGCCGCTCGCGTGTCGCCCGCTCCGAAGTGCGGGGGCGGCGGGTTTGACTTTGGGGGCGGGGGATGCGAGAATAGAGGGGATGAAAGATATACAGGTTATCGGGTTCGACGCGGACGATACGCTTTGGGTCACGGAGCCGCATTTCCAGGCGGCGGGCAGGGAGTTCGGCGGGCTGATGGCGCCGTGGGCTTCGGCGGAGAAAGCCGCCGAGGAGCTTTACGCCACGGAGATGGCAAACCTCGGGACCTACGGCTACGGCGCCAAGAGCGTGATGCTCTCGATGCTCGAGACCGCGCTGCGGCTGGGCGGGGACAAGGTGCCGGCGGCCACGCTGCGCCGCGTGCTGGAGTCCGGCCGGCGGCTGCTGGACTATCCCATGGAGCTGCTGCCCGGGGTGGAGGGCGTGCTCAAAGAGCTGCGCGGCCGTTACCGCCTGGTGCTCATCACCAAGGGCGACCTGCTGGACCAGGAACGCAAGCTGCGGGGGTCCGGGTTGAAGGCTTACTTCCACCACGTGCAGATCCTGAGCGACAAGCGCGAGAGCGATTACCGCGACCTGCTGGCCACGCTGGGCGTGGAGCCGCGGCGCTTCCTGATGGTGGGCAACTCGATGAAGTCCGACATTCTGCCGGTGCTGGCGCTGGGCGGCTGCGGGGTGTACATCCCTTATGAGGTCACCTGGCGGCACGAACATGTGGAAGGCGCGTCGCCCGATCCGGCCCGCTTCAGGCAGCTGAAGGATATTTCCGGATTGCCGGGCTTGCTGGCCCGCTAAGTCCGGGCAAAAAAAGAAACCCCGCGGTCCCAAATCCGCGGGGTTCTTCTTTGCCGGACTAAAGATCAGTCCGTGCAGTTGGCGGCGTGGTAGGTGTTCACCGCGTCGTGGTAGAGGTCGGTCACGTTGCTGCCGACATGCCCGTCGGAGTCCGTGTAGATGGAAGGCCCGTGGACCACGATGTCGGCCGCGTCGGACGCGGTGTCGTAGGCGTGGCCGGCGACATTGCCGACGTAATCGCCTACGGTATGGGCGTCTTCCCACCAGCCTTTGTCCTTCCCCGCGGCGGCCTCGAAGGAGTTCTTGCCGGCGAGCGGCTTCACCTCGGAAGAGAGCTTGGAGATCTTGGAGGCTTTGGCGTTCACGAGCTGGTCAGCGGTCTGGCCGTAGATGTTGCGGGCCGGGCCGGCGGAGGTCTTGGAGGCGGAGACCGCCGAGGTTTCCTCGGAGGGGGAGGTCTTCTTGGTGAGGGAGCCGCTGAAGAAGTCGTTAAGGACGCCGCCGGCCTTGTTGAAATCCTTCTTCATATCCACGGAGGCGATCTTCTCGCCGGCCCCGGAGAGGCCCTCAAGGCTGCCGGCCGCCTGCGCGCCGGACACCGCCGCGAACACCGCCACTACCGCTACCGCTATGCCTTTCTTGTTCATATGTCGTTTCCTTTTTCCTGTTCTAGAGATTTGCGCTGCT
The DNA here is from genome assembly GCA_021847485.1 of bacterium. Lineage (GTDB taxonomy): Bacteria > Elusimicrobiota > Elusimicrobia > Elusimicrobiales > UBA9959 > UBA9959. The sequence continues at coordinate 35,465 of JAJZRA010000011.1, forward strand.
ATGCCCGCTACGGAGCAATTTTTGTGCCAGCAACAGGGCTGGCGTTATATTTCAACTAATGGTGTAATATGGGAGCGATGGAAACGGCCAACGATGGATATGCGGCGGTCGGTCCGCGTCGAGAGGCGCGGACCGGGCTGGGCTTGGGTTTACGGCTGGCGGCGGTGCTGGCGCTGGGCTATCTTGGAGGCTTCCTGCTGACTCTGGCCGTGCCGCGGGGGGCGTCCGGGCCGGGGTATCTGTCCTCTGCTATACTGCAAACAGTACTCATTTTATTCTTTAACGCGGGCTTGGCGGCGGCGGGGACGGCTTACCTGACGGGGGCCTGGCCCCGCGTACTGCGCGGCTGGTTCCGCGCCGCGGGCACGGCGCGGGCCGTGTTCGCCGGTGTCGCCGCTGGCGCGGCGTTGTTCGCCGTCTACGGGGTGCTGTCCGCCTGGCCGTGGTCCGCGGGCGGCTTATCCGTTCACTTCAAACAGTTGGAGTCCTACGAGGTCATCGCAAGGGTTTTCAAGCACCTGGCGGGCCCGGCAGGAGAAGAGATGCTCTTCCGAGGCATGCTCTTTACCGTGCTGGCGCGCTTCGGCGCGCGGCGGGCGGTGCTGCTCAGTTCGCTGGTGTTCGCGCTGTTCCATCTTAACTCCGGCTCCTCCATGGACCTGCCGCAGGCGCTCCGGGTCGGCTGGTTCTTCTTCGCGGGAGCGGCCTACTGCGAGCTGTTCCGCCGGAGCGGCAGCCTGCTGCCCGCGATAGCCGCGCATTCCGGCTATAACTTGCTGACCAGCCTCTTCTACCTCGGCTGAATATTTCCGCGGCAAAAAAAAGACCTGCCCGCAGGGGCCGGTCCTTCGCTTTCCGCGCCGGGGTCAGGGCTGTGAGGGGGGCATGTTTACAATAGCGGAGTGGAAGAGGTAAAGTAGAGCAATGAACGAACAGGCGGCGCGGATAACTGAAATAGGGACCCTCCTCTCACCGGAAAAAAGGATCGACACTTCTTTCTCCGTGATCTTTCTCAAAGGCGGCAAAGCGTTCAAGGTGAAAAGGGCGCTGCGCAACGGGTTCCTTGATTACTCAACTCTCGAGAAGAGGCGCGCCATGTGCGAGCGGGAGTTCCGGATCAACAGCCGGAATTCACCGGAGCTTTATCGCGGAGTGATCGCGGCGGCGCGTGGCCGCGGCGGGGAGCTGGAGCTTCATGCGAACGCTGCCGCCCCCGGCCACGACACGGTGGAGTATCTCCTTGAGATGAACCGTTTTGAGGAGACAATGCTCTTGAGCCGCCTTGCCGCAGCAGGACGGCTGACCGACGGCCTTTGCTCGGATCTGGCCGGTAAGATCGCCCTCATGCACGGCTCCTCTCCCCTGGTGGAGTTCGGGGATTATGCCGGTAATTTCGAGAACGTCGTCCGGATAATAATCCGGCAGTTCTCCGAATCCACTGTCGGTGTGATCCCTGAGAAGGCATCGCCGGAGATATCCGCGAAACTCCTCGCCGCGCTCGACAGGTGCCGGCCGGTGCTGGCCGCGCGCGCTAAGGACGGCTTCGTCCGGGAGTGCCATGGCGATCTGCATCTCGGCAACATCTGCCTGTTCAATGGAGCTCCCTGCATTTTCGACGCCGTGGAGTTCAATACCGAGTTCACGCGCATAGATACGCTCTACGATATCGCTTTTCTGATAATGGACTTGCATCATCATGGCTTGTCCGGCCAGGCCGGCCGCATAATGGAGGGCTACCTCTCCGGTACCGGCACCTCGCGTGAGGCGTGGGAGGCCGTCATGCCGCTATACCTTGGTCTGCGCGCGGTGATCCGTTGCAGTATTTCGGCGGGTAGCCTGCGGGAGTGTCGTTCCAAGGAGACCGCGGCGCGGCTCAGGGAAGAGGCGCTTCGCTACTTCCGGGAAGCTGACGGTTTCCTTTCCTGAAGGTAAATTTCAAATATCTTCTAGCTGTTCCGCCGGAGCGGCAGCCTGCTGCCCGCGATAGCCGCGCATTCCGGCTATAACCTGCTGACCGCCCTCTTCTACCTCGGCTGAATATTTCCGCGGCAAAAAAAGGACCGGCCCGCAGGGACCGGTCCTTCGCTTTCCGCGCCGGGGTCAGAAGACTTCGTTGGTTAGGCAGTGGACGGAGCCGCCGGCGTAGCGGAAACTGGTCAGCGGGGCCACGTAGCGTTCGATGCCCATTTTCTTCAGCCTCTCCTCCACGCCGGGCGTGGAGAAGCGGCTGCAGTTGACCATGACGCCGGGGGCTATCAGCGCGTTGACGGCGTAGTCGCCCAGCGTGTCGCCGGTGCCGGAGGAGTCCTGCGCGGTGACCTCGATGACCGGCACTTTGAGCGCGCGGATCTTGGCCATGCTCTTAGGCTTGATGCTGTCCGAGGCTATGATCAGCGCGGCCAGCCTGTTGTCCGCCGAGACTACCGGCGTGAAGACGGTGTCGAGGTGGTAGCCGTCGGACTCCACCAGGATGTAGTGGTCGGGGCGCACGATGTCGCGCACGAAGTCGTGGCCTTTCTTGGAAGAGCGCGAGAGCCCGCCGAAGTAGTAGCTGCCTTCCGCGGTCTTGAGGAAGTTGATGTCGCCGCCCTCCAGGAAGGCGTCCTTCGGCGTGTCGATGACGGTCTTCTTGAGCTTGGAGGAGATCACCTGCGTGTGGAACTCGCCCTCGGTGATGCGGTCCTTCACGCTGAAGCGGCCCTTGATCCAGATGCTGCGGAAGATCATGCCGCCGTCGCGGATGAAGACGGCGTCGTGGTAGAGGCTGTCGGGGCGGTTGAGCTGCTCCGGGAAGGGGAAGATGTGCAGGTGGAAGCCGGCCAGCAGCAGCGTGTCCACGAAGTTGAGCCATTCGCGGCGCAGCAGGTCCTGGTCGGGCACTATGCCGTGCTCCTTGGCGTAGAGCGTGGCGAAGTTGACGCTGGTCTCGGTCTCGCCCTTGTGGACGGGGTAGCCCTTGTGCCACATGCCTTTGACCTCGGGCGTGACGGGGGGCAGGCCCAAAATGACTATCTCACGGTTATGTTTATGCGCGTTCATAGTTGCGGTTCCGGGAAGCAGGCGCTTAGTGTTCCTGTTTCTCATGGTAGCGGGTACTTCCTATATATTTTCGCATGATTGGGCCCGTAAGTCAAAAGACGCGGTCCTGTGGCATATAAATTGCTCCGTATGGGGTGTGGCTTGTGGACGAGACGGAACAAGGAGAATTTATGATGA
>JAJZRA010000085.1 GCA_021847485.1 bacterium
CCGATCTGCGGCGGGGCCGCGGGCGCGCCCGGCGGCGCAGCCGGCCAGGGCCAGCGGAAGCAGTGCCAATGCGAGTCTTCTCATGGTTCTCTCCTGCCAGGAACGCGCTTTTTCCTATGAAAAACGCGTATTATCTTTCAAAATTATCCCATATACGTTTCGTTGACACAAGGCCGGATTTCTACTAAACTTCGGGTATATGAAGACCAGGATCCTTTCGTTCTTCTTTTTCCTGCTGCTGCCGGGGGTAATTTTCGCCGGGGAGGCAAAGATACTCTCGATGGCGGGCCAGGTGGAAGCCCGCCAGACCCGCGAGGGTAAGTGGGCGCCCGCCTCCGAAGGCATGGAGATAGCCGAAGGCGGCGCCGTCCGCACCGGCGACTCCGGCGCGGCCGTCCTGCTGCTGCCCAACAAGAGCAAGATCTGGATGAAGGGCGCCTCCAGCCTGGAGGTGGAGCAGCGCCAGACCCTGGCCAGCCGCCTCGCGCTGCTGTTCGGCAGGATCAAGGTGCGCGTGCCGCACCTGATGCGCAAGGAGCGCTTCGAGGTCCGCACCCCGGCCGCCGTCTGCGCCGTGCGCGGCACCGAGTTCACGATGGCCGCCGCCGAGGACGGCAAGACCGACCTGCAGGTCCTCTTCGGCGAGGTCAAGCTGAAGTTCAGCGTGCCGCCCGCCAAGGGCCCCTCCGAGTTCAATATCCCGCAGGGCGAGAGCCTCAGCTCCCCCGAGGAGGGCAAGGCCGCCAGGCCCGCCCTGCTGACCGCCGCCGCCGAGCGCGCCGCGCTGGAGAACTGGAACCCGGGCCTGACGCCCGAGCAGCGCGTGGCCGAACTGAAGCAGAAGGAGAACGACCGCGCCCAGGTGAAGGAGTTCGCCCGGGTGGCCAACAACACGCAGAACGAGCTCAAGAGCTTCCTCAACGTGGTCAAGGAGTCCGACATGGAGGCCGGCCGCACGCTCAACGACGTGCACGGCAACCTGGTGCGCGTGGACCAGCGCATGATGCGCCCTTACGCCAACGAGATCCAGTTCTTCAACCTGGTCAAGCGCCCGGTGTACAGCAATCCCGATACGTCGGCCAGCGCCGCCCGCCCCGGTTTCACTTATAACGGCGAGCAGGGCGTGGTCAACCGCCTGGACTACATGCAGATGACGATGGCCTTCAACAAGGACCTGCCCCAGCGCATCGAGGACTGGCCGGGCTTCTTCGACAGCAACTCCGTCGACCCCAGCTGGGCCTCTTTCACCGTGGCCAACCGGACCGAACAGAGCGAGATCTTCTTCGTCTCGGAGGGCTACAAGTTCGACCCCAACCGCAGCGGCGGCGACGGCGAGCTGGTCAGCAACCCCTGGGTGCTGACCACCGACGGCACGCCCGCGTTGGCGCAGAACAGCCCCGACGACCGCAACGTTATAGTGACCGGCGTGCTCAAGGATGAATCCGGGATGAAGGCCGTGGACGGCCTTACCAAGATCTCCAGGCTCCAGGTGGTGGACGACACCAGCGGCAACGGCACCCTGAAGTATACCAATGACGACAGGACCGCCACTACCGGTATCGCCGTTAACGGTTCCGGCAGCAATGTCCTCTGGGCCATCAAGACCACCGCTTCCAGCTATGACGCGCCCAAGGACCGGCCGGACAGCGCACCGCTGGTGCAATACCAGGCCGACATGTACGATGTCGGCAACGCGCATTCCAGCTATATGTGGTTCGCCAAGGAGAACTACGTGATAGGCAACGGCGGCGGCATCAAGACCGCTTCCGACTTCACCAACTCCACCTCGGACCCGTTCACGCTGCTCAGGGACAGCGCCCTGGAGAGCGTGATGTACATCAAGGCGTCCAAAGGCACGTCTCCGACGGACATTATCAACAGCGATCTGGCCAAGGCCGACATCAGCGATACCGACTACTTCACCTATAAAGGCGCCGGCACCAATATCGACGTGGTGTTCATCCCCGACCTGATGGTCGCCGCGGTGCAGCGTATGCTGCCCGCCATCTCGAACCTGAAGAATTGATATGGGATCCAATATGAAAAGACCGCTCCTTATCGCGGCCGCGCTGCTCTTCACGGGCGGCGCCGCCTCCGCCGGCGTGGACTGGACCTCCAAGGGCATGCAGATGGCCGGCGAGATCATCGCCAACCCGGCCGGCTTCCTCTACGACTTCCAGCAGGACCTGGAGAGCACCACGCCGCTGCCGCCCGGCAAGAGCTTCGGCGTGCAGACCGGCCTGTGGGGGGGCATCCTGCCCACGCTGGCCGCCATGCCCAGCATCTCCGGCAAGTACCGGCTGCACGCTGAGGGCCGCCTGGCCCCCGGCGTCCCGCAGCTGGACCTGATCGGCGGCTACTGGACCTCGCCCCTCGCCGAGAGCGCCACCAAGAACTCCGACACCATCGCCGACGCCAAGTTCAACGGCTACTACATGGGCGCGGTGCTGAGCTCCTCGGTGAGCCCGCGGGTGCGCACGTTCTGGGGCTACAAGCGCAGCCAGCTCAAGGCCCGCGCCCGGTTCCTGCCCAACAGCAACGGCAAGTACCCGGAGCTGCTCGGCACCGAGCTCAAGAGCTTCGACACCGGCTTCAAGGACGACTTCCTGCTGGCCGGCATCGAGACGCCCAAGGGCGTCGGCAAGCTGTGGAGCATCCAACTCAACTACGGCCTCAAGACCCAGACCTTCTCCACGAAGGTCAGCTGGTACGGCAAGGTCTTCGAGCTGGGCCTGAACATCTACCCGGAAGGCGTGCTGGTTGTGCACCCCGTCTGGAACATGCACCTGAATTTCTGAGGACCGACCATGAAAAAGACGATACTTACCGCTCTTCTCACCGCGGGCCTGGCCGGCAGGCTCTGCGCCGCGGTCGCCGAGGACTCGAAGATCTTCACCCCGTTCTTCGATATGACGCTGTCCGAGGCCGGCTACGTGCCGAGCGCGGGCAACATCTTCAGCGGCGGCAACGTGAACACGCAGGTGGGCCTGCTGAGCAAGATAACGCAGAAGGACCAGCTGTTCGGCCTGTATAACTTCAACTATACCGGCCAGGGCTTCGCGCCGCAGGACACGCGCCAGTTCACGGACCGCTCGATGTCGCATAACTTCACGTTCGAGTACCGCCGCATGCTCAACGAGCGGGTCCGCCTGCGCCCCGGCGTCTCGTTCGGGCACGACTACTCCCGCACCGGCGCCAACGAGGCCTGGAAGAACGGTCTCTACAACATGAACTCCTCGGGGCTGCAGCTGGCCGGCGACTACCTGTTCGACTCGGACAAGAACGGCATAGTCACGCTGAGCTATATGACCAAGTACGTGAAGTTCCCCAACTACACGGACCTGCTGCGCGAGTTCCAGAACCCCGATAACGTAGCGGGCGTCAACGGCAACCTGCAGGACCAGACCCTGAAGCAGCTGGCCCTGCGCCCCAGCTGGAACAGCTTCTTCGGCGGCCTGACCTATACCCAGCAGGACTACAAGAACCAGAAGGTCGTTGGCAGCGACGGCGTCTACAACGGCACCAAGCAGAAGGACAAGACCGCCACGCTCGACTTCGGCTTCCACCATTCGCTGTGGATCTTCGAGCTGTACCCTATGGTGTCCTACTCGATGCACCGCTCCAACCAGAACTTCATGCGCTACAAGTTCCTGGGCGCCACCACCACCGACCCGCTGAACGGTTCCTCGGACGTCAGCTTCGTGGCCAAGAATTACGACTATAACGAGACCACGCTGAGCGTCCCGCTGGACCTCAACGTCACCAGCAAGTGGGCCATAGGCGGCGCCATCAGCGTAGTCAGCCGCAAGTACACGGACCGGCCCAAGCGCGACGCGAACAACGACTACGTGGCCGGCACCACGCAGAAGAACCTGATGACCACGCTGACCGGCTCCATCCGCAAGCGGATCAACGACGTGGCGATGGTGCGCCTGTTCTACTCGCTGGTGGTGGCCTCCTCCAACTGCAAGTTCGAGCAGTACATGCCGTACAACTACACCGGCAACAGCTTCGGCATAGCCTACAACCTGTCCTACTAGGGCGCGGCGCCGATAAAAGGGCCCGGGCAGACACCCGGGCCTTTTTATTTATATAATTTAGGCTCTTGCCCGCGTTCGGCGGGTCCCGATTTCATTTATACCCAAAGGGGAGTCTAATGTACCTCAAAGCGCTCGAGATCTACGGTTTCAAATCCTTCGCGAACAAGGTGAAGATGCCCTTGAAGCCCGGCATCACCTGCATCGTCGGCCCCAACGGCTGCGGCAAGTCCAACGTGGTGGATTCCATCAAGTGGTGCATAGGCGAGATGAGCTGGAAGTCGCTGCGCATGCCGTCCATGATGGACGTCATCTTCGCCGGCACCACCAAGCGCCAGGCGCTGAACATGGGCGAGGTCTCGATGACGTTCGACAACGAGAGCCGCAAGCTCCCGCTCGACTTCAGCGAGGTCACCGTCACCCGCAAGATCTACCGCTCCGAGGAGTCCGAGTACTTCATCAACAAGGTGCAGTGCCGCCTGAAGGACATCCGCGAGATGTTCCTCGACACCGGCATCGGCACCGACGGCTACGCCATCATCGACCAGGGCGAGGTGGAGACGGTCCTGTCCGCCTCGGCCGAGCAGCGCCGCGAGCTCTTCGAGGAGGCCGCCGGCGTCAGCAAGTACAAGGCCAAGCGCGAGGAGGCCTCCCGCAAGCTCGAGAAGGTCGACGCCGACCTGAACCGCCTCGCGGACTCGATGGTCCTGCTGGACGAGCAGATCAAGAAGCTCGACAAAGAGGCCGCCAAGGCCCGGCTGCAGCAGAAGTACAAGGACGAGCTGACCGGCGCCGAGATCGCCGTGCTGCTCAAGGACAGCGACAATTTCGCGGCCAGGGCCGCCGAGGCCCAGGCCCGCCTGGAGCCGGTCCGCAAGGAGCTCGAGGAGATAGCCACCTCGGTCACCGGCCTCGAGGGCGAGATAGCCGCGCTTAACCTGACGCTGACCCAGAAGGGCGAGGAGCAGCGCGTGCTCAAGGAGGCCGTCGGCACCGTCAAGACCGAGAAGGTGCAGGCCGAGGGCCGCATAGTTTCCGGCGAGAACATGCTCTCCGAGATCGCCAGCCAGCGCGAGGCGCTCGCCGTGGCCGAGCGCCGCAACTCCGAGAAGCTCGCCGTCACCGCGCCGCGCATAGAGGAACTGCGGCTCAAGCTCTCCTCCGACGAGGGCGGCCTGCCGGCGCTGCAGGCCGAGTACGAGACCGCCGCCGCCGCGCTGGCCCAGGTGAACGGCCAGATGACCTCCACCGACGAGGCCGCCGAGGCCCTCGCCCGCGAGATGAACGAAGCCTATTCCCGCGAGATGGAGCTCTCCAACAAGATCGCCGTCACCGGCTCCAACATCGGCCACCACAACGAGGCCAAGGCCGGGCTGGAGAAGGACATCGCCGACATGACGGCCGCCCTGGCCGCCATCGAGGCCCGCGTGGCCGAGCTGAAGGAGCGCTCCGCCGCCGTCTCCGGCGAGCTCGCGGCCGAGAAGGAGAAGGCCGCCGCCGCCGGCGCCTCCGCCGACGGGATCTCCGGCCGCATGGACGAGATCGAGTTCCGCCTGTCCGACATCCGCGAGAAGAAGGCCTGGAACCGCTCGCGCCTGGAGGCCATCCTGGCCCAGGGCGAGCACGATACCTACTGGGTCGGGATCAACGGCGTGCTGAACGCCGGCCTGTCCGGCGTGAAGGGCACGCTGCGCCACCTGCTGTCCATTCGCAAGGAGGACAAGGTGGCCGTGGAGGACGCGCTCGGGCGCTTCCTGGATTCCGTGGTCTGCGAGACCGCCGCCGCCGCCGAGGAGGCGATCAACTATCTTAAGCACGTGGGCAAGGGCCGCTGCCGCTTCCTGATCCTGGAGCGCGCCCCGCAGGCCCAGGCCCCGCAGGGCTTCGAGGCCCCGGGCGCCCAGCGCATCATGGACAAGCTCTCCTGCGACGCGCAGTACCAGCCGCTCGTGGCCGGCCTGCTCTCCGGGGTGTATTCCTCCGGCGGCGCCGTGCACGGGCCGTTCTGGGTGACCGGCGGCGTGGAGGAAGTGGTCTCCAACGAGCCGTACTGGGAGGAGGAGGGGGACCTGAAGACGCAGATCGCCGCGATGGACGCCGAGACCGCCGCGCTCGAGACCGAGCGGTCCGGGCTGGCCGCCAGGCTGGAAGAGGCCCGCGCCGCCGCGGCCGCCGCCGCCGAGAAGGCCCGCGCGCTCGACATAGAGTTCCACAGGAACGCCGCCGAGACCGCCGGCGCCGAGGACGACCTGCGCGTAAAGCGCGATGGGCTCGCGCTGGCCAAGGCCGAGCACGACAAGGCCGACGCGGCCGTTAAGCAGGCCGAGGCCGAGTTCGCCGCGCTTCAGGACGCCAAGGCCGCCGCCGGCACGGCCACCGAGACCAAGAAGGCGGAGCAGGCCGCGCTGGCCGAGAAGAAGGACGCGCTGCACCAGGAGTTCGCCCGCCAGAAGGAGGAGCTCGGCGCGCGCAAGGCCAACCTGGACAACTACCGCCAGAACCTGGAGGCGCTCAAAGGCGAGCTGTCCCGCGCCGAGGGCGACCTGGCCGCGCTGACCGAGGAGAAGTCCCATTTCGAAGAGCGCCGCTCCGAGTTGGCCGGCCGCGAGGAGCGCTACAAGGGCGAGATAGCCGCCGCCCGGGCCCGCCTGGCCGAGCTGATGCACGACCTCGCCGAGAAGGAGATCATCGACCGCGCGATGGAGGACGAGCTCAACGAGCTGCGCGGCAACATGGCGCGCCTGAACGCCAACCTGGCCGACAACCGCGCGCTCGCCTCCGAGAACGAGAAGATCCGCTACCAGATCGAGACCGAGCTCGCCACCATCGCCGCCCGCGCCGAAGAGACCGCCAAGCGCATGGCCGAGGAGTGGAACGTGACCCCGGCCGAGGCGCGCGAGCGCTACGCCGGCGTGCAGGCCGATTCGGAGCGCGTGCAGTTCCTGCGCCGCCGCATCCAGGAGCTGGGCAACGTCAATATGACCGCGCCCGAGGAGTACGAGGCCCTGACGCAGCGCTATAACTTCATGAACTCCCAGGTCGAGGACCTCAACCGGGCGAAGGCGGACCTGCGCTCGGCCATCAATAAGATCAACGACACGACC
>JAJZRA010000012.1 GCA_021847485.1 bacterium
CTCCGCTTGCTCAGAGCCCGGGCCGCCCGAGGCCCCTGCGAAGGCATACCCTCGCCAGGCCCCCGACTTCGCATCTCGCGCATTTCAAATCTCCTCATATAAGAAAGAAGGAGCCGGGTGGCAGTTCACCCGGCTCCGGTTATTTTTTGCAGGGCTTCCTCGTATTTTTTGAGGGTGCCCCGCACTACTTCGGCGGGCAGTCCCGGCGGGGTGGACCGCTTGTCCCACCCGCTGCCCTCCAGCCAGTTCCGGACGTACTGCTTATCGTAGCTCTCCGGGCTGGTCCCGATCCTGTACTTCGCGGCGTCCCAGAACCGGGAAGAATCCGGGGTCAGCGCCTCGTCTATCAGTATCAGCTCGCCGTCCAGCAGGCCGAACTCGAACTTGGTGTCGGCCAGCAGTATCCCCGCCTTCTCGGCGTGGGCGGCGGCGAACTTGTAGAGCGCGAGGCTGGCGTCCCGGACCTTCTCGGCGAGGCCCGGCGGCAGCGCGGCGGCCATGACCTCGAAGGTCACGTTCTCGTCGTGGCCTTTGTCGGCCTTGGTGGTCGGGGTAAAGATGGGCTCCGGCAGCTTCTGGGCCTCTTTCAGGCCCGCCGGCAGTTTTATGCCGCAGACGCTGCCCTGTTTCAGGTATTCCTTCCAGCCCGAGCCGGTGATATAGCCGCGCACCACGCATTCGAAATCCACCCTTTTCGTGCGGTGCACCAGCATGGCCCGGCCGCGCATGTAGTCCCAGTCGAAGCCGGCGGGCGCGGTGACGAGACGCTTTATCTCGTCGATATCCGTGGAAACTATATGGTTCTTTATGATGTGCCTGGTCCGGTCGAACCAGAAGGAGCTTATCTTGTTGAGGAGGGCGCCCTTGCCGGGCACCGGGGTGGGAAGGATGAAATCGAAGGCGGAGATGCGGTCGGACGACACTATCAGGAGATACTTCTCCCCCGCCGCGTACAGGTCGCGCACTTTCCCCTGGTGTATCAACTTCAGCTCCATGCTCATCTCCTTTGCCGACGCTCAGGTAGACTGCAGGCCCGCTGACTACTTCATCGATTCCAGATACTTCTTGTAGCCGATCTTACCGAGTCGGGCGTTCTTGATGAGGACTTCTTTCTTCATGTTTTCCCGGTAAGACTTGAATCTGTTCCTCAGGGCCTTCTCTTTGACCGAGAGTATCTGCACCGCGAGCAGGCCCGCGTTCCTGGCGCCGTTCACGGCGACGGTGGCCACCGGTATCCCGGCCGGCATCTGCACTATCGAGAGCAGCGCGTCCAGGCCGTTCATCGGCGTAGCGTCCACCGGCACGCCTATCACGGGCAGCGGGGTGGCGGCCGCGAGCACGCCCGGCAGGTGGGCTGCGCCGCCGGCGGCGGCTATGATGACGCCGAAGCCGCGGTTTTCCGCGGAAGAGACGAAAGCGAGGGCCTCCCGCGTGGTGCGGTGGGCTGAAAGTATCTTTATTTCGAAGGGAACCTTGAACTGCTCGAGGACTTTGGCGGCCGCCGACAATACTCCCAGGTCCGAATCGCTTCCCATGACGATGGCTGCTTTCAGCATACGCACCTCAAACCGGAAGTGGAAGTATTACGACACGGATATTCTACGATTTTAAATCCCCCCGCACAAATCCGGGGGCTTACCCTCCGTCGTAAAACAGGAGGCCGTCCCGCCCCCGGAAAAATCGCGGGTCTTTGGGCCCTTGACAAGCCGCGGACATATTGGTATAGTTATACCAGATTACCAGATAGGAGCCAGAACGAACATGCAGACCATACTGAAGATCTCAGAAGCCGCGGCCATAGCGCTGCACGCCGTGGACTATATGGCCGGGCGCCCCGGCCTGTGCTCCGCGCAGGACATAGCGCGGGACCTCGGCGTTTCCTACAACCACCTCTCCAAGGTGCTGCAGCACCTCACGAAGGCCGGCTTCGTGCGGCCGGTGCGCGGCCCCAAGGGCGGCTTCACCCTCTCCCCCGCCGGCCTCAAGGCCACCGTGCGCGCCGTCATGACGGCCATAGACGGCCCGGTCCAGATGCACGCCTGCCTGATGGGCGCCAAGGTCTGCCGCCACAAGGACTGCCTGTTCGGCCGTTTCCTGGCCGACACCAACCGGCGTTTCGAAAAAGTGCTGGACCAGAAGATCTCGGAGTTCTCTAAGCGGAAGTGATTTAGGTTAGGAACAACACTTAAGGAGAAAGATAATGAGCGACAATATGTTCTGTTACCAGTGCGAGCAGTCGGCGAAGGGCACGGGCTGCACCGTGCAGGGCGTCTGCGGCAAGGACCCGGAGACGGCCAGGATGCAGGACCTGCTGCTGTGGCAGGCCAAAGGCATAGCGCAGTACGCGCACGCCGCGGCCAAGGCCGGCAAACGCGACCGCGCCATAGACGTCTTCGTGGTGGAGGCCCTCTTCACCACCGTCACCAACGTCAACTTCGACGCCAGGAACATCGCCGCGCTGGTGCAGAAAGGCCAGCAGATAAAGGAGAAGGCCCGGACCCTCTCCGGGAACCCCAAGCTGGACGGCCCCGCGGCCTGGGTCCCCCCCGCCGACTACAAGGCCCTGCTGGCCGAAGCCCCGGAGAAGGGCATACAGGCCCGCCAGAAGGCGCTCGGCGCCGACGCCGCCGGCCTGCAGGAGCTGCTGACCTACGGCCTCAAGGGCATGGCCGCCTACGCGGACCACGCGCTCATCCTGGGGGTCGAGGACGAGAAGGTGTACGCCTTCTTCCACGAGGCGCTGGCCTTCCTGACCAAGCCCGCCCCCACGGTGGACGAGCTCGTCGGCTACAACATGAAGTGCGGCGAGGTGAACCTGCGCGTGATGGAACTGCTGGACAAGGCCAACACCACGGCCTACGGCCACCCGGTCCCCACCCCGGTGCGCGTCAACCCGCTCAAGGGCAAGGCGCTGCTGGTCAGCGGCCACGACCTGAAGGACCTCGAGAACATCCTTAAAGCGACCGAGGGCAAGGGCGTCAACGTCTACACCCACGGCGAGATGCTGCCCGCCCACGGCTACCCGGCCTTAAAGAAGTACAAGCACCTGGCCGGCAACTACGGAGGCGCCTGGCAGGACCAGCAGAAGGAGTTCGACAAGTTCCCCGGCTCCATCGTGATGACGACTAACTGCATCCAGAAGCCGCTGAGCGGCTACAAGGCGCGCATCTTCACGACCGGCCTCGTGGAGTGGCCCGGCGTGACGCACCTGAAGAACGGCGACTTCGGCCCCGCCGTGCAGGCCGCGCTCGCGGCGCCCGGCTTCGACCAGGACGGCGACCCGAAGACCATCCTCGTCGGCTTCGGGCACAACACCGTGATGGGCGTGGCCGGCAAGGTGATAGACGCCGTCAAGGCGGGGCAGATAAAGCACTTCTTCCTCGTCGGCGGCTGCGACGGCGCCAAGCCCGGCCGCAATTACTACACCGAGTTCACCGAGAAGGCCCCGAAGGACACCGTGGTGCTGACGCTGGCCTGCGGCAAGTTCCGCTTCAACAAGAACGAGTTCGGCGACATAGGCGGCATCCCGCGCCTGCTCGACATGGGCCAGTGCAACGACGCCTACTCTGCCATCCAGGTGGCGGTGGCGCTGGCCAAGGCGTTCGGCGTAGGCGTCAACGAGCTGCCGCTGTCGCTCGTGCTCAGCTGGTACGAGCAGAAGGCCGTCTGCATCCTGCTGACGCTGCTGTTCCTCGGCATAAAGAACATCCGCCTCGGGCCGTCGCTGCCGGCCTTCGTGACGCCGGCGGTGCTGAAGGTGCTGGTGGAGAAGTTCAACATCATGCCGATCACCACCCCCGAGAAGGACCTGGAGGCCATCCTCGGCGCGAAAGCGCGCGCGTAAGATCAGTATCGGGCAGAGCCGGAGTGGAGAGACTCCGGCTCTGCCCTCATTTTTGAGCCCCGGGACGGGAGGTGAGGCCCGGCTTTAGAGCGAAGCATGATCATGCTTCGCGTCCGGGCCGCAAGGGCGCAGGCGGTTTTCCGCGCAAGCAAAACCGCCGAGCCGGGGCCGCGCAAAACCGCTATGCGGTTTATGCGTGGCAGACCGGCGCCCGGCTCTTTACTATAATATCCCCATGCCGCCGACAAAAGTTTTCCTTGAGAAGACGTACCGGGAGATGAACAGGCCCGAATACATCCACCCGGACCCGCTGGAGTTCGTCTGGCGCTATAAGAGCGCGGCCGACCGCGAAGTGGTCGGCCTGATAGCGGCCTGCCTGGCCTACGGCAACGTCAACCAGATCCTCAAAAGCGTCGAGAAAGTGCTGGCCCCGATGGGCAAGTCCCCGGCCGCCTGGCTGAAGACCGCGCCGCCGGCGGAAATAAAGAAGGCGCTGGCCGGCTTCAAGCACCGCTTCACCACCGGCGCCGAGATGGCGGTCTTCCTGCTCAACATAAAGCGCGCGCTGGCCGACCACGGCTCGCTCGAACGGCTGTTCCTCGCCGGCTACCGCGAGGAGGAACCCACCGTGGAGAAGGCGCTCTACCGGTTCGTAGACGCTTTCAACGCCCGGGCCTGCGCGCCCACGCTGACGCCGTGCACGGAGCTCAAGAGCTCCTTCAAGCGCGTGAACCTCTTCCTGCGCTGGATGGTCAGGAAGGACGCCGTGGACCCCGGCGTCTGGTCCCGCGTCTCCCCTTCCAAGCTGATAATCCCGCTGGACACCCACATGCGGCAGGTCTCGATGAACATGGGCATCACGCGCCGCAAGGACACGTCCATGAAGACGGCGGTGGAGATAACCGGCTATTTCGCTGGGCTGGAGCCGTCGGACCCGGTGAAGTACGACTTCGCGCTGACGCGGGCCGGCATCCGCGGCAACAACGTCTGATTTTTTAGTAGAATAATTGGACTCTCTTATCACTGCCGGTGGGGGCCGGCGGCGGCTCACATATAATCTAAGGAGGACAGCATGGATCTTAAAGGTTCCAGGACCGAGAAGAATCTGCTCGCCGCTTTCGCGGGCGAGTCGCAGGCGCGCAACCGCTACACGTATTTCGCGGGCGCGGCCAGGAAAGAGGGCTATATCCAGATAGCCAACGCTTTCGAGGAGACCGCCGGTCACGAGAAGGAGCACGCCAAGCGCTTCTTCAAGTTCCTCGAGGGCGGGGACGTGACGATCACCGCCAGCTACCCGGCCGGCAGGATAGGCGACACCGCGGCCAACCTGAAGGCGGCGGCCGCGGGCGAGAACCACGAGTGGACCACGCTCTACCAGGATTTCGCCAAGACGGCCCGCGAAGAGGGCTTCGAGCCCGTGGCCAGGACCTTCGAGTCCATATCCGTGGCCGAGAAGTACCACGAGGCCCGCTACCTCGGCTTCCTGAAGAACGTGCAGGAAGGCAAGGTCTTCAAGAAGGACAGGAAGGTGACCTGGCGCTGCCAGAACTGCGGCTACAACCACGAGGGCGACGCCGCCCCCGAGGCCTGCCCGGCCTGCGCCCACCCGAAGGCTTATTTCGAACTGCTGGCGACCAACTGGTAAAGGGGATATTATGGACGAGAACACCAACCAGGACGAGAAGAAAGAGACCGTCAAGCGCACGGTCACGATGCAGGGCCGCCCGATGGCCCTCGCCGGGGACGAGATCAAGGCCGGCATGCCCGCGCCCGACTTCAAGGTGATCGACAACGACATGCTGCCGATGAAGTTCTCCCGCACCTACGGGGGCAAGGTCGCCGTGGTCATAGCGGTGCCGTCGCTCGACACGCCGGTCTGCGACCTGGAGACCCGCCGCTTCAACAAGGAGGCCGAGGCGCTCGGCCCCGACGTGGGCGTGCTCGTGGTCAGCATGGACCTGCCGTTCGCGCAGAAGCGCTGGTGCGGCGCCGCCGGCGTGAAGGCCGTGCGCACCTTCTCCGACTACCAGAAGGCGGACTTCGGCAAGGCCTGGGGCGTGCTGCTCAAGGACCTGCGGCTGCTGGCCCGCGCGGTGTTCATCGTGGACAAGGACGGCGTAGTGAAGTACGTCCAGCTGGTCCCCGAGGTCACCAAGGAGCCCAATTACGACGAGGCCCTGGCGGCCCTGAAAGCGCTGCTCTGATCTTAGAATAAGGGTTACAAGGAGGGAATTATGGCTGAAAGAAGGGAAGTTTACAAGTGCGAGGCCTGCGGCAACATCGTGGAGGTGCTGCACGGCGGCCCCGGCGTGCTGGTCTGCTGCGGCTCCGACATGAAGCCGATGTTCGAGAACACCGTGGACGCGGCCAAGGAGAAGCACGTGCCGGTCATCGAGAAGACCGACAAGGGCGTCAAGGTGAAGGTGGGCGCGGTGCCGCACCCGATGGAAGAGAAGCATTTCATCGAGTGGATCGAGCTCGTCGCCGACGGCAAGATCTTCCGCGAATATCTCAAGCCGGGCATGGCCCCCGAGGCCACGTTCTGCCTGTGCTTTACGCCGAAGACGCTCGAGGCCCGCGAGTACTGCAACCTGCACGGGCTCTGGAAGGCCTGATGGCCTCGCTGGCCTACGCGGAGGCCCTCAGGGCCGCTGTCAGGGTCGAGGAGAACGGCGTCCGCTTCTACAGGAAAGCGGCCGCCGGGGCACGCGACCCGGAAGCGGCCCGGGCCTTCGCCAGGCTGGCCGATTTCGAGGAGGAGCACCGCGGCTACTTCGCCGCGCTGTCGCTGGAGCTGGAGCAGCGGGAGAGCCTCTTCGTCAACGACCCGGACGGCAAGTTCGCCGCCTCGGTCCGCGGCCTGGCGGACTCCGGCGTCTTCGCCCTGGCCGGGAACCCGGAGAACTTCTTCTCCGGGGATCCCGGTACCCGCGACGCCGTGAAATTCGCCGTCTCGATGGAGAAGGACTCCATCGTCTTCTACCTGGGTCTCCAGGAGGCGATGGCGGACAGGGAAGAAGCCGAAAAGGTCGGAGGGATCATAAAAGAGGAGCTGCGGCACCTCGCGATCCTGTCCGACCTGCTGAAAAAATTTAAGGATTAAGCTCACCAGGAGGAAACCATGAAGAAATACGTCTGCAAGCTTTGCGGCTACGTCTACGATCCCGCCGTAGGGGACCCGGACAATAACGTCCCCCCCGGCACGGCCTTCGACAAGCTGCCGGAGGCCTGGGTCTGCCCCGTCTGCGGCGCCGGCAAAGAGGAGTTCGAGCCCGAGAACTAGTTCCGGACGCGACGCGTTAAAAAGGCCGGGAGCGATCCCGGCCTTTTTTCATTCCCCTTCGAGCAGGGCCCGGCGCCAGGCCCGCAGCTTGGCGGCGTAACCCAGCGAAGCGTGGGCCGGGCTTGTGGACGGCAGCAGGCGGCGGCGCAGGCCGGCCGGGGCCGGCGGCAGGGAGGGCAGGACGTGCCGGCGGTAACATTCCTCGGCCTTGGCGCCGTTGAAACAGACCAGCGATATCCGCGGATGGGCCGACAGGAAACCCGCGATATCGTTCGCCTCGGCGGTGGCGCGCCTTATGGCGGCGTCGGAGCTGCCGGGCCTGACGCAGGAGGCCAGCACGTCCCAGAGCGCAACGCCGTTGCGCCGGAGCAGCGATAGCCGCCGCCGGTAAGACAACGGCCCCCGGGCCCCGAAGATATCGAGCATCAGCGGCCAGAAGGAGTTGCGGGGATGGGCGTAGTATTCCCCCGCCGCCAGCGAAGCCGCGCCCGGCATGCTGCCCAGCACCAGCACCCGGGCGCCGGCCCCGGAAACGGGAGCGAAAGAACGCACCCTGCACCCGCGCTTAGTATCGCCCGTCCTCATTTGATATAGTTTGTTCATGCCCGAGATCAGCGACTGGAAAGCCGCGGGAATGGCCCTGGCCGCGGCGGCCGCCTGCGGCGCCTACCTCTACCGCGCCATGGCGCGCCTGCAGGGCCGCGGGGAGGACGGGGACGGCGGCCAGCTGACGGATATCCTGGTCATCGCCGCGCTCGTGCTCTTCACCGTCTACCAGCTCAAGCAGGCCTTCCTGCCGCTGATAGAAAACTGATCATTTCCCGGACGCCCGGTCGTAGAGGCAGTCGGCCTCGGCGTTGCGGCCCTCGCGGTCGAACATCGCGGCCAGCTTCTCCATCCCGTCCCTGTCCCCGGTAAGGTCATAGAGGAAGATCGAATAGCCCGCCGTGAAGACGGGACGCCTGGACTTCAGCCAGGCGAAGCTCCGCTTGTCCGGATAGTAGGTGCCCTGCAGGTTGGTGGCCGACACCGCCAGCAGCACGTCCTTGAGGCCGCAGACCTTCGCGCCGGTCCCGGTCAGCTCCACGTTGGACACGACGCCGAGCGGGACATAGCCGATGCCGTAGCTTTCCGGGCGGGCCACGCCGAAATAGGAGAAGACCACCGGCGGGTTGCCCCGGGACTTAAGGTAAGCCGCCAGCCCCTTCACGTCCTGCCCCCAGTCCAGGTTGGAGTCAACGAAGTACCGGTAGCCGCCGGCCGGCCCGCCGGCGAGCTCGTTGAAATAGGCCAGGAAGTGCGGCGCCGCGCGGAGCACGGAGGCGGCGTTCAGGGCCAGCAGGGCGCCGACCAGCCACGCGCCGCGGCGGGCCTCCAGCAGGCGCGCCAGCGCCAGGCCCGCCAGCGCGGCCAGGAAGGGCATGACGGGCATGATGTGGCGGTAGCCTATCTGCACCTTGGTATTGAGCGAAGCCGCGAAGTAGACGGCGGGCGGCAGCAGCAGCCACAGGTAGTCCTTGCGGAACCTCTTCACGGCCAGCCAGGCGCCGGCGAAGGCCGCGCCCAGCGCGACGAGCGGGGTCTTGACCGCGAGCGCGGCCGGGAAATACCACCAGACCCCCTGCACGGTGTAGCTCCCCATGGCGAACGAGGAGCGGCCCTGGCCCAGGCGCTTGAGCGTCTCGGACAGGCCGGAGAAATAGAGCGGCAGGTCGAACTTGTAGATCAGCGCCACGGTCAGCAGACAGACCGCCAGGTAGAGCGCTATATAGCCCAGCAGCGCAGAAAGCTTGAGACGCGGCCAGCGCAGGTTGTCGGCTATCCAGAAAGCGGCCACCAGCGGAGGGACCACGAACATGCTGAACTTGGAGGCCATGGCCAGGCCCGCGGCGAGGCCCGCCGCCGCCGCCCGGAGCCTAAGCTCGCCGCCGGCCACGAAGAGCTGCTTCTTGCCGCCTTTGGCCGCCGCTTCCACCGGGGCCGCGGCCGTGAACCGCCAGGCCAGGGCGAACGAGGCCAGGTAGAAGACGGCGGCGGCCGCGTCGGTGGTCACCAGCGCGTCGTTGGAGATGAAGACCGGCATCAGCGCGAAAACGGCCAGCGCCAGCCAGGCCGCGGCCGCCCCCTCCATGCGGGAGACGAAGGACCACAGCAGCCAGGCCAGCAGGGCCGTCCAGACCAGGAACGTGAAGACGCGGCCGGTGTCCAGCAGCTTCTCCGCCGGGACCGTGTTCTGGTAGAGGAACAAGTCGCCGTAATGATAAGGCAGCGCCCTTAAGAAATAAGGATGCCCCGAGAACGCGCTGGGCCGCAGGGCCAGCAGCGGCAGGGCCGACAGCATCTCCGAGAGCGGCGGATGGTCCATGATGTTCATCGCGTAGCGGCCGGTGGCCAGGTAGGAGTAGCCGCTGGCCAGGTGGACCGTCTCGTCGTAGGTGGGCGCCGCCGAGCGGATGAAGGCGAGCCCCCCCAGCAGATGGAGGACCAGGGCCGCCAGGGCCAGGACGCGGGGAACTCGGTATCGGGTGTCCATATTCAGGGATATGATACAAAACTTGCCCGGCGCGGCGGCCGGGGGCATAAGCGGCGTTTCTAATTGTGATAAAATATACTTATACCGTTCTCAAAGGAGCGAACATGAAAATATTCCTCGCAGCCCTCATCATCTCCGCCGGCGCGGCCGGCGCCTACGCCGCCGACCTCTCGTGGCTCTTCAGCGGCAACGGCCGCAAGGTCTCGGTCTCGGAGCTGGTGGCGTCCGTCCCCGCCCCCGCCGCGCAGGAGGGCGAGAAGCCCGGCAACTGCACCTTCCCGGTAAACATCAAGCCCGACGAGGCCCATTACTTTCTCGAGGTCAAGAAGCCGATCGTCATAGACATCCGGACCAAGGAAGAGTACGACGCCGGCCACCTGGAAGCGGTGAACATGCTGATGGACTACTACGCGCCCGACTTCAAGGAGCAGCTCGCCAAGCTGGACAAGGACGCCAAGTACTTCATCTACTGCCGCACCGGGCACCGCACCGGCATCACCCTCGGCATCATGCATAACATGGGCTTCACCGACATCCACGACCTGGACGGCGGGATAAACGCCTGGATCGCGGCCGGCTGGCCGGTGGTCAAGTAGGCTTCCGCCCGCGCCAAGAAAAAAGCCCGCCTGAGCGGGCTTTTTCTTTTCCCCCGGGCCGGCGCCCGTCACTCGTAGCGCAGCGCCTCCACCGGGTCCAGCCGGGAGGCCTGGTAGGCCGGGTAGAGCGAGGCCAGGAAGCCGGTCAGCACGGCCACGACGATAGCCGCGAAAGGCATCCACCACTGCAGCAGCATCATATCGGTGTCGCCCTTGGAGGCCAGGTACTGGATGCCCGCCATGCCGAGCAGGATCCCCGCCACGCCGCCGAAGAAACCGATCAGCATGGCCTCGATGATGAACTGGGTCATGATGTCGCCGCGGGAGGCGCCGATGGCGCGGCGGATGCCTATCTCCTTGATGCGGGAATAGATGGTGGCCAGCGTGACGTTCATTATGCCGATGCCGCCGGCGAGGATGGCTATCGCGCCGATGATCAGCACCGTGTACATGTCCCGCTGCTTGTCCGCCAGGCGCTCCTTTATGATCTCGCGGTAGTCTTTGATCTCGAAGCGTATGCGCCCGCCGTGGCGGGCCTTGATGAACTTGTCGACCTTGCGCTTGTAGGCGCCGATCGTGGCCTCCTTCCCGGTGTCGATAGTGATGTCGTCGACGCCGCCGGAGCTCCAGGCCCAGCCGTTCAGGAAGCGCTGGGAAGTGGTGATAGGAACCAGCAGCGACGGGTCCCAGTTGCTGACGCCCATGAAGTACTTGGGGTTCTTCTCCGCCGGCGGCTCCCGCAGGATGCCGACCACGGTGTAGAGGTTGTTGCCCAGGCGGATCGTCTGGCCCAGCATGTCGTTGTGCTTGATATAGTCCTGGAACTTGTCCCGCCAGCCGTAGAACTTGTACCACTTGGGCTTCTTCATCCAGCCGCCGTCCTCGATGAGGACGCAGACGCGCGCGTAGGTGTCCAGGTCGTGCTGGTTGAGGAACCGCCCGCGCAGCTTATAGACCCAGCCGCGCTTCTTCCATTCCGTCGTGATGCCCTCGACGACCTTCTCGTCGCTGAACTGGCCGTGGGAGAGCTCGACCCACTTCTTCAGGCCGGGCGAGACCATGTAGAGGCCGGGGAACTCGGAGCGCACGGCCAGCGCGTCCTCCAGCGTGATGACCGACTTGGCTTCCTTGGCGTCGAGGGCGCTGTCGGAGCCGCCGTTGCGCTTCATCTCGACGGTCATGCGGCCGGGGCCTGCCACCTCCAGCGCCTTCTTAGTGCGGGAGGTCATCGCGTAGATCAGCGTGAGGCTGTACATGATGGAGATGACGCCGATCGAGATCGAGAAGAACGTCAGGAACGAGCGCATCTTGTGGCTGAAGATCTCCAGCGTGCCGGTGCGTACCGCCTCCGAGAACCTCATGGCTCTATCCTCCCGTCGCGCACCTTTATGGTCCGGCCGGCGGCCCTGGCCAGGTTCAGGTCGTGCGTCACCATCAGGATGGTCAGCCCCGCGGCGTTGAGCGAGCGCAGCAGGTCCATCACCTCGAGGCCGGTGCGGGAATCCAGGTTGCCGGTCGGCTCGTCGGCCAGCAGCAGGACCGGGTCGTTGGCGAGGGCGCGGGCTATGCCCACGCGCTGGCGCTC
This sequence comes from bacterium, assembly GCA_021847485.1. Classification (GTDB taxonomy): domain Bacteria; phylum Elusimicrobiota; class Elusimicrobia; order Elusimicrobiales; family UBA9959; genus UBA9959. The sequence continues at coordinate 11,842 of JAJZRA010000012.1, forward strand.
GCCGCCGGACAGCTCGAGCGGGGTATTGTCGGCCTTCCCCTTCAGCCCCACCTTCTCCAGCAGGGCGCGGGCGCGCTCCGCGGCCTCCTCCTTGGGGACGCCGCGGTAGAGCATAGGCAGGCGGACGTTCTCCGCGGCGGAGAAGCGCGGCAGCAGGTTGAAGGACTGGAAGACGAAACCGACCGTGCGCAGGCGCAGGTCGGAGCGCTCGGCGTCGTCGAAGCGGCTGACGTCGCGGCCCTCCAGCAGGTAGCGGCCGCCGTCGGGATTGTCCAGCAGGCCGAGGATGTTTAGCAGGGTGGATTTGCCGCAGCCGGACGGGCCGGTGACGGCCGCGAACTCGCCGCGGCCTATCTCCAGGTCTATCCCGCTCAGGGCCTGGTAGCCCTGGCCCTTCTTAAGCGGGTAGGTCTTCTGCAGGTTCTCGCACTTGATCATCTTGCAGGTCCGGGTTCAGGAGCCGGTCCGCGGGGCCGCGCCGGCGGCCGCGGACTTGGCCGCCGCCGGGGGCGTCTCGTCCAGGGTCAGCGGCTTCTCGGTATAGACGGTGTCGCCTTCCTTCAGGCCCCCCAGGATCTCGACGTCGGTCTCGTTGCGCAGGCCGACGCGCACGTCCAGGCGGCGGGGCTTGGCCTTGGGCATCTCCACGTAGGCGAAGCGCTGGCCGCGCTCCTCGAACAGGCCGGAAAGCGGCATCTTCAGAGTGTTCTTCCTCGAGTCCATCACGGTCTCTATCCTGGCCGTCATGCCGGGACGCAGGCCGGAGTCGCGCTGGTCCACGTCCACCTCGACGCGGAAGCTCTTGACCCCGCTGCGGTCGTCCTTCTCGGCCTTCGGGGCGATCATGCCGATGCGGCCGCTGAGGTCCAGCGAGGGCAGCGCGTCCACCGAGACCTTCACCTTCATGTTGCGCTTGAGCTTGAGGACCTCCATCTCGCTGACGTTGAGCTTGACCGCCATGCGCGAGATATCGGCCACCTGCACCAGGCAGGTGGCGTTGCCGTAATCGGAAAGGCCGGTGATGCGCTGGCCTATCTTGACGAGAGTGTCTTCCTGGCCGTAGCCCTGGCCCGGGCAGCGCATGACGACGCCGTCCATGGGCGCGGTCACCTCCACCGGCAGGAACCTGTCCGCCTCGCTCTGGCCGGGCTGGACCACGGCCAGCTTCTGCCCGCGCTTGACGGCGTCGCCTTCCTTCACCAGCACGTCCTCCACGCGGCCGCCGACCCGGGCCATCACCTCGACCATGGTCTTGGGCACGATGTCGCCGATGTCCTGGAACTTGACCTCGACGTCCCCGCGGGAAACGTTCACCTTGTCTATCTCGGCCTCTATATCGGAAGTGCCCCGGTACAGGCGGTAGCCCCACCAGCCTCCGCCGGCCAGGACGGCGGCCGCCGCCGCGTAGATAAGCGCTTTGAGCACCGCGTGCCGGTATCTTTTCATAAGAGCTCCGTTACCTTCATTTCCACAGCTGGCGGCCTGCGGCCTTGTCGTAGCCGGCGCGCGCCAGCAGCATGTCGTAAAGGGAATTGGCCTGCTCGCTCTGGGCCTGCAGCAGGTCGTCCTGGGCGGCGCCCAGGTCCAGGATGCCGGCGCGGCCCTCGCCGTAGCGCTCGTTGACGATCGCCAGGTTCTGGCGGGCGATGCCGGCCTTCAGCGTGGAGACCTCGTAGCGCTTGATGGCCGTCTCCAGCGCGAGGCGCGCGGAGAGCAGTTCCCTGCGCACCTCCAGCTCGGCGTCGGCGAGCGCGCGCCGGGCCCTGGCGAGGGCGGTGTCGGCCTCGAAGGAGGCCTGCCGTTCCGAGAAAGTGCCCGGCCCGAGCGGCAGCGACAGGCTCAGCATCAGGTAATAGTTCGGGTTGACGGTCCCGGCGGCCGGCCGGCCCAGCGAGCCTATGCCCCGCCGGTCGTAATAGGCGTCGGCGGAGAGGTCGGGGAAGCGGTCGATCAGCGCCCTGCGGGCGGAGTAGCGGGCCCGGTCCAGCTCCAGCCGGTAGACCAGCAGCTCGGGGCGATGGGCCAGCGCGTAAGACACGTCCCCCTCGCCGGAGACGGGCTCGGTGGAGCCGGAGACCACGTCGGCGAGGTCGGTCCCTGCGCCGGGGTCCAGGTAGAGCGAAAGGTTGAAGTCCATCACCGAATTGCGGTAGGTCTCGGCGGCGGAGGCCTCCGAGAGCTGCACCGAGCGCAGGTTCAGCTCGCTCTTGAGCACGTCGGAATAGCTCTTCAGGCCTTCCTGGTAGTAGCGCTGCACCTTGTCGTACTGGGCCTCGTAGGACGCCAGGCTGTTGCGGACCACCTCGAGCAGCCGGCGCTTGCGCAGCACGCCGTAGTAGACGGCGAGCGCGTCCAGGGCGGCCCGCTGCCGTTCCTGCCAGAGGCGGTAGCCGCCGGCCCGGCTGTAGGCCCGGCTGGAATCGAGCGCCAGCCTGTCTTTGAAGTTGTTGTAGAGGTTGAGCGTCGCGGTCACCCCGGCCGTGACGTCGGCGCTGCGGTAGCGCAGGCGCGGGGAGTTGTAGGCTGAATAGGGCGTGGCCGCGGCCCCCACGGTAACGGCGGGCAGCCAGAAAGCCGCCAGGTCCGAAACGTAGCGCCCGCGGGCGATGTCGGCGTCCTCCGAGGCTTTGCGCACGTCGTGGGAAACGCGCAGGACCTCCGCCATGTAGGAGTCGGCGGTCCAGGAGGCGGCGCAGGCGGGCGCCGCCAGCAGGCAGACCAGCAGGATGCGGGAACAGAGCCCTTTGCCCATAGCGATATGATACCAAAGAACCGGGCAGCCCCGGCTCCGGGTCAGAACCGGTGCCAGAGCTGCTGCGTGGTCACGTCGTGGTGGAACACCACCTCGGAGGTCTTCACGATCGTGCCGAGCTCCTTCGGGCTGCGGTCCGCGGCCGCCTGCTTGTGCGCCGCGTACTTCTCGTGCGGGAGCTCGCCCATCACGCGCCTGACGAACTCGCTGCCGCGGAAGATGCGGATCGCGTCGTAGATATTGCCGGGCAGGAACCGCACCCGGTCGCGCTTGCCCTCGTCCTTGGCGAGCGGCTTCCCGTAGAGCGCCGTGCTCAGCAGAGCGAAGAGGGCGAGGTACGGGTTCGCGTCGGGGGCCACCGACCGGATCTCCAGGCGGGCGGAGCGCTCGTTGCCCGCCGGGATGCGGATCATCGCGCCGCGGTCCACCGAGGAGACCTTGATCTGGTTGGGGGCCTCGAAATGCGGATCGAGGCGCCGGTAGGAGTTGACGCTGGGGTTCAGCACGAGCGAGAGCTCCTGCGCGTGGTTGAGGATGCGCGAGACCACGTCCCAGGCCGCCTTGGAGAGGCCGTCCTCGCCCTTGGCGTCGTGGAAGACGTTCTTGCCCCCTTTCGAGAACGAGAGGTTGAGGTGCATGCCGCTGCCGTTCACGCCGGAGACGGGCTTGGGCAGGAACGTGGCGGTCATGCCCATGTTGGCCGCCACCTGCCGGCAGACCAGCTTATAGAGCTGGACCAGGTCGCAGGCGCGCACCACGTCGGCGTGGGAGAAGTTCAGCTCGAACTGGGACGGGGCGACCTCCGGGTGGTCCTTCTCGTTGCGGAACCCCATCGCGCGCTGCGCCTCGGCCGCCGTATCGATGAAGATCTTGAGCGGCGCCAGCGGCAGCGAGTGGAAGTAGCCGCCGCTCGAGATCAGCTCGAACCCGGTCCCCTCGTTGTAATGCTGCTCGGCGTTGAGCCCCTTCACCACGAAGCCCTCCACCTCGGCGGCGACGTTGGCGGTCAGGCCCCTGGCCCGTTTCATCTCCGAAGCCAGGGCCCGCAGGCGCGCCCGGAAATCCGACTCGTAGGGCGTGCGGTCGCGGTTGAGGACGGTGCCGAACATGATCACCTTGCCGGGGCCGAAGACGTCGGACGGCAGCCAGACGATGCTGCCCCAGTCCACCGCGAGGCGCAGGTCGGACTCTTTCTGGGCGGAGAAGCCGCGGATGGAGGAGCCGTCGAAGGTCAGGTTGTCGTTGGACTTCAGGAAGTACTGCTTGTCGTAGTCCAGCATGTGGAAGCGCCCCTCGATATCGGTGAAGCAGACCGTTACGGCCTTAAGGCGCTTCTCCTTCTCGAGGTAGCCGCAGTATTTCTTCTCCAGCTCGGCGGGCGTCAGCCTGGCGGCCGCCTCGGCGGCGTCCAGGTTCAGCGTTTCGAGCTCATCGTAGGGGATCTCCAGGAAGTTCTTCAGGGCGGGGACGGCGGCGGTCTCTTTGGCCATATATCCTCTTTTTCCGGGCTGATCTCAACTGATAACTTAAATATACATGAAATTATAATAAAATTCAAGGTCTATAATATATTTTTCCTAAAAATAAAAAGAGACCCGCCGGAGCGGGCCTCTTTTCGATCACTACCCCCGGGTTCAGGCGGTCTTCTTCAGCGCAGCCAGCACCTTCTCAGGAGTGAACGGAGCGTCGAACAGCCTGGCCCCGCAGGCGGCGTAGACGGCGTTCGCCACGGCGGGCAGCGGGCCGTTGATGCCGATCTCCGAGACCGACTTCGCCCCGAAGGGCCCGTTAGGTTCCCAGGTGGGCACCAGGAAGGTCCTCACCGGCGGGGTATCCGCGGCGGAGAGGATCTTGTAGCGCCTGAACGAGGCGTTCAGCGGCGTGCCGTTGGCGGAGAACTCCATGGCCTCCGAGAGCGTGTGGCTGATGCCGTTGACCACCGCGCCGTCGTTCTGGCCCTCGGCCAGCTGCGGGTTGATGGCGGTGCCGCAGTCTATGCAGGAGACGTAGTCGAGGATGCGGATCTTCCCGGTCGCCGTGTCCACCTCCACCTCGGCGAAGTTGGCCTGGAAAGGCGGCGGCGACGTGTGGGCGTAGTGCGAGGCGGTGGCGGCTATCTGGTGCTGGTCGTAGTAGTACAGCGAGGTGTTGGCCACCTCGGACAACGAACAGGACGCCCCCTTCCGGGAGACCGCGCGGCCGCCCTCCAGGCGCAGGTCCTCTTTCTTCTCGTCGAGGATCTTGGCGGCCACCGCCAGGATCATGTCGCGCACCTTCTCGGCGGCCTTCTTGGCGGCGCCGCCGGAGATGAACGTGGTGGAGGAGGCGTAGGCGCCGACGTCGAACGGGGTGACGTCGGTGTCGGAGGAGGTCACGATCATGTCCTCCGTCTTCACGCCGAGCACCTCGGCCGCGATCTGCGCGAGGATCGTGTCGGAGCCGGTGCCCAGGTCGGCCGCGCCGACGAGCAGGTTGAACGAGCCGTCCTCGTTCATCTTGATCGTGGCGGAGGCCATATCCACCTCGGGGATGCCGGAGCCCTGCATCATGCAGGCCACGCCGACGCCGCGGCGGACCGGGCCGGTCTGGCCGGCGTACTTGGCCCGCTTCTCGGCCCACTTGATCTCGTCCATGCCCTTCTGGATGGCCTCGAACAGGCCGGTGGACGTGATGACCTGCTCGACGCCCTCGCGGCCCTCGCCCATGGCCTTGAAGACCGGCGAGCCCTCGCCGAGCTTGATGTAGTTCAGCTTCCGGAACTCCACCGGGTCCATACCGATCTTATCGGCCATCATGTCCATCAGGCATTCCCACGCGAAGAAGCCCTGCGTGGCGCCGTAGCCGCGGTAGGCGCCGGCCACCGGCATGTTGGTGTAGACGCTGCGGCCGACGAACTTGATATTGTTCTTGACCCGGTACATCGGGATCGTGTGCGAGCCGGAGCACATCATCACGGTCAGCGCGTGGCTGCCGTAGGCGCCGGTATTCAGCGTGATCTCCATCTCGGCGTCGGTGATCGTGCCGTCGTTCTTCACGCCGGCCTTCATGCGGCAGACCGCCGGATGGCGGGTGCGCGAGGAGATGAAGGTCTCCTTGCGGGTGTATTCCAGCTTGACCGGCCTGCCGGTCTTAAGGGCGAGCGCGGCCACGATGTCCTCGAGGACCTCCTGCTTGGAGCCGAAGCCGCCGCCGATGCGGGGCTTGACCACCCGGATCTTCTTGACAGGTATCTTCAGGGCCTGCGCCACGATGCGGCGCACGTGGAACGGCACCTGCGTGGAGGTGCGCAGCACCAGGCGCCCGAAGTTGTCGAAGTGCGCTATCGAGACGTGGGGCTCTATCGCGCAGTGCTGCAGATAGGGGATGCTCCAGCTGTGCTCGAAGACGTGGTCTGCCTCCTTGAACCATTCCCCGTTCTTCACCTCGAAGTCGAACTTGGCCGCGATGTTGCGCTTGGCGTCGGGGATGTTCTTGGAGTCGGGCTCGTCGTGGATGACCGGGGCCCCGTCCTTCATCGCGTCGAAGACTTCGAGCACGGCCGGCAGCACCTCGTAGTCCACCTTTATCTTGGAGACGGCCTCCCGGGCGGCCTCGAGGGTCTCGGCGGCCACGGCGGCCACCCTGTCGCCCACGTAGCGGACCTTGTTGTCGAGCGTGTAGGTGTCGTAGGGCGACGGCTCCGGGTAGCCCTGCCCGGCCGTAGTGTGCGGCACGCGGGGCAGGTCCTTCCAGGTGAGCACGGCCTTCACGCCGGGCACCTTCAGGGCCGCGGAGACGTCTATCTTCTTTATGCGGGCGTGGGCGTGGGGGCTCCAGAGCAGCTTGGCGTGCAGCAGCCCCTTGAACTCGACGTCGTCGGTAAAGGCCGGCTCGCCGCAGGCCAGGCCCAGGGCGTCCATCTTGCGGACAGGTTTATTGACTACTTTGAGGTTCTTGGCGTCCATCGTTATTCTCCGTAGGAAAGATCAGCCGCGCTTGCGCTTGCCGCCGGCGAGGCGGGCGGAGGCGTTCTTCACGGCCTCCACCTGCTTTACGTAGCCGGTGCAGCGGCACAGGTTGCCGTCCAGGGCCTTGCGGATCTCGGCCTCGGTCGGGCGCGGGGCCCGGTCGAGCAGGGCCTTGGAGGACAGGATCATGCCGGGGATGCAGAAGCCGCACTGCACGGCGCCGGCCTCCACGAAAGCCTCCTGCAGCGGGTGCGGGTCCCGCACGGTGCCGAGCCCCTCTATCGTGGTGAGCTCCCCCCCGTGCGCGGCCACGGCCGGCACCAGGCAGCCCAGCACGGCCCTGCCGTTCAGGATGACGGTGCAGGAGCCGCAGTCGCCGGTATCGCAGCCCTTCTTGGTGCCTTTCCAGCCGTGCCGGCGCAGCGCGTCCAGCAGGAACTCTCCGTTCTTCACGGACAGCTCTTTCAGCTCCCCGTTGACGGTCACGGTTATCTCGAAATTGCCTTTCTTGGTCTCAAGGATGTCTTTCTTCATGGTTCACCTCAGATAGCGGCCGCGAAGCGGGCGAGCAGGCTGGCCGACGCCGCGGAGACGTAGTCCCCGGCGCGCGCGGCGTCGAGGTCGGCCGCGAAGGCCCTGGCGGGGTCCTCGCCGGCCAGCAGGGCCTTCTCCGCCGCGGGGGGCGCGGAAGGGCCTGGGCGACAGCGCGCCCACGGCGACGCGGGCCCGCGAGAGCGCCTTGCCCCTGCGCTCGGCCGCGAAGAACAGCGTTACGTAGGATTCCCAGCTGGAGTCGGTCTTCGCGAGTTTCACGAACTCGCACTTCCACTTCTTCGTCGCCGCCGGGATCACGATCTCGGTGATCAGGCAGTTGGAGCCGGGGCGCAGCAGCGGGGCGGCGGCATAGAGCTCCTCCAGCCCGAGCAGCCTGGAGCCGCCCTTGGCCTGCACCCTGACCCTGGCGTCGAGGCCGAGCAGCACGACCGGGAAGATATTGAAGGAATGCGGCCTGGCGACGTTCCCTCCGATCGTGGCCATGTTGCGGATCAGCTGGCTGGAGCACTTGGCGGCGGCCGCCGAGACGATGCCGCCGGCCCAGCCGCGGCAGAGGCGGTCGCGGTCGATCTCGTCGAACGTGGCGCCGGCCCCGATCACGAGGTTCCCGCCCTGCAGCTTTATGCCCTTCAGCGGGAGGTCCTTCAGGTCCAGGTAGGTCTCGACGGAGTCCGGCAGCGTCTTGGCCACCAGCGTGCCGCCGGCGAGGGCCAGGGCCTTGTACTTCCGGTCGAGCAGCAGCGCGAGCGCGTCCTTCACCGAGGACGGGCGGGCGTAATACTTGATGTTCTTCACGGCAATGCCTCCTGAGTTCCGATGCTGGCCCGCCGGGCGGGCCTACTTAGCGAAATAGGGATGCGGCAGGTACGGCGGCCGGTCCGGCTTGGCTTCTGTCGGCTTCAGCTCCATCTCCTGCACCAGCAGCGCCTCGGGCGCCGCTATCGAGGCCGGCACGAGCCCGCGGTTATAGTAGAACGGCCCGGCCTGGTAATAGTTGTAGACCTGGTCCTTATCGGAGGCCAGCGTGATGTCGCGCAGCGCGCGGAAGGTGACGCCGGACCATTCCGAGGGGCCGAGCGGCGTCTCGGAGCCGTCTTTGACCGAGACCTTGTAGGCTATGACCGGGTCGGAGAGCAGCTCGCCGTACTCCCTGGAGGTCTCCGGGTCCACGCGGCGCACCAGCACCGCGTAGTCCAGCCCGTTCTCCGCGGCCAGCTCCAGCAGCTTCTTCTTCAGCTCGGCCTCCGGCGCGCGCTTGGCCGGCAGGAAAGAAAAGAAGACGTTGCCGGGGCGGGGCGTCGGGAACTCGGCGACCGAGCCGCGCGCGTGGCCGTTGGAGGCGCGGAACTCCTTGACGGGGGAGCGGTCCATGTAGAAGTTGACCAGCTTGCCGCCGCGGACCAGCTCCAGCGGCGCGGGGCGGACGCCCTCGTTGTCCACCGGGTAGCTGCCGGCGAGCGCCGTGCCGTCGTAGGAGTTTTTCAGCGGGTCGTCGGTCACGCCGACGAAGGCCGGCAGCACGCGCATGCCCAGCTTCTTGGTCAGCTCGCCGGAGGCGATGTAATAGCGGGTCCAGTCGTCCTTGTCGGCCCACGGCGCGCGCGGGAAAGAGACGTTGGCCACGAACAGCTGGTTGAGGAACTCGGCCGCGGCCTGCCCCTCGAAGAGCACCGGCCCCAGGTAGACCTCGGCGGTGGAGGCGTCCACCAGATAGCTCATCTCCCGGGCGAAGGCCTCCGTCCGGGCCGCGAGGTCCGCGTCGGAGGGGACCGCGGCGAGCGAAGGCCAGAGGAGGTCCTCGCTGTCCGAGATGCGCAGCCCGGTCCTGTCCTGCACGGTGGCGCGCACGCTCAGCGTGACGTCGTCCCAGCCGCGGCGGAACCGCGTGCCGCCGCTGTCGGCGAAACGGGCGGTGCGCATAGCGAAGCCGAACGAGACCTGCGAGTCCTGGACGGCGGGGTATTTGCGGAAGACCGCCGACAGCGCCTTCACGCGCTCCCGCCAGGCCGGGGCGTCGAAGGCTTCGGACGGGCGGGCGTCGTCGAAGAGGCGCACGCGGGGCTCCGGCGAGAGGTCGCCGTAGATCTCGGAGATGTTCTTCTTGGTCCGGTAGGCCTTCTTCTGCGAATACTTCTCCAGGGCCTTCTTGTACGCGTCGTCGCTCAGCGACCAGAGGCCGAAGCGCAGCGCGTCGTAGCCGGCCTCCTCGCTCAGCTGGGACCCGGCCGGGGAATAGGAATTGAAGTCCTGCCCGACGTACCAGGTATTGTCGAACGCGGCGCTGCCGACGCGCACGTCGGCGGCCACCCGGCGGGAGACGTCGGAAGAATCGTCCAGCAGCGAGCCGAAAGAGGCCGACAGCGAGGTCTCGGTGGAGTCCACCACGTAATAGGAAACGTAGTAGGGCCGGTCCAGGCTGTCCATCTTAAGCCGCCGGACCGTGCGGTCCAGTTCGTCGGTCATGGCCTTGAGGACGCGGTCCCCGGGCGCGGCGGCGCGCGCCGGGGCGAGGACGGCGAGGAGGCAGGCGGAGGCCAGCAGGAGGCGTTTCATGTCAGTTCCCCCCTTTGCCGCCGTCCGTGAACGGAGGCTTCAGGACCGGCGGGCGGGCGTTGGATTTCTGGACCTTCTCGGATTCCATCTCCGAGAACAGCAGGCTCGGAGAGACGGCCGAGACCGGCACCCAGCCGGACTCGGCGCCGCAGGAGCCGTCGAAGACGGCCGGGTCGTCGCCGGTCTCCACGATGCGGGAGAAGGTCTGCAGCGGCGTGCCTATCAGGTTCAGCCCGCGCACCGCCTCGTCCGGGCGGCCGTCGGGGAAGACCTTGTAGGCCATCGTCGCCTGCACGGAAAAGCTCTGCGGCAGAGAACGCTCGGTGATCGTGAAGCCGCCGGAAATGTCGGTGACGATGAGGCCGTAGGGCTTCTTGTCCTTCTTAACCTCCTCTATCAGCCTCTCGCGCAGGGCCTTGTAGGGAACGGCCCGGCTCGAGACCACGATCAGGTTGCCCTGCCTGGCGACGGCGCCGTGCCCCTCGGAGCGGCGGCCGTGGCCGTTGGATTCCGGGAAATTGCGGATCGGGGACCGGCCCATCAGGAAGCCTTTCAGCACGCCGTTCTCCACCAGTACGGCCCGGCGGGCCGGGACGGCCTCGTCGTCGTAGCGGTAGTAGCCGCGCAGGAACTGGCCTTTCACGTCGTAGAGTGTCGGGTCGTCGTAGACGCTGAGGAAGGCGGGCATGATCTGCTGGCCCACCTTCTTGGCGAAGGTCTGGCCGGACTCCTCGCTCTTCTGCCGGTGGCCCTCCAGGCGGTGGCCGAGGATCTCGTGGAAGAAGACCGCGGCGGCGCGGTTCTGCAGGATGACCGGCCCGGAGTAGGGCTGCTCCGGAGGGGCCGCGCGCAGGGCCGCGAGCTCCGCGATGGAGGCGTCGATGTCCTTGGCGATCACGGCCTCGGCCGGCATGTCCGAGGGCTTGTCCGAATCGTAGATCTTCATGCGCGACAGCTCCATGCCGTCGGCCGTGCGCGTGTAGAGGGAATAGATCAGGCGCACGTAGGTGTTGCCGGTGACTATGGAAGAGCCCTCGGAGTTGACCATGTAGCGGTTATTGGTCTCGACGCTGAAGCGCAGGTAGGAGTCGTAGATGAAATCGTATTTCTTGAAGCGTTCCGAGAGCCGGCGCAGCATGTTCCTGAAGGCGGCCTTGTCGAAGGCCGGGAAGGACGCCGGGCCGTAATAGACGCTGGCCGGCGACGCGGAGAAGTCGTCCGACTTATCCTCCTCCTCGGCGGTCACGCTCTTGTTCATCCTGACCTTGGCGTACCGGTCGAGGGCGGTCTTGTAGGCGCGGTCGGTCAGTCCCCAGATCTCCGCGCGCAGCGGGGCCGGATCGTCCTCCACCGGCAGGGAGGCCAGTTCCTGCTTCTTGGAGTTGGTGTAGGCGTAGTCGCCCTTGACCTCGTGGGTGTTGTCCAGCGCCGGAGAGCCGACGCGGGCGTCCACGTCCAGCTGCCGGGCGCGGCGTGAATCCTCGCTGAAGACCGCGCCTTCGGAGGCCGAGACGCCGTAATAGCGCTTGTCGTAGACCTCGTAACCCAGGTAGTAGAGGGGCGCGGACTCGGCGTGGGCCAGCGTCGAGGTGGAGCGGGCGAGCTCCGCCTTCAGGGCGGCCAGCAGCGGGTCGCTCTGGGCGGCCTGCGCCGCGGCGGCGCAGGGGGACAGGAGCAGCGTGAGGGTAAGGATCTTCTTCATGAAAGAGTTCTCCGGTGTCAGCGGGCCAGCGACAGGAGGGCCCGCTCCAGCAGGACGCCGCACATCTCGCGGCGGTACTCGGCCTCGCTGCGGGCGTCGGTTATCGGGGAGACCTCGGCCTTGACCCGGGCCGCGGCCTCCACGGCGGTGCCGGCGGAAAGAGGCCGGCCGGCCAGCCAGGCGGAGACGCCCGCGGCGTACAGCGGCACCGGCGCCACCGAGCCCAGCGCCACCGAGGCGCTCTTCACGGCTCCACGCTCCAGTTCGGCCGCCACGGCCACGGCGGCCTTGGAAATACCGAAATAGGAGCGCGGCCCCAGCTTCAGGTAGGCCCCGGCGTGCCGGCGTTTCGGGACTTCGAAAGCGGTGATCAGTTCGTCCCTGCGCAGCGCGGTACGCTTAGGGCCGGTGAAAAGGTCTTTCAGCGGCAGGCGGCGGCGCTTGCCCTTCAGTTCCAGGCGGACGAAAGCGCCCTCGGCCACCAGCGCGCAGACGCCGTCCGCGCAGGGGCTGGCGTTGCCGGCGTTGCCGCCCAGCGTGGCCATGTTGCGCAGGCTGGGGCTGGCGAAATGGGGTATGGCCGAAACGAGGACCGGGCACCAGCGCCTGACGGCGGCCGAGCGCTCGAGGCCCGAGATCTTCTCCCCCGCGCCTATCACCAGCGCGGCGGCGGTCTCCTCCACGCCCGCGAGTTCCGGCAGGTCGCTTATGTCCACCCAGCACTCGGACCGCTCGACCCCGGCGTTGTCCGCCGTGACGATGTCGGTGCCGCCCGCCAGGTAGCGGCGCGCGGCCGGCAGGCCCGGCAGGGTCTTCCAGAGCTCTTTCAGCGAGGCGGGCTTTACGATGATGTCAGGCATTTTTCTCGTCGCGGGCCTTCTCCACGGCCGACAGCACCTTCTCGTAGCCGGTGCAGCGGCACAGGTTGCCGGTAAGCTCCAGCTTGATGTCCTCCAGCGTGGCGCGCGGCTTGCGGCGCAGCAGGGCCTCCGAGGCCACTATGAGCCCGGGCGTGCAGAAACCGCACTGGACGGCGCCTTCGGCCATGAACGTCTTCTGCAGCGGGTGGAGCCCGCCGGCCTTCCCCTTGATGCCCTCTATCGTCACGAGGTCCTTGCCGTGCAGCTGCACGGCCATCATCAGGCAGGAATTTACGGCCTTCCCGTCCACCAGCACCATACAGGCCCCGCATTCCCCCTCGCCGCACCCTTCCTTGGTGCCTTTCAGGCCGAGGTCCTCGCGGATGAACTCAAGCAGAGAGCGGGAGGATACGACCTCCCGCTCCACTCGCTCTCCGTTGACGGTGCAGGCCAGACGGAAACTCTTCATGTCAGAACTTGCTGCCCACGCCGAGCACGAACCTGGAGCCGGTGAACGTGACGTTGTTGGTCACGCCGGCGTAGCCGCCGTTGAACGAGGTCGAGTTCATCTCGGCGCGCCATTCCAGGAAGAACGTGGTGCTGTCCATGTTGAAGCGGACGCCCACGGGGACCCTGAACATGAAGCCGACGGCGGTCTCGTTGAGCAGGGCGTTGCGGACGTCCCGCAGGACCGAAGACTTGATGTTGTTGATCGACAGGCCGAGGCCGAGACCGAAGTAGAACTGGGCCTTGGTCATGGTCCTCAGCAGCAGGTCGCCGCTCATGCCGACCGAGGTCACGTCCAGGTAGCCGGCGGGGATCACGGCGTTGTAAAGGATGGTGTTGTTCACCACGGTGCCGCGCTGGGAGTCTATGTAGTGCCTCGAGACGGAGAACTCGAAGTCGCCGCCGAACGCGCCGTTGCCGTAGCCGCCGACGCGGAAGCCGATCGGGCCGGCGCCGCTGGTCAGCAGGCCGGTCTGCTTGATGTTGCTGCGGTAGGCGTCCCAGGTGATGTCGGTGGTCTGGGTGCCGGCGCCTGCGATCACGTCGAAATAACCGTATTCATTGGGGCCGCGCGCCCGGGCGGCCTGCTTTACCATGGGCTGCGAGGGCTGCTGGTAGGCCTGGGGTTCGGGCTGCTGGACCTGCTGCGCCTGCTGGGGAACGGCGTTATCGTCGCCGATCCAGTTCTTGTCCAGCGTGACCTGCGAGGCGCCTATGGCCTGCGCGGTCTCGGTCTTGATCAGGCGGGCGTTGACCTCTATCTGGCCGCCGGAGGTCTGCACCAGCGTGCCGGTGATTATGGCCTCGACGCCCAGCAGCTTGCCCAGCTGCTGGGTGGAGTTGGCGTCCATGATGCCGGAGGACTGCAGCTTCAGCTCGTTCATCACCTTGTCCAGCGCGCTGCGCTCGATGACCTCGAACTTATGCATGTTGATCATCTTGACCGCGAGGCGCTCGGCGATGACCGAGCCGTCCTTGCTGGCCTTGTCCTTCGTGTCGGCGTAGGAGAACGGGATGATCGCTATCTTCTTGCCCTGCACCGAGGCGCCGGCCTCGGTCAGCTCGCGGGCGAGCTGGTCGTACTTGTCCTCCGCGCGGGCCCCGGCGGCGAGCGCCAGCAGCAGCACGGCGAACAACGCTTTGGTCATGTTCTTCATTAGTGTCCCTCTTAACCCTTCCTGATCTCTTTCCAGATCTTTTCCGGCAGCAGCGGCACGGACCGCACCCTGGCTCCGCAGGCGTTGCGGACCGCGTTGGCCACCGCCGGGGCCACCCCTATGAGCGGCACCTCGCCCATGCCCTTGGCCTTATAAGGGCCTTCGGCATAGGGCTTTTCTATGAAAGTTATATCATATTCGGGTTTATCTGCGGTAGTGGCGATGACGTAATCGGTGAAGTTGGGGTTCACCATGATGCCGTTCTTGTAGACCAGGTTCTCGTAGACGGCCCAGCTCATGCCCTGCAGGATGCCCCCCTGCGCCTGGCCCATGGCCAGCCCGGGGTTGACGATCCTGCCCACGTCGTAGGCCGCCCAGACCTTGCGCACCTTCAGGACGCCGGTGCGCAGGTCCACGTCCACCTCGGCGGCGTCCGCGGAGTAGGAATAGATGACGTAGGCGTCGCCCTGGCCGTCCTCGTTCTTGAACGAGGTGCGCGGCGCCGTGTACCAGCCCTGCTCGCACATCTTCAGGCGGCGGCTCCAGCAGCCGGAGACCACCTTCTTGAATTCCACCGACTTGGCCCCCATCCTGAAGACGCCGTTGGCCGCGACCATGGGCAGCGAGGCGTCAGCCCCCTCCGCGAGGAGCAGGTCGTAGGCGGTCTTGAAGATCCTCTCGCGCAGCGGCGTGGCGGCGTCGATGATGGCGTTGCCGCTCATCAGCGTGGTGCGGCTGGCCACGGTGGGGCCGGAATCCGGCACCTTGGAGGAGTCCACCTCCTCCACGCGGACGGCCGCGTAGGGCGCGTTGAGCGTCTCGGCGGCGATCTGCGCCAGCACGGTCAGCGCGCCCTGGCCCATTTCGGTATTGCCGACGCTGACCCCGACGGAGGAATCCTTGTAGATGTTCACCATCGCGCCGGCGCGGTCCAGGTAGCGGCCGCCCGCGCCCAGGCCCACGCCGTAATAAGCCACGGAGAAGCCGATGCCGGAGGCCACGTCCCCCTTTACGGAGGGGCTCTTCCATTTCCTGTCCCACCCGGAGCGCCGGCGCACGGCCTGCGCTATCTCCGCCAGGCCGCAGCTGGAATTGAGCTTCTGGCCGGTCACGGTCCTGTCGCCGGGCTTGAGCAGGTTCTTCAAGCGGAACTTCAGCGGGTCCATCCCGACCTTGGCGGCGAGCTCGTCGATGAGCGACTCCTGCGCGAAGCTGATCTGCGGCTGGCCGAAACCGCGGAACGCGCCGCAGGGCACCTTGTTGGTGGCCGCGGCGTAGGTCCGGATGTCGACGTTGGGGACCTTGTACGGGCCGGCGGCGTGCACGGTGCCGCGCCACAGCACTATCGGCGACAGCGTGGAATAGGCGCCGCCGTCCAGCACGTACTTGACGCGGCAGGCGGTGATGCGCCCGCTCTTGTCGGCGGCGTAGGCCACCCGGGCCCAGCCCGGATGGCGCTTGGACATGCTCTGGAAATCCTCTTTACGCCCGTAGATCAGCCTGACCGGGCGGCCGACCTTGGCCGCGCAGATGGCGGCGTGCGAGGCGACGAGCGCCGGCACGTCCTCCTTGCCGCCGAAGCCGCCGCCGGTGACCGTCTGCAGGATCTTGATCTTGTGGTAGGGCTGGGCCAGCGCGGCGGCCACGGCGTCGATCACGTAGAACGGGCACTGCGTGGTGCTGTGCACCGTCATGCCGCCGCCGGGCTCCGGCACGGCTATCGCGCCCTGGGTCTCGAGGTAGGCGTGCACCTGGTAATTGGTGCTGAACTCCCCCTCGACGGTATAGGCGGCCTTCCTGAAAGCCTCGTCCACGGAGCCGTTCTTTATCCGGTAGGTGGAGAAGACGTTGTCCTCGCCGTGCACCCTGGGCGCGCCCTTCTCGAGCGCCTCCAGCGGGTCCTCCACGAAGGGCAGCTCCTTGTAGCGCAGCTCGACGAGCGCGGCGGCCCTGCGGGCGGCCTTCTCGGACGCGGCTACGACCAGAGCGACGGTCTCGCCGGCGAAGCGGGCCTCCTTCTCCGGCAGGAACGGGTAGTCCTGCATGACGACGGGCCATTTATTGACGCCCTTGATGTCCTTGTAAGTGACCAGCGCCGCGTAGCCCGGCACCTTGCGGGCCTTAGCGTCGGAGATGCCGTCTATCCGGATATGGGGCCTCGGCGAGCGCACCGCGGCGGCGTAGAGCATCCCGGCGAAGTCCCGGTCCGCGGCGTACCGCGCGGAACCGACGGCCTTGATCTCGGCGTCCTTCCTGGGCATAGACTTCCCGACGTAAGAGAGCTTTTCCATGGTCTTCCCGGTCCTTTTCATTCGGTGACGCGCATATGCGCGCCGTCGCGCTTGTAGTGCAGCTTGATGACCTCGGCCAGCACCGAGACGGCGATCTCCCCCGGGGCCTTGCCGCCGAGGTTGAGGCCTATCGGCGAATGCACGCGCCTGTCCTTCAGCGGGTAAAGCTTCTTCCTGGCCAGCAGGCGGTAGATCTCCCGCACCTTAGGCGCGCTGCCGATCATGCCGATATAAGGGGCCTTCGTGCGCATGACCTCCTCCAGGCATTCCTTGTCCAGCGCGTGGCCGCGCGTGACGATGACGACGTAGGTGTCCTTGTCCACGCCGGCGGCCCTGACCGCCTTGTGCGGGAACTCGTTGATGATCTTCAGCGCCTGCGGGAAGCGCTCGGGGTTGGCGAACTCGGTCCGGTCGTCGGCCACCATGTAGGGGTAGCCGGCCAGCCGGCAGGCCTCGGCTATCTTGACCCCGACGTGCCCGCCGCCGAGGATCAGGACCTTGAAGGGCGTCCTGTAGACGTCTATGTAGACCTCCATGTCGCCCATGCAGATCATGCCGGTGTTGCCGCCCGGCTTCAGCGCGAAAGTGAACTTGCCGCCCTGGCCGGCGGCTATGCACTCGAGGGCCTTCTTTATGGTCAGCGCCTCCATGGCGCCGCCGCCGACGGTCCCCTCTATGGAGCCGTCCTCGTAGACCAGCATCTTCGCGCCGGCCTCGCGCGGCGTGGAGCCGCCCACCGAGATCACCGTGACGAAGGCCGCGGCGCGGCCGGAATCGATGGCCTCGGCCAGCATCTTAACGAGGTTCTTTTCTTCTCTCATGGATTCAATTTTACCTTAATTTCACGGGAGCCAGCTTAAAGAGCTCCAACGGCTCGGCCTTGCCCTTGAGCGGGACCCGCCCGAGAGGCTCGAAGGAGAAGGCCCCTCCGAGCGACCCGCGCGCCCGCGCGGCCGCCGCCCCGCTGATCACCACGTCCGTGCCGAAATCCTTAGTTTTGGCCTCGAGGCGCGCGGCCACGTTGACCGTATCGCCGATGAAGGTGTACTCGAGGCGGGAGTAGGTGCCGATATTGCCCGCCACCAGCCGCCCGGAATGGATCCCCACCCCGAACTCCACCGGGAACGGCGCCGCGCCGGAGGCGTTGAATTCCGCCAGCGCGGCCCGCATGGCCGCGGCCGAGCGCACGGCGTCGGCGGCGTAGTCCGAGGAGCCGAGCTGCGGGGCGTAGACCGCCATGACCGCGTCGCCGATGAACTTGTTGATCACGCCGTTGTGGGCCGTGATCGCCGGCGCGATATAGCCGAAATAGGCGTTGAGGAACTCCACCAGGGCCGCGGCGTCCAGCTTCTCGCTGAGCGGCGTGAAGTTGCGGATATCGCAGAACATCACGGCGGCCTCGATGTCCTCGCCGCCCAGGTTGACCTTCTTGTTCTTGAGCAGTTCGCGGGCGATCTCGATAGACATGTACTTGCCGAAGGTGTCCTGCAGTTCCTCGCGCTCCTTCAGGCCGTCGACCATCTCGTTGAAGCCGGCCTTGAGATGCGCGATCTCGTCGGAGAAGAAGATATGGGTCTTCACGAACTCGCCGCCCGCCACGCGGCGCATCTTGCCGATGAGGCCGTTCAAGGGCACCTGGATGCCGTTGTAGACCGTGGAGACCCCGGTCAGCAGCAGCACGCCGCAGAGGAACAGCATGAGGCCGAAATCCCCGGCGAAAGCCTCCCACGGAACGCGCTTAACGAAGAGCGTGTAGATCAGGACGAACGGGATGACGGCGAAGCCGATCACGAGCGAGGAGATCTTCAGGTAGATCGGGATGGAGAAGCCCGGCCGCAGGCGGGACAGCTCCTCCGGGGAATAGAGCGTCACGATAAGTTTCTTCTGCCTGGAGAGATGGGAATCGATGTGCGCGACGAGGAGCGCGGCCTGGCCCGCGAACGCCACGCCCGACGCCGCCCAGGCCTGCCACGGCAGCGCGCCGAACAGCAGCACCGGGAAGCCCAGCGCCAGCGCCTGCGATATTACCAGCATCAGGAAAGCGTCGCGGTAGATGTTGCCCAGCCGCACGCGGATCCTGGCCTTCAGCTTCTCGTCGGGCTTACGGACATAGCTGTAGGCCGGCCGCGCCCAGAGATAGACCATCAGGACCATCGCGAGGAACGGCAGGCCGATGTTCAGGCCCTGGTGCCTGGGCCCCATCTGGACGTTCAGCGGTCCGCCGCCCATGTCCGGATCGCCGGCCAGGGCGACCATGGTCACGCGGTAGAACGAGGAATAGATGAAGCCGAGGAACAGCGGGATGTACAGGAGGTTGAAGAACTCCTTCAGCTGCCGCTTCCGCTCCGCCGTTTCAGGATCGCCGAACAGTACGATATCGTCTTTCATGCCCACCTCAGGAAAACCCAGTATATTATCGCATTTATCAGCGTCAGCGGCACGCCCGCGCGGGCGAACTCCAGGAAGGTGACGGTCTGCCCGGCCTTGCGCTCGGCGTTCTGGACGATGATGACGTTGCTGGCCGCGCCGAGGAGGAACATGTTGCCGGCCACCGTCGAGGCGGCCGCCAGCGCCATCAGCGCGGGCGTGCCGGCCCCGGCGTGCTTCAGGACCGGCAGGTACAGGGCGACCAGCGGCACGTTGGAGATCAGCTGGCTCAGCGCGAGGCTTACGGCCATCACCGGCCCGACGCCGGAGATATCGGCCCCGGAGCGGGCGATGAGCCCCTGGAAGAGCCCGGTGTCCCAGACCGCGCGGGTCAGGACGAACATGCCGGCGAAGAAGGCCAGGGTGGCCCAGTCCACCCCGCGGACCAGCTCGGCCCGGCGCGGGCTGAGCAGCAGGCCCGGCGCGGCGGCGGCCAGCGCTATCCACGTCAGGCGGAAATCGAGCGACGGGAACAGGGACACGGCGGCGATCTTGGCCCCTATAGCCGCAGCCAGCACCCAGGCCGTGGCCCTGGCCAGGCGGGCGAGACTTCTGTCCTTCACCGGCTCCTGGGAGTGGACCAGGGCAGCGGAGCCGAACTCGTCCCGGTAGAGCCGCCGGACCACCAGGAAGACCGCCCCGAGGTTTAGCAGCGTCGGCAGGGCCAGGTACCTGAAGAAGGTCAGGAACGGCGCGGCGACCTCCCCCTTCACGGCCACGAGCAGGTTCTGCGGGTTGCCTATCGGGCTCATCGCGCTGCCGACGGTGATGGAGAAGGCCAGCGCGAGCAGCAGCGCCTTGGGGGAGATGGAATGCTTGCGGGCCAGCAGCAGCGCCACCGGTGTGCCGACGATGGCCAGCGTGTCGTTCATCAGGAAGGCCGAAGCCGTACCCATGAAGAAGACCAGCGTCAGCAGCAGCCCCTCCTCGGTACGGGCGCGCTTGAACACCTCGAACTTGGCGTGCGCCAGCCAGCCGCTCAGCTCGAAGACCTGCCCGGCCGCGAACATCCCGAAGAGGAAGAGCATGACGTCCGGGTCCGCGGCGCGCAGCGCGGCCGCCGGAGAGATGTCTCCCGACAGCAGCACGGCGGCGGCGCCGGCGCACATGACCTGCCAGATCTGCAGGCGGAAAGCCCCGACCTGCCGGACCGCGGTCAGGACGAACACTGCGAGCAGGACGAGGACGGGGAACATCCGGGTCAGCCGGCCTTTACGAGGGCCTCGTAGTCCCCGGGCGTGTCGAAGTCCCTTATTATCTCAGGGTCCTCCACGTCCAGGTCGGCCGCGCGGACCGACGGGTGGTGAGTGACCCAGTGCAGACCCTCGTCGAGCGGGCCCTCGAAGCAGAGCCGCTTATGCGCGGCGGGGATGATTATCGGGTGGCCGCGCTTCAGGCGGGAATCGGAGGCGCGGAAGGCGCGCGGGATGACGATCGCGTCCCTGCGGGAGGACCAGAACTCCATTATCCTGGCGTAGGTGGAGGGCGCGATCGTCGGCTGGTCGGCGAGGCAGACCATATAGCCTTCCGAGGCGGGCGAGGCCGCGGCGAGGCCGGCGCGGAGCGAGGAGAGCTGCCCGTCCTCCGGCCTGGGATTGACCGCTACCTTCTCCCCGGCGGGCCGCCAGGCGGCGAGCACCTCGGCGGAGGCCCGGCCTAGCACGACCACCCGGTCCTCCACGCCGGCCGCGCGCAGCGCGGCGCAGACGTGTTCGATGAAAGGGAGCCCGCGCCACGGCAGCAGGGCCTTGGGCCGTCCCATCCGGGACGATTCACCCGCCGCCAGGACGATGGCCGAGAGCATAGCCGCCGGCCTACTTCAGGCCCGCCCTGCGGTACAGAGCGGCCGCGGCCCTGGTCGCGCGCGCCGTCACCCGGCGCTCGTCCTCGAGGGCCAGGCGCCCGTCCTTCACGGCTATCCGGCCGTTGACGACGGTGTACTTGGTCCGGTGGGAGGCGCCGCAGAACAGCAGCGAAGCCAGCGGGTCGGACTTGGAACCGATATAGTCGAGGCCGCTCACGTCGAAGACCGCGATGTCGGCGGCCTTGCCCGGCTCGATCGAGCCGATGTCGGAGCGTCCCAGCACGGCGGCGCCGCCGCGCGTGGCCAGCCGCAGCGCGTCGCGCGCCGGCATGCCCTCCACGCCGGCCTTCACGCGCTGCACCAGCATCGCCTGCCGCACCTCGCCGAGCATGTCGGAGGCGTCGTTGGAGGCCGAGCCGTCCACCGCAATGCCCACCGGCACCTTGTGCTCCATGAACATCCGGATCGGCGCG
Source organism: bacterium (assembly GCA_021847485.1). Taxonomy (GTDB): domain Bacteria; phylum Elusimicrobiota; class Elusimicrobia; order Elusimicrobiales; family UBA9959; genus UBA9959. The sequence goes on from JAJZRA010000012.1 coordinate 32,870, forward strand.
ATGCCGGAGCCCAGGCGCAGGTTGGACGACGGGCAGTGCGCGACGCCGGTGCCCGTCTTCCCCATCCGCTTAGCCTCGGCCTCGTTGAGGTAGACGCAATGGGCGAACCAGGCGTTGCCCTCCTCCACCCAGCCCACGCTCTCCATGTACTCGAGCGGGCGCATCTTCAGCGTCTTGCGGCAGAAATCGTCCTCGTCCTTCGTCTCCGCCAGGTGGGTATGCATGCGCACGCCCCAGCGCCTGGCCATCTCGGCGGTGATCTTCAGCAGCTCGGTGGTCACGGAGAACGGCGAGCAGGGCGCCAGCACCAGCCGCGTCATGCCGAACTTACCGCCGTCGTGGTACTTGTGCACGAGGCGCTCGCAGTCCTTCATTATATGGTCCTCGGTCTGCACCACGCTGTCCGGCGGCAGGCCGCCCTTGGAGCGGCCGCGCGACATCGAGCCGCGCGTCGGGTGGAAGCGCATCCCCACGCCGCGCGCGGCCGCCACCTGCGCGTCTATGAAATTATCGCTGCCTTTCCTCGGGAACAGGTAGAGGTGGTCCGTGCTCGTGGTGCAGCCGGTCAGCAGCAGCTCGCCCAGGCCGGCCTGCGTGCTGGCGTAGACGGCCTCCTCGTCGAGATGCTTCCAGATCTCGTAGAGATAGACGAGCCAGTCGAAGAGCTTGGCGTCCTGCACCTTCGGCAGGTTGCGCGTCAGCGTCTGGTAAAGGTGGTGGTGGGTGTTCACCATGCCGGGCATCACGACGCAGCCTTTCGCGTCGATGACACTGTCGGCCTTCACCCGGAGGCCTTTGCCCACTTTCTTTATTTCGGGGCCTTCGATATAGACGTCACCGCCCTTGATCTCGCGGCCCGCGTCGTCCATCGTGGCCAGCACCTCGGCGTTCTTTATCAGCAGCGTTTTCATGGTGAACCTCTGGTTATCCAGCGTTTCCAATATTATAGTAAAATCAGATTTAAGCCATGATAAAGGTCGGGGACGAACTGGGCAGCCTTAAGATAACCGGCGAGCTGGGCCGCGGCGGCATGGGCGTGGTGTACCGCGCCCACGACAAGGCGCTGCAGCGCGACGCGGCCGTCAAAATGGTCCTGCCCGAACAGGCCACGCCGCAGAGCCGGCGGCGCTTCCTGCGCGAGGCCGCCGCCATCGCGCGCTGCGACCATCCCGGTATAATCAAGGTCTATTCCTTCGGCGAGCACGCCGGCCTGCCCTACATGGCCATGGAGTACGTGGACGGCAAGCCGCTGCTGGCCTTCCTCGAACTGGCCCGCGCCATAGGCGCGGCCGGGGACGTCGAAACGCTCAGGAGCTACGGCTACGTGGCGGAGCCTTCCGGCGGCGAGGAGGACCTCCCCTATTTCCTGCGCACGCCGGGAGGCCCGCCGCTGGCCGAACCGGATTTCGAAAGCCACGCCGCGGCGCTCATCGCCGGCGTGGCCGACGCCCTCTACGAGGCCCATTCCCTCGGCATACTCCACCGCGACATCAAGCCGTCCAATATCCTGATAGCCAGGAAAGGCCGGGCCAAGCTGGTGGATTTCGGCCTGGCCAAGTTCTCCGACTCCTCCGACATCACCACCGGCCAGCCGATGCTCGGCACGCTGCGCTACATGGCTCCGGAAGTGTTCTCCGACCGGGCCGCGGCGGAGGCCTCCGACATCTACAGCCTGGGCACCGTGCTCTACGAGCTCGTCACCCTGGAACACCCTTTCAAAGGCGACAATACCGCCGCCTTCATACGGTCCGTGACCCAGGACAGGTGCGCCCCGCCGTCCAGGCTGAACCCCGCCCTGTCCCCGGCCCTCGGCGCGGTCATAATGAAATGCCTGGAGAAGAGGCCGGCGGCCCGCTACCGCGACGCGCGCGAGCTGGCCGACGCCATCCGCATGGCGGCCCGGCCGAAGGGCATAAGGACGCAGATAGTGGACGGCCTCCGCGGCATGCTGCGGCCCTCCCCGGCGGAGAGCGGCAAGCCCGCCCAGGAGCCCGCCGCCCCGCCGGAGCGCCGCCGCGAGGCGGCGAAGCTGGCCAGCGAGGCCGCGCTGGCCTATTTCGTGGATTTTTCCGTCGACCAGGCCCACCAGCTGGTCTCCGAGGCGCTGAAGCTGGACCCGTTCTCCGTGGACGCCACCGCGCTGGCGGCCGCGCTGCGGGTGCACGTCGGGAATTCCCCCGTGATCGCGCGGGCGGCCGCGCGCATGCGCCGGGCCGCCAAGGCGGCGCCCGACGCCGGCACGCGCCTGCACGCCGCCCTTCTCGCCGACCACCTGGACGGCGCCAGGGACTGGCTGCGCAACATGGAGCATTACCTGCGGGGAGGCGCGGAGGACCCGGCCCTCATGGCCATCTGCGCCCGCGCCAGGATGAGCTCCGGCGACTACGACACGGCCATGGACTACGCCGCGCGCATAGACGCGGCCATGCCGAGCCCGTCGCTCTTCACCTGGTTCGTGGGCGCCTACCACAACGCCGCCATGGGCAGGTTCGACGCCTGGCGGGACCGGACGGCGGAGGAGATAGACCGCCACCCGGGCAACATCATGCTGCGCTTCGCGCTGATCGAGGGCCTGATGCAGGCCGGCAAGCTCTCCGAGGCCGAGGCGGCCATGCGGGACGCGGCCGCGCTGGCCCCGAACCACGACTATTTCCCCCTGCTGCGCGCCTACCTGGCCCTGCTGCGCGGGGACCACAAGGCGGCGTGCGTCGAGCTGCGCAAGACGATGAGCTCCGGCGAGGAGGACGTGGCCGAGATCTACTACCGCCTGAGCAAGATCTACGCGCTGCGCGGCGACAAGAAGGAAGCGCTGCGCCACCTGGAGATCGCGCGCAACATGTCCCCCGACCACAGCTTCAAGTCCAACGACGAACTGAAGGCGCTGGTGGACGGCTCGGTGGAGTACCGCCCGCATTACGGGGACCTGCCCGCCGTCTGCCAGGAGGTGAACCACGAACGGGCCCGGCGCGCGCTGCTGGACAACCTCTACTCCGGCCACCGGTCGCTGGCCCAGGCCACCTCCACGATCTACATCGTCGCCCCCGGCTCCGACCCCGAGGCCGTGCGCTGCTGGCCGTTCTTCAACGAGGGGCGGCTCGTCCCGGTCGGCGCCACCAGGGTGACGCTGCAGGCCCTGCCGCTCTCCTCCTTCCTCGACGGCGGCGGCGCGCTGCGCGCCGATTTCCGCCGCATCCGGTCCGAATACGGCCGCTACTCCGCGGCGCTGACCTTCTCCCCGCCCATAAAGCTCCTGGCGCTGGACCCGGTAGAGGCGCGGCTGAACCTGGAAGGCGCCTGGGCCAGGCGCCAGGGCGGGACCATAGACCTGCGGCTGGACGAGATGGCCGACGGCCCGGGCTGGCGCTGCAATATCCTGGCGCTGCCGGAGACCTCGGAGCTGACGGAGCTTTCCGCCCGTTCGGACGAGGAGTTCAAGCGCGGAGGCTGGCGCTTCCTCCTCTTCAGGCGCTTCTTCTTCGACTACGAACATTTCCACCTGAAAGCGAAGATCAGGCATAAAACCGCCTGAAAAGTATTAAAATCTATTAGCGACATCATCACGAGGAGCCGTTCCACTATTATGAAGAAGACCATCCAGTTCCTTTCCGACGCCCAGCTCAAGAGCGAGGCCGAGCGCTGCCTCTACTGCGAGGACAAGCCCTGCCAGAAGGCCTGCCCGGCCGACTGCTCGCCCGCCGATTTCATCATGGCCGTGCGCCAGATGGAGAAGGCCGACTTCAAGCGCTCCGCGGCGCTGATCATGGGGCACAACACTTTCGGCGGCGTCTGCGGCGCGGTCTGCCCCGACTGGTTCTGCGTGAAGGCCTGCTCGCGCAAGCTCTTCGACAACCCGATCAACATCCCGGCCGTGCAGGCCACGGTGGTGCAGAAGGCCAAGGACCTGGGAGCGATGCCGAAGTTCCGCAAGGCGAAGCCCAACGGCAAAAAAGTCGCCGTGGTAGGCGCCGGCCCGGCGGGCCTCTCGGCCGCCGGCACGCTGGCCCAGCTGGGCTACAAGGTGGACGTCTTCGACAAGGACAGGAAGGCCGGCGGCGCCTGCAACCTTATCCCGGACGCGCGCTTCCCCAAGGAAGTGCTGCGCACCGAGATAGAGTGGGTCAAGTCGCTCGGCGACATCGCCATCAAGACCGGCTCGGCCGTCAAGGACCCGGCCTCGCTGCTGAAGAAGTACGACTCGGTCATAGTGACCGCGGGCGTAGAGGAGCAGCTTAAACTGCGCATCGAGGGAGAAGAACTGGGCGTGGAAGGCCTGGAGTACCTGCGCAACACCTCGAAGTACAAGGTCAAGGGCAAGAACGTGGCCGTCATAGGCGGCGGCGCGGTGGCGGCCGACTGCGCGATGAAGGCGCTGGAATTCGGCGCGGCGCGCGCGGAGATCTTCACGCGCAAGAACATCGGCGACATCCAGCTCCCCGAGCACGAGCTCAGGGACATCCTGAAGGCCGGCGTCAACATCAACGGCCGCTCGCGCATCACCGCCATCCTGAAGGGCGGCAAGGGAATAAGGATCGTCCGCCTCGACGACAAGTCCAAGGATATCCCCGGCACGGAACAGACCCGCACCGACGTGCAGTTCACCGTGCTCGCGATCAAGAACATCCCGGTCTTCGAGGACAGGAAGCAGAAGGGCGTGTTCTTCGCCGGCGACTGCCGCAACGGCGCGGCCACCGTGGTGGAGGGCACCGCCTCCGCCAAGAACGCGGCTATGGAGGCCCACGCCTGGATGCAGGACAAAAAGGCCCCGGCCATCCCGGACAACAAGAAGAGCCATGTCATCCTGGCCGGCCGCGAGCTCAAGCCGGTGGACCTGACCACCGACTTCTTCGGCCGCAAGCTCAAGTCCCCGTTCATCATTTCCGCGTCCCCCCACTCCGACGGCTACGAGCAGGTGAAGCGCGCCTACGAGGCCGGCTGGCCCGGCGTCGTCATGAAGACCGCCTTCGACGGGCTGGAGATCCATATCCCGTCC
>JAJZRA010000013.1 GCA_021847485.1 bacterium
TGAAAGAGGCCATCGAGCAGGCCACCCGCAGCCGCCTGCACATCCTCGACCTGATGGAGAAGGCCATGCCCCAGCCCCGCGCGGACATCTCCGAGTGGGCGCCCCGCATCGTCAAGCTGCAGCTGCCGAAGGACAAGATCGGCGCGTTCATCGGCCCCGGCGGCAAGAACATCCGCGGCATCATCGAGAAGACCGGCGCCAACATCGAGGTGGAGGACGACGGCAGCGTGTTCGTCTCCAGCGTCGACAAGGCCAGCCTCGAGGCCGCCAAGCAGATGGTGGAGTACTTCACGATGGAAGTAGAGGTCGGCAAGGTCTACAAGGGCCGCGTCGTCTCGATCGTAGACTTCGGCGCTTTCGTCGAGGTCCTGCCCGGCAAGGAAGGCCTGCTGCACATCTCCGAGATCGACCTCAAGCGCATCAACCGCGTCGAGGACGTCCTGAAGATGGGCCAGGAAGTCGAAGTGAAGTGCGTGGACATGGAGAACAACGGCAAGTTCCGCCTCTCCCGCCGCGTGCTGCTCCAGGGCGGAGCCAGCAAGAAGTAAGCCCGACATCCGGCCCCCGCGCCAGCCGCGGGGGCCGGAAAAATTTCCAGGATCACAGTGGAGGCTACAATGAAAAAACCAGCCAAAGCCCAGTCCGAAACCGCTTTCGACCAGGTCCAGAAGTTCTACCAGTTCATGAACTCGAACAAGCTCGAGGTCATAGAGTTCTCCAAGGACGACACCTATATCAAGCTGGTGCGCAAGCACAGCGCCGCCGTCCACCAGATCCCCGTTTTCGCCCCGGGCGCGATGGCGACCGCGGCGGCCCCGGCCGGCAAGGCCGCTCCCGCCGCGCGGCCCGCTCCGGCGGCCCACTCCGGCGAGACCATCAAGGCCCCGATGTCCGGCATCTTCTACCGCGCGCCGAGCCCGTCCAGCCCGCCGTACGTCCGCGAGGGCGACACGGTCAAGGAAGGCCAGGTCATCTGCGTCATCGAGGCCATGAAGGTCTTCAACGAGATCAAGGCCGAGTTCGACTGCGTCATCGAGAAGGTGCTGCAGGAGAACGGCAAGCCGGCAGAACCCAACGGCGACCTTTTCCTCGTCAAGAGATAAGAGATGGAAGAGACCGCCAAGTTCACCGACAGCGTGGCGCAGACCGCCGGCAACCTGCTGGAAGCCCTCAAGGCCGCCGGCGGCGACGCCTCCTCGTGGGACCTCAAGCTCAAGCTGCACCTGTCCAGCTCGGCGCTCTACCTGGCGCTGGGCTGGCTGGCGGCCCAGGGCAAGGTAGCCCTCTACCCGAAGGAACTCAACTTCAGGGTAGTTCTCACCGAAAAATAAGCGCACGCCGCAGGCGCGCGCCCGTACCATGCGCGACTTCGCAAAGAACAGAGCCTCCGCCTCGGGGAAGAAGAAGACCTCCACGCTGTCCCACGTCCTGTACTGGGCGGGAGCCTTCGCTTTCAACGTCTGGCTGATCTGGGCGCTGCTGAGCTCCCCGGGCTCGCGCGGCCTGGTGGGGGAGACCGCGGCCTCGGCGCTGACCGGCTTCCTCGGCCACACGGCCTACCTGTTCCCGTTCCTCTTCCTGTACGGCCTGGTAGCGCTGCTGCTCAACCTCAACAAGCCGCACAAGGGCGCGCTGACGCTGACGGCCGGCACGCTGATGGTGCTGGGCTCCAGCTCCGCCCTGATCGGCCTGCTGAGCTCGCGCTTCGGCCCGGAGCATTTCGACGGGGGCTGGCTGGGCTACTTCCTCGAGCAGGCGCTCTCGCGCATGTTCGGCGGCGTGGGCGCCGGCCTGTTCGCCGCGGTCATCCTGTTCGCCGGCGTGCAGCTGCTCTTCAAGATCTCCTGGCGCAAGGTCTTCAAGTACGCCGCCGCCGCGGCCATGGAGGACTACCGGCACTGGCTCTCCGCCCGCCGCGAGCTCTCGGCCAAGCTTAAACTGATAGCCGAGAAGGAGAAGGCCGAAGGCCCCGCCTACGACGCGAAGCCCATTCCCGAACCGCCGCCGGTGGTCCGGGCCGAGCCCAGGCCCGAGCCGGAGCCCAGGCCCGTGCCGCAGGTGGTGCGCGCGCAGGCGGAAGCTCCGGCCGCCGCCAAGCCCCAGCCCGCCAAAGCGCAGCCGGCCGCGGCCGCCAAGGCCGCTGCCGCGGACAAGGAGAAGCTCTCCGATCCTTATTTCAAGAACTTCAAGCTGCCCGGCACCGACCTGCTGGAGCCGCCGTCCCAGCAGGGCTCCGTCGGCCCCGGCGACGACGAGATCAACTCCGCGCGCATCCAGCTGGAGACCACGTTCAAGAGCTTCAACGTGGACGTGCACGTCTCCGGCGTCTATCCCGGCCCCGTCATCACCCGCTACGAGGTCACGCCGGCGCCCGGCGTGAAGATCAGCTCGATCGTGGCCCTCTCCAACGACGTGGCCCTCGCGATGAAGTCCGCCGGCGCCATCCGCGTGATAGCCCCTATCCCCGGCAAGTCGGCGATCGGCTTCGAGATCCCCAACAACACCCGGGCCAAGGTCTGCCTGCGCGAGCTGCTAGAGAGCTCGCAGTTCAACGGGGCCCGCGCGCCGCTGACGTTCGCGCTCGGCCGCTACGCCGAGGGCGCCGTGGCCGTGGCCAACCTCGAGACCATGCCCCACCTGCTCGTGGCCGGCGCCACCGCCAGCGGCAAGAGCGTCTTCATGCAGTCGCTGATCCTGTCGCTGATGTTCCGCAACAAGCCCGACGAGGTCAAGTTCCTCTTCATCGACCCGAAGCGCCTCGAGCTGACCTTCTACGAGGACATCCCCTACCTTTACGACCCGAAGGAGACCCCGGACCGGGTCTCGGTCATCACCGACCCGAAGGACGCGGCCAAGTCCCTGGTGGCGATGACCCGCGTGATGGAGAAACGCTACAAGAAGTTCGAGAAGGCCCGCGTCAAGAACATCGCCTCCTACAACAAGTGGGCGCTCGAGAACGGCCAGCCGCAGGAGTACTACATCGTCGTCGTCATCGACGAGCTGGCCGACCTGATGCTGCAGACGCGCAACGTCGTCGAGGACGCGATCCAGCGCCTCGCGCAGATGGCCCGCGCCGTCGGCATCCACCTGGTGCTCGCCACGCAGCGCCCGTCGGTGGACGTCATCACCGGCGTCATCAAGGCCAACCTCCCGTCGCGCGTCGCGCTGCAGGTCACCTCCAAGACCGACTCCCGCGTCATCCTCGACAGCCCCGGCGCCGAGGCGCTGATAGGCAAGGGCGACCTGCTCTACCTCGCGATCGACGCGCAGAAGCCGTCCCGCATCCAGGGCGCCTTCGTCGGCGAGGACGAGATCCGCAAGGTGGCGGATTTCGTGAAGGCGCAGGCCAAGCCCAACTACCAGCCGCTGGCCGAGGACGAGGAGACGCAGGGCACCGGCAAAGGCAGTTCCTCCGAGGAGATGATAGCCGCGCTCAGGCTGGTGACGGAGCGCCGCCGCGTCTCGCAGGACCTGCTGAAGGCGCATTTCGGCTCGTCGGCCAGGGCCACCAACATTCTGAGCATCCTCGAGATGAACGGGTTCATACACAAGCCGGAAGGTTCCAACCGCTGGGAAATATTCTTCGACAAAATAGAGTCCCACCTCAACGCCCAGGCCTCCGCGGCCGTCCAGCCGCGGCAGGAAGAGGAGCCCGCCGGCGAGGAGTTCACTAGAAATGAATAAGCTGATGACCGCCGTACTGCTCCTCGCTCTCGCACCCGCGGCGTACCCGCAGAAAGCCGCGCCCAAAAAGGCGCCCGCCGCCAAGACCAAGCCGGCCGTGACGGTCTCCACCGCCGCCCCGGCCGCCAGGGAAGCCGACAGGTCCGCCGAGGTACTGGCGAAGCTGAAGGCCTGGGACGACAAACTGGAGTCCCTCAGCGCCGACTTCACGCAGGAAGTGAACTTCAGGGAGGCCGGCCTGAAGCAGCGCGTCGAGGGCAGCCTGCGCTACGTCAAGCCCAACCTGCTGCGCATCGAGCACGTCAAGCCGGCCCGCCAGATAGTGGTGACGGACAAGAGCCTGATCTGGATCTACAAGCCCGAGGACAAGCAGGCCGTCCGCACCGGGTGGGAGGACTGGCGCCGCACGCAGGACCAGAACTTCTCCGGTATCCTGGACTTCGGCGACTACGCCTCGTTGACGGCCAAGAACAACGCCGCGGTCAGCGGGGGGAAGGACGGCAAGCCCTGGAAGGTGGTCTTCACGCCCAAATCGGGCGCCGCCTACAGGCTGACGCTGACGCTCTCGCCCGAGGACTACTTCCCGACCGGCGCGGAGCTGCTGGTGGACGACACGCTGATCACCACCGAGCTGAAGTCCGTGGAGCGCAACGGCAAGATAGACGAAGCCGTCTTCAGGTTCTCGCCGCCCAAGGGCGTCGAGGTCCTGGAATTCAAGAAACAATAAGGAAGGGGAAAGGGCCCGTTCGACCGATGACCTTAGCCAACCGCATCACGCTCGGCCGCATGGGCCTCAGCCTCGTCATCTTCGTCCTCATCATCTCGAGGACGCTGTGGGCCGAGGCCGGCGCGCTGGCGCTGCTGACCCTGGCCAGCATCTCCGACGGCATCGACGGCGTGATCGCGCGCCGCACGATGACGACGACCCATTTCGGCGCCATCGCCGACCCGTTCGCCGACAAGATCCTGATCATGGCGGTCTTCCTGGCCTTCGCCTCGGTCAGGGAGCTCGCCGTGCCGCTGTGGGCGGTCTTCCTTATATTACTGCGCGAACTGACCATCTCCACGCTGCGCGTCCTCGCGGCGCTGCACGGCGAGGTCATGAAGGCCGAGCAGGCCGGCAAGATCAAGACCTTCATCCAGATGACCTCGGCCTTCGTCATCCTGGGGCTGCTCGTGCTGCGCTTCTGGCAGCGCGAGGCCGGTCCCCTGCCGTGGCCCCCGCTGCAGGAGGCCGCGGCGCTGGCCAAGCCCGCGGCGTGGTGGCTCACCGTCGTCTCGGCCCTCTTCACCGTGGCCAGCGGCGTCATCTACCTCTACAACCACCGGGCCCTGCTGCGCAGGTCCTGGAGCGAGCGCGGGCGCTGATGCGGCCCAAGGACTTCGCGGTGAAGTTCCTGGCGAGCGGCGCCTTCGTCAGCTACGTACCCGCCCGCCTCACCGGCTTCCGCAAGTTCACCGGGTCCGGCCTAGCCGGCACGGTCCTCGCGCTGCTGCTGCTGCCGCTGCTGCCCTCCGACCCGCGGGTCTTCGCCGTTTTCTGCCTGCTCTTCCTGCCTTTCTCCGTCTGGGTGGCGCACCTGGCCTCGGCCCTCTACGCCACCCACGACGACCCTCGCATCGTCATCGACGAGATCATAGGTTACTGGACCGCGCTGCTGTTCCTGCCGCGCACCGGCTTCCACCTGGCGGCCGCCTTCGTGCTGTTCAGGGCCCTGGACACGCTGAAGCCCTGGCCGATCAGGAAACTAGAGACCTCCGTCGGTGGGGGTTTTGGTATAATTATAGACGACGTGCTGGCCGGCCTGGAGGCGAACCTCCTCGTGCGGCTCGCCGCGAAGCTATTCCTATGAGAAAGACCCTGGCCTGCGCCCTGCTGCTCGTTTCCGCGCCGCTCTCCGCGCAGATGCTCCAGGTCATCCCCGCCGTCAGCACCGCCGTCCCCGAAGGGCTGCAGCTCTCCACCGCCGCCCCGGCGGCCGCGCCGCGCCAGGCCGGCCCGTCCAAGCCGGCCGCCTACGTCACAGGCAGGGTCCCGCTCAGCGGCATCGTGCTGATGCCCACCGCCTACCGCGGCCGCGGGCGCAACGCCATAGGCCTGGGCCTGGATTTCAACGCCGCCTACTACATAGGCCGGCTGTACGGCAAGAACTCCTACGAGTGGACCACCGAGAAGAAGAACTACCTCGACCGCGTAGGCCTCTGGCTGCTCTCGGCCGACTCCAAGATGCAGGTCCAGACCGAGGGCCGCTGGCGCCCGGCGATGGCCGCGGGCGTGCAGGGCATCCTCAAGTTCCGCGACGCGGCCCAGCCCACGCTCAACCAGCCCACGGTCACCACCAAGATAGGCTCCAAGAACACCGACACCTACGCCAACGCCTACGTCGCGCTGACCAAGCGCCTGCACCCGAAGCTCCTCGTGAACGCCGGCTACTCCGACGGCGACATGCCCAAGGTCATCTACGGCCTCTCCGAGTTCCTCTCCAAGGAGGCCATCAACCTCGCTCGCGGCAACCCGACCACCGACCCGGTGCAGCTGCCGACCGGCATGCTCTTCGGCGGCGTCATGTGGCTGCCAAAGCCGGACTCGCCGCTCGCGCTCGAGGTGATGATCCCGCAGGGCGCGCCGCAGAGCCCGAAGCTCTTCAACCTGCACCTCGGCACGCTGCTCAAGCTGAACTTCGAACTTTCCTACCTGACGTTCAAGGGCGGCTGGGACCTGATGGGCATGTTCCAGTTCCGCTACAACTACCTGCCTAAATAAACCCGCTCCGCTTACGGGATAAAAAAGCCGCGCTTGAAGCGCGGCTTTTTAACGTCCCGGCGCCGGGGGGGTCAGCGGCCCCGCAGCTGCGCCAGGTAGCGCCCCGCCGTCGGGTGCGCGGGGTTGAGGCGCACCGTCTGTTCCAGCTCGCTCCGGACGCGGTCCCAGTCGCGGTTCCAGTAGAGAATGGCCAGGTTGTAGTGGGCGTCCGCCATGCGCGGGTTGGCCTGCAGCGCCCGCGTGTAGGCGGCCTCGGCGCCGGCCTTGTCGCCGGTCTTCTCCAGCGCCACGCCGTAGTTCAGCCACGCGTAGGCGCTGCCGGCGGCCAGCGAAGCGGTAAGGGCGGGCAGCGAGTAATATTCCCGGGCGAGCTCCTGCAGCCTGCCGTAGACGCGCGCCGACGCCAGGAAGCGGTCCCGGGCCGCCGGCCAGTCGGCGTGCGCGGCGAAGTAGAGCCCCTCGTAGAGCGGCGCGTCGGGCAGGTCCGGGTCCAGGGCCGAGGCCAGTTCCAGCCTGGCCTCCCACTTCCGGTCTATCCCTCCGGAGGCGCTCCTGGCGGCCGCCCCGGCCATCAGGCCCTGGGCATAGGAGACTCCCAGGTCCTTGTCGAAGAAATCGCGGTAGGGCCTGGCCAGCCGGGAATAGGAATAGAACAGCCACGGGTCCGCGGCCGGCGGAGGGCCCGGGAAGATCTCGTTGACGATGCCGCGCGCCGCCGCGGGCAGTTTGTCCGGCAGCTCGACGTCCATCGTGGCGTAGACGGCCCGGCCGCGGTTGGCCGCTGCGAAGGCCTTCCACTCCGCCTCGCCGGCGCCGTTCAGGTTGACGAGCGCGAGGTCAGGGCTGTACCTGGCCTTGGAGGCCCGGTACCACGGCGAGCCGCTCAGGCCCTGGGCCACTATTTCGATGTCGGGACGCAGGCCGAGCACGCTCTGGAGGTACCACAGCGAGAAGAGCTGCACGTCCTTCTTGGCCACCAGCACGGAGCCCGGCGGGACCGACCGCATCGCGTCGGAGGCGTAGTCCTCGGCCGCGAAAAGCCCGCGGCGGAAGGTCCCGCGGGCGTTGTGCCACAGCACGAAGGCGGCCGAGAGCGCGGCCGCCAGCAGCAGGCCGCGCGCGGCCTTCGGGTACGCGGCCGCGGCGTACCAGAGCCCGGCCGCCGCCCAGAAGGCCGCGGCCAGGTCCGGCAGCAGGTAATACGGCTCGACGATGGCCAGCGCGTGGGGATTGGGCGGCATGTTGGCCATATAAAGGAAGACCGGCCCGGCGACGGCGAAGAGGACCGCGAACGCCGCCAGGCGGCGGCGGTCGGAGCGCCATTCCGCCCAGGCGCCGTAAGCCGCGAAGGCCAGGCCCGGCCCGAAGTTGCCCCAGAGATGGGCGGCGTAGGCCTTGAGATTGGGCCAGAACAGCGCGCCGGGCGCGTAATTGGCGGAGATCAGGTCCAGCGTGGAGCCGTAGCTCTTGCGCGTGATCACCGCCAGGAACGTCGCGGCGTCGGCGGGGTGGCTCCAGTCGAAGACGGGCCAGCCCGAAGAGCGCAGCGGCAGGTAGAGGTAGAAGGAGAAGCCCAGCAGGAAGAGCCCGCCCGCGGCCGCCAGCCCGCGCAGGCCGGCCGCCCTGAGCCCGGGCCAGAGCAGGACCAGCAGGGCCGGCGCGCAGAGGACCAGGTCCATGCGGTTGGCCATGCCGAGGCCCAGCAGGAAGGCGGAGAGGTAAAGCGCCCGGCGCCCGGTCCCCGAGGCGCAAGCCAGCAGCGCCGCCGCGAAGAGGAAGTTGAGCGCGTACATCTCCGGCACCGACGAGACGGTGCGCAGCGTGAAGTTGAAGCCCAGCAGCAGCGCCGCGAAGAGGCCGGCGGCGGGGGAGAAGGCCGCGGCAGCCAGCCGCCACAGCGCGAAAACGCCGGCCAGCCCGGCCGCGGCGGAGAACAGGTTGAGCCGCCACGCCGGGTTGCCCAGCGGCAGCATCGAGAAGAGCCTGGCCGCCGCGAGGTAGAGCGGGTAGCCTGGCTGATGCGCCACGCCGAGGGTCCACGCGGCGCTCGCCATCTCGCCGGAGTCGCGGTAAGGCGGCAGGCCCGGCGGCAGGGAATAGATATAGAGGGGGATCAGCAGGGCCGACAGCAGCAGCGCGTATAGCGCCGCCTCCCCGGGAACGCGGCGGCTTTCGAGGGGCTGGTTGGTCTCCATAGGCGGAGACTATTCTATAACTTATTTGCGCCCGGCGGCACGCCCCGGGGCGGGCGCGCCGGGGGCGGGGAGCAGCGCCCTGATCTCGGCGGCGCGGGCGGGGGCCAGCGCCGCCGCGCGCAGCAGGTCGCGCCTGGCGCCGCGCGCGTCGCCGCGTTCCGCGAGCAGGCGGCCGCGCAGCTCCAGCGCGGCCGCGTCCGACGGCAGCCGCCGCACGGCGGTCTCCGCGGCCTCGAGGCCGGCGTCCAGTTCGCCGGCGCGGTGCATGGCCGCGCCCAGCAGCAGGTAACTGGTGGCGTAGTCGGAGACCTCCCGCCATTGCATCGCGGCCGCCCTGTCCCACGCCCCGCAGACGAAGTCGCCCTCTGCCTCGCAGGAGGCGGCGCGGTCCAGGTAGTAGGCCGGCTCTCCGCCGCTCAGGCGGATAGCGTCGGTGAAGCGGGCCACGGCCACTTTGTGCAGCCCGCGCGCGGCGGCGAGGCGCCCCAGGAGCCAGAGCGCCTCGTGCGAGCCGGGGGCCAGTTCCAGCGCCCGGCGGCCGGCGGCCTCGGCCCCGTCCAGGTCGCCGAGTTCCCGGAGGCAGCGCAGGGCCAGCAGCCGCCCTTCCGGCCCGGACGGTTCCAGGCCGGAGAAAGCGGCCGCGTCCGCTGCGCAGCCGCGGTAGTTCCCGAGCTCCAGGCGCGCCCCGGCGCGGGCGAGGTACGCGTCTGGATAGGCCGGATCGAAGGCCAGCGCGGCAGAAGCGAAACGTTCCTGACCGGCGTGATCGCCGTAGAGGCCGCCGCGCACCTGCGCCTTCAGGAGGTTGGAAAGTTCCTGGGCGTAACCCAGGCGGATGGCCCTGTCGGCGTAGTCCAGCGCGGCGGGCCCGTCGCCGGCGCCGTAGCTGACCCGGGCGCGGTAATAATACAGCAGGGCGTCGCGGGGGTGCTCCTTCAGGCGGGCGTCCAGGAAGGCCAGCGCCGTTCCGGCCCCCTTGGCGCGGACCAGCCTCTCGACGTTATCCCACGAGACCGCGCGCGCGCGGGCCCCGGCCGCCCGCCGCTGCACGGCGCAGGAAAAGGCCAGCAGCAGCGCGGCTCCGGCGCCCGCCGCCAAAGCCGTCCTGATGGTCCTGGTCATATAAAAAAAAGGCAGGGCTGCCTTTTGGGGGGTAGGGTGAGGGAGGCAGCCCTGACATGTCTATTCTAGCACCCCACCTGATATTTGTCAAGTCCCGCGTGTAACTCCCGTTACACCCGCAGACGAAGAGGCCCCGGCGCGTCGCCGCGCGGGGCCTCCTGTTTGTGCGCCTCCCTAACCCCTACCCTTGGTACCCTATCCCCGGATCAGTCGTTCTGGCCCGCCCAGGACTCTATGCGGTCCACTATGTCCTGGAACTTGAAAGGCTTGACGTAATAAGCGTCCGCGCCGGCGGCCAGGATCTTGTTCTTGATGTCCTCGGAATCGTAGCCGGTTATAGCGATGACGAGCGTCTTCTTGTTGCTGGCCTTTATGATCTCGCAGACCTTGAAGCCGTTGATGTCCGGCAGCATGATGTCGAGGATGACCACGTCGGGCTTCTCGCTGCCGACGAGCGAGCCGGCCTGGAAGCCGTCGGGCGCGGAGAAGATGTCCCACTTCTTCCTGAAGGTCTTGAAGAAGCGCTCCATCAGCTTCAGGAATTTCTCGTCGTCCTCGACGATCAGTACTTTCATAGACGTAGCCATCCGTTCCGATAATTCCTTGGGCGCGGGGATCTTGTTCTCCCTCAGGAACTCCCCGAGGTCCTCGGCCTTTATCCGCCTGTGCCCGCCCAGGGTGTTGAACGCCTTCAGCTTGCCCGCGTCCACCCAGTTGGCCACCGTGCCCGGCGAAAGTTCCAGCATCTTCGCCACTTCGAACGTGCTAAAGATCTTCTGTCTCATGTTGTGTTCCTCTATGGTGCGATTTTTGCGATTTTTGACCTTTTTGATATTATAGCATAAAGTTGACATTTGGCAAGAGTGATTTTAGATACCCGGCCCGGTCCGGGCGCGGGCGGCCGGTACGGGGGGGGCGGCCGCGCGGCGCGGCACCGGGCAGCCCGTTGTTGCGTTCTTATATATTATTTTTTATAATTATCCCGAGTATAAGATACATTTAAGGGCCCGCGGCCGGTACGGGGCCCGTCAAGCGGGGGAAGACTTGCTCGGAAAGAAAGTTCTGGTGGTGGACGACGACCCCAACGTGGGGCTGTTGATCTCCGCCGTCCTGAAGAAGTACAACTACTCCGTCACCACCATCTACCACGGCGACGAGGTCCTTCCTTTCCTGCGCGACAACAAGCCGGACCTGATCCTGCTGGACCTGCGTATGCCCGGCATCGACGGCTTCGCCCTCTGCAAGCGCATCCGCGAGGCCCCCGGCACGCGGGACATCCCGGTGGTCATCCTCAGCGGCGTCTCCGAGGTGGACGCCAAGGTCAGCTCGATAGAGCTGGGCGCCGACGATTTCATCACCAAGCCTTTCGACGTGCGCGAGCTGCGCGCGCGCATCAACCGCATCCTCAAGCGCAAGAGCGCCGACACCGCGCTGAACCCGCTGACCCGCCTGCCGGGCAGCCCCGCCATCGAGGAGGAGGTGATGCGCCGCGTAGCCGACAACGAGCCTTTCGCGTTCTGCTACGTCGACGCGGACAACTTCAAGGCCTACAACGACGTCTACGGCTACGCCAAGGGCGACGAGGTCATCAGGCGCATCGCCTCGCTGCTTTCCGAGAAGGCGCGCGAGACGGCCGGCGAGGACTACTTCGTGGGCCACGTCGGCGGCGACGACTTCGTGCTGATCACCTCCCAGGAGGCCGCCGAGCCCGCGGCCAAGGCCGTCACCGAGGAGTTCGACCGCCTCATCCCGGGCTTCTACAACGAGGTGGACCGCAAGCGGGGCTTCATCACGACGATGGACCGCAAGAACAAGACGCGGGACTTCCCGATCATGTCGCTGACCGTGGCGATCGTGGCCCCGCGCACCCAGCAGAAGCACTACGCCAAGATCGTGGAGAGCGCCGCCGAGCTGAAGCGCTACGGCAAGGACATGGCGGACAGGACCGGCAGCATCTACGTGAAGGACAGGAGGCTATGACGGACAACGGCAAGGATTTCTCCGGGACCGTTTTCGCCGGCTGCAAGATCATCTCCAAGCTCGGCCAGGGGGGGATGGGCACCGTCTACAAGGCGCACCAGGAGGCGCTCGACAAGTTCGTCTGCGTGAAGCTCCTCGACCCGGAGCTCGCGCGGGACCAGCGCAACATCGAGTTCTTCCTGCGCGAGGCCCGCTCCGCCGCCAAGCTGGACCACCCCAACATCGTCCACGTCTACAATTTCGGCCAGGAGAACGGCTCCTACTTCATCGTGATGTCCTACGTGGAGGGCAAGAGCCTGCAGGACATGGTGACCGAGCGCGGCCCGCTGCCGGTCAAGGAAGCCACCGGCATCATGCTCGGCGTGCTCGACGGGCTGGCCCACGCACACTCCAAGTCCGTCATCCACCGCGACATCAAGCCCGCCAACATCCTCGTCGGCGCCGACGGCGCCCCGCACATCGTGGACTTCGGGCTGGCCCGCAGCATCAGCGAGGAGAAGCAGCTGACGATGGCCGGCGAGATGGTGGGCACCGCCTATTTCATGTCCCCGGAACAGGGCCTGGCGGCCCAGGTGGACAGCCGCGCGGACCTCTACGCCGTCGGCGCGACCTATTTCTACATCCTGACGGGCAAATACCCTTTCGACGGCAAAACCTCGGTGGAGGTCATCCACAAGCATATCAGCGACCCGCTGCCCAACATCATCCTGACCAACCCCGACGTGCCGCTCTGGGCCTCCCGCGTGATCGAGCGCCTGATGCGCAAGAAGCCGCAGGACCGCTACCAGACCGCCGCCGAGGTGGCCTCCGAGCTGGCGCGCGGCAACTCGGGCGAGGCCGGCACCGACTCCGTCTCCGCGGAAAAGACCTTCGACCTGCCCGAAGTCACCGCCCGCATCAGCGCCGGGACCCCGGCAGCCGACCCCGCGCCGTCCGACGCCGCCGAACCGCTGCGGCCGGCGGACCCGGAGCAGCAGGTCCCGCAGATCCCGGTGGTCTCCGGCCAGGCCGCCGCGGCCCCGGAAGCCAGGCCGGTCCTGCAGCTGGGCGCGCTGCACAACGGCCTCAAGGTGGCCGTGCACCTGGCCCTGACCACCGCCGCCACGGGACTCTTCATCCTCGCCGGGGCCAGCGGCAGGGTCCCGGGCTCGCTCTGGTCGCCGCTCGCGACCAACCCGGCCGTCTGCTTCGTCATGGCCGCGGCCGGCGCGGCGCTTTTCGCCTGGGCCGCCTGGCAGAAGCCGCTCAAATTCACGCCGCTCTATCTTTTCTACGCCGCGGCCGCGGCCGCGGCGGCCTACTCCGGGGGGGCCTTCATCCCGGCGCCGGAGGGGGCGGACACCGTCACCAAGGCCTTCCTCGCGCTGAAGATAGGCCTGGAGAACATGTTCTCGCAGGCCAACGTCATAGTCTACGCCTTGGTCCTCTACCTGACCGCCTCCCGGCTGGTCAACCGCGCCGGCTGGAAACTCAAGGGACTGGCCGTGGCCGCCTATCTCCTCGGGCTGGCCTTCACCTACTCCTATTTCCGGGCCGGGGCCGAGCTGGCGCCCGAGCGCGTCTGGCTGGCCGTCGGCGGGGCGCTGGCCCTGGGCGGTCTCATCGCCGCCCTGACGCAGAAGGAGTTCTCGCTCTTTTTCAGCCCGCAGCTGCTGTTCCTGGCGGCCAACCTGGCGATGTTCGCGATGTTCACCAACCCGCAGGTGGAGGTCCTCACGGCTCAAAAGGTACGGGCCGAGGCGCTGAAGGCGGCGCGCCAGAACCAGCTGAACATGTACAGCTACCGCCAGGCCGTGCTGGAGGCCCAGTCCGAGGTCCTCTACGACGAGGAGGGCCGCCCGGTGGAGCGCAAGCCGCCCCCGGAGCCGGCCGAGGTCAAGCCGCCGTCGGAGATGGCGCTGCGCAACCTGGCGCGCGTGGAATATTACAGGACCCTCGGCCAGCGCATCAGCTCGGCGCTGGCGGGCTCCGCCGGCATCATCTTTATCGCGCTTTTCCTTGCGCTGATGGCCAACGCCTGCTACGTAGAGGAACTTCTCGCGGCCTACAGGGAGAGGGAGCTGTTCTAGAAGTCTCGGAGGAAAGCCAGTGAGAAAATTCATCTTTTCCGATATCCTGTGGGGGCTGGCCCTGACGCTGGCCGCCCTGTTCTTTTACTTCACCGGCACCGGCCTGGAAACGGCCGAACTCAAGTTCTACGATTTCCGCGCGCGCCTGAGCGCCGGCGTCCCGGCCAAGAGCGACATCGCCGTCATCGAGATCAACGACGACAGCATCTCCAAGATCGGCCGCTGGCCCTGGTCGCGCTCGAAGATAGCCGACATGCTGGTCTGGCTCTCCTCGGCCCCGGCCAGGCCTTCCGTCATCGGCCTCAACATCCTGTTCTCCGAGCCGGAGAAGAATTCCGGCGCCGAGATGGCCGACCTCCTGAAGGCGCGCTACACCGACCTGCTGGCCGCCAGAAAGATCCGCGAGACCGGCAAGGAGTCGGAGTTCCTCAAGGTCCTCGAGCAGGAGAAGAAGGCCGCCGACAACGACGCCAAGCTGGCCAAGGCCTGCGCCGAGGCCGGCAACGTCGTGCTGCCGCTCTATTTCGACACCGGCGCGCCCTCCTCCAAGCCCAAGCCGGTACCCGCCTGGCTGGCGCGCCTCTCGCCGTCGGTCTCCCACGGCGCGGCCGCCGAGGCCGGCGTGGAGGCTTCGGGCGTGACGCTGCCGCTCGAGGTGCTGGCCTCCTCCGCCGCCGGCGCCGGCCACGTCAACGTCTTCACCGACATCGACGGCACCGTGCGCAAGGAATACCCCTACATCCCCTACGGCCCCGCCTTCTACCCTTCCTTCGCCGCCGAGGTGGTCCGAGTCAGCCTGGACCTCGCCCCCGACAAGGTGGTGCTGGCCCCCGGCCTCTCGGTCTCTTTCGGCAAGCGCACGATGCCGCTCGACTCCTCGTCCTCCGAGCTGGTCGCCTTCGACAAGAGCAAGGCCTTCAAGTACTATTCCTTCTACGACGTGATCAACGGCAAGATCGTGCCGGAGGCCTTCAAGGACAAGATCGTGCTGATCGGCCTGACGGCGCAGGGCGTCGGCTCGCTCTACGTGACGCCCACCGACAACGCGATGACGGCGGTCGACTTCACCGCCAACGTCGTGGACGGCATCCTCTCCGGGCGCTTCATCTCGCGCCCCGACTGGGCCTTCCCGGCCGAGATGGGCCTGATAGCCCTGGCCGGCCTGTTCACGGCCTTCCTGCTGCCGCGCCTTAAGGCCGGGTGGGGCGCCGTGCTCGCCGGCGGCATGTTCGCCGCGCTGGTGGCCGCCGGGATCTTCCTGTTCACTTCGAAGGGCCTCTGGATCAAGATCACCTACCCGGCCGCCGTGCTGACCGCCGGCTACATCTTCGTCATCACCAAGCGTTTCTTCACCACCGAGAAGAAGAAGGAGCTGATAGAGGTCTCGCAGATAGAGACCAACAAGATGCTCGGCCTCTCGTTCCAGGGCCAGGGCATGCTGGACCTCGCCTTCGAGAAGTTCCGCCTGTGCCCGCTCGACCCCAACATGGAGGACACGCTCTACAACCTCGCGCTCGACTTCGAGCGCAAGCGCCAGTACAACAAGGCCGTCGCGGTCTACGAGCACATCTCCGCCAAGGACCCGGGCTTCAAGGACATCAAGACCAAGATCGACCTGCTGCGGAAGGCCGCCGACGGCGCCGTGTTCGGCGGCGTGGGCGGCAAGAACGGCGGCGCCGAGGCCACGATGATGGTGGCCGGCTCCACCACCACGCCGACGCTGGGCCGCTACGAGATCAAGAAGGAACTCGGCAAGGGCGCGATGGGCATCGTCTACCTGGGCGTGGACCCGAAGATCAACCGCACCGTCGCCATCAAGACGATGCGCTTCGAGGAGGGCCTCGAAGAGAAGGCGATGAAGGACCTCAAGGACAGGTTCTTCCGCGAGGCGCAGGCCGCCGGCAACCTGACGCACCCCAACATCGTCAAGATCTACGACGCCGGCGAGGAACAGGACATAGCCTACATCGCGATGGAGCTGCTCAAAGGCGACGACCTCAAGAAATGGGCCGGCAAGGACAACCTGCTGCCGCTGCCCAAGGTGCTGGAATACATCGCGCACGCGGCCGACGCGCTTGCCTACGCCCACAAGAACGGCATCGTCCACCGCGACATCAAGCCCGCCAACATCATGCTGCTCGAGGACGGCACGATCCGCGTGGCCGACTTCGGCATAGCGCGCATCACCGAGCATTCCAAGACCGCCACCGGGACCGTGCTCGGCACGCCGTACTACATGAGCCCGGAACAGATAGCCGGCAAGAAAGTGGACGGCCGCGCCGACATCTTCTCGCTCGGCGTGACGCTCTACGAGCTGCTGACCGGCGAACGCCCGTGGAAGGGCGGGGAATCCATCGGCACGCTGCTGTTCCAGATCACGAGCGACCCTTACCCCGACCCCACGCTGATCCGGGGGGACTTCCCTCCGGGCCTGCTGGCCGTCATCGACAAGGCCCTCAAGAAGAACCCCGAAGAGCGCTTCCAGACCGGCACCGAGATGGCCGACGCGCTGCGCGCCGTGCTGGCCGGCAAGGACCCCGGCATCGGCGCCGCGGAACCGCAGCCGAAGCCGGCACAGACCGTTCAGCCCGCGGCTCAGACGGCGACGCCGCAGCCGAGGCCGGCCCAGACCGCCCAGCCGGCGCCCGCGGCCCAGACGGCGACGCCGCAGCCGAGGCCGGCCCAGACCGCCCAGCCGGCGCCCGCGGCCCAGACGGCGACGCCGCAGCCGAAGCCGGCGCAGACCGCCCAGCCGGCGCCCGCGGCCGCCCCCGCGCAGACCGCCCGGCCCGCGCCCGCGGCGCAGACGCCCAAGCCCGCCGTTTCAGCCCCGGCCGCGGCGCCCAAGCCTGCCCCCGCGCCGGCTCCCAAACCGGAGGCAGCCGTCAGACCCGGCATCGAGCTGCCGCCCGCCGGCGGCCTGGAACTGGCGCCCCGCGCCGGCTTAGAGCTGACCCTCAACGCAAAGCCCGCTTCCGAGACCAAACCCCAGCCGGCCCCGGCCGCCCAGCCCAAGCCGGCGCAGACAGCCTCCAAACCGGCGGAGCCCGCCTCCAAGCCCGCGGAGACGGCGCCCAAGCCGCAGCCGGCGCCCGCGTCAAAACCCGCCCCGTCGCCGGCCCCGGGCGGGGACTTCGAGAAGACGCTGCCGCTTATCTATCCCGAAGAGGACAAGAAATGAGATTCAAGCTAACCTTCGCGGCGGCCTCCGACACCGGCAAGGTCCGCAACAACAACGAGGACAGCTACCTGCTGGACCCCGAGCTGGAGCTGGCCCTCGTCGCCGACGGCATGGGCGGCCACAAGTCCGGCGAGGTCGCGAGCTCCCTGGCCGTCAAGGTAACGCGCGACAAGTACGAGTCTATGCGCCGCACCGGCATGAAGCCGGCGCAGTACAACGACAAGTTCTCGCTCGAGTCCAACCAGCTCGGCTTCGCCGTGCAGCTGGCCAACTCCGTCATCTACGAGGCGGGCAACGCCGGCAGCGAGAACAAGGGCATGGGCACCACGCTGAGCTCCGCGCTGCTCAACCGCACCCGCCTCTGCATAGCCCACATCGGCGACTCCCGCGTCTACCTTTTCCGCAGGGGCGTCATGCAGCAGCTGACCGAGGACCACTCGCTGGTAATGGACCACGTGCGTAAGGGCCTGCTCACGCGCGAGCAGGCCGAGGCCTCGCCGCTGCAGAACATCCTGACCCGCGCGCTGGGCGCGCAGAAGACGCCGGCCGTGGACCTGGTGGAGACCGAACTGGAGGAAGGGGACCGCCTGCTGCTCTGCACCGACGGGCTCTTCAAGGCCGTCAAGGAACCCGAGCTGCTGCAGACCCTCAAGGTCCAGCCCGACGACCAGAAGGCCTGCGACGCCCTGGTGGCCTCCGCTAACGCCGCCGGCGGCCCGGACAACGTGACCGTGGCCATAGGCACCGTGCGCAGGAAGACCTTCAACGAAACCCTAAAGGACATGTTCAGGAAAACCTATGCCTAAACTGATGATCAAGTTCGAAGCCGCCTTCATCAAGGAGGTGAAGCTGGACAAGCCGTCCTTCACGCTCGGCCGCAAGGCGGACAACGACATCGTGCTCGACAACCCCGCCGTCTCCGGCCACCACTGCAAGTTCTACGAGTCCGGCGGCACCTGGTTCGTCGAGGACCTCAACTCCACCAACGGCACCTTCGTCAACGCCAAGAAGGTGCTGAAATCCGGCCTGAAGCCGGGCGACAGCGTCGCCATAGTCAAGTACACGCTGGTCTTCACCGACGAGAACGCGGCCCTCTCCGCCCCCAAGGAGGAGCCGCTGCCGGCCCAGCGGCCCAAGGCTCCCCAGGGCGCGCTGGAAGTGCTGGAGAACCCCGCCGACGAACGCAAGGACTTCGAGCTGACGGCCCTCTCCACCTACATCGGCAGGTCCTCGCAGGCCACCGTCCCGTACAAGAGCGGGGGGCTCTTCGGCGGAGGGCCGGAGCTCGCCGCCGTCATCACGCTGCGCCCCGAAGGCTACTACCTCAACCCGATCAAGGAAGGCTACGCCAAATACAACGGCAACCCGCTGACGGAAAAGGTGCAGCTCAAGGACGACGACACCATCGAAGTGGGAGCGACGCGCTTCAGGTTCTTCCTGAAAAAGTGACCGCCAAGCTCCCAAGGGAAGCCGGGCCCTGCGCCCGGCTTTTCTTTTTTAGCAGTCTGGCGGAAGGAGTGCTTGACACGTTTTCGGCCGTTTGATAAAATTAGCAATAGAGAAGTTGAAGTGCTAAATTTGACGCCCGCGCCCGGCGCGGACAAGATTAAAAGGAAACACAGGAGGAAGCAATATGGCAGACACCGCTACCAAGGTAAAGATACAGCCCCTCGGCGACAGGGTCATAGTTAAACCCCTGGAGCAGAAAGAGGTGAAGAAGGGCGGCATCATCATCCCCGAGACCGCCAAAGAGAAGCCGCAGGAAGGCGAGATCGTCGCCGCCGGCAAGGGCCGCACCGAGGACGGCAAGCTCGTCCCGATGGAGCTCAAGGTAGGGGACAAGGTGCTCTACGGCAAGTACTCCGGCACCGAGATCAAGATCAACGACGAGGAATACCTCATCATGAAGGAAGAGGACGTCCTCGGCATCATAAAGTGATATTAAGGAGATAATTAACATGGCTAAACAGATCATTTACTCCGAAGAAGGCAGGCTCCGCATCAAGGCCGGCGTGGACAAGCTGGCCAACGCGGTGAAGGTGACCCTCGGCCCGAAGGGCAAGGCCGTCATCCTCTCCAAGAAGTTCGGCTCCCCGACCATCATCGACGACGGCGTGACCATCGCCAAGGAGATCGAGCTCGAGGACCATTTCGAGGACATGGGCGCGCAGCTCGTCCGCGAAGCCGCCAGCAAGACCAACGACGTCGCGGGCGACGGCACCACCACCGCCACCGTGCTGACCCAGGCCATCTTCACCGAGGGCCTCAAGAACGCCACCGCCGGCGCCAACACCACCTATCTTAAGAAAGGCATCGACAAGGCCGTCACGGCCCTCGTCGAGGAGCTCAAGAAGATGGCCAAGCCGGTCAAGACCAAGGAAGAGAAGACCCAGATCGCCACGATCTCGGCCAACGACCGCGAGGTCGGCGAGCTGATCGCCAACGCGATGGAGAAGGTCGGCCACGAAGGCGTCATCACCGTCGAAGAGGGCAAGTCCTCCAAGACCGAGCTGGACGTCGTCGAGGGCATGCAGTTCGACCGCGGCTACGTTTCCCCGTACTTCGTCACGGACCCGGAGCGCATGGAGTGCGTGCTCGAGGACGCCGTCGTGCTGATCACCGACAAGAAGATCTCCGCGATGAACGACCTGCTGCCCGTGCTCGAGAAGATCGTGCAGACCGGCAAGCAGTTCCTCATCATCGCCGAGGACCTCGAGGGCGAGGCCCTGGCCACCCTGGTGGTCAACAAGCTGCGCGGCACCCTGAAGGGCGCGGCCGTCAAGGCCCCCGGCTTCGGCGACCGCCGCAAGGAAATGCTCGAAGACATCGCCATCCTCACCGGCGGCGAGGTCATCAGCGAAGAGCGCGGCATGAAGCTCGACAAGGCCGACATCAAGCAGCTCGGCCGCGCCAAGCGCGTCGTCATCGACAAGGAGAACACCACCATCGTCGACGGCGCCGGCGACAAGAACGAGATCAAGGGCCGCACCGCCCAGATCCGCAAGCAGATGGAAGACTCCACCAGCGACTACGACAAGGAGAAGCTGGAGGAGCGCCTGGCCAAGCTGTCCGGCGGCGTGGCGGTCATCCGCGTGGGTGCCGCTACCGAGACCGAGATGAAGGCCAAGAAGTCCAAGATCGAGGACGCCAAGAACGCCACCAAGGCCGGCGTGCAGGAAGGCCTGCTGCCCGGCGGCGGCGTCGCCCTGATCCGCGCCGCCAAGGCGCTGGACGCGGTGAAGACCGACCACGAGGACGAGGCCACCGGCGTGAACATCGTGCGCCGCGCGATCTACGCCCCGCTGCGCATCATCGCCGAGAACGCGGGGATGGACGGCTCCATCGTCGTGGACAAGGTGAAGAACTCCAAGGAAGGCATCGGCTTCGACGCCGACAGCTGCGAGTTCGTGGACGTGCTGAAGGCCGGCATCGTGGACCCGTGCAAAGTGACCCGCACGGCCCTCGAGAACTCCGCCTCCATCGCGAGCACGCTGCTCAACACCGGCTGCCTCGTGGCCGACCAGCCCGAGAAGAAGGCCCCGGCCATGCCCGCCATGCCCGGCGGCATGCCCCCCGGCGCGGACATGTACTAAGCCGCTACGGTAAAATAAGAACCCCGGGGCCTCAAAACCCCGGGGTTTTTATTTATCAGTCTCCGCGAAACCCGGGGAACCCGATTGCCGAAAGGGCCGGGGACTTTATATATTCAAACTGATGGACGCCCACGGCTTTTTATACCGTCTGACGGAATGGATCGAGACCCTGCCGGACAGACCCTTCATGCTCCTGCTCTTCATCATCGGGGCCTCGCTCATGATGCTGCCTTTCGTCCTGCTCCTCGGCAAGCTGGCCAGGATGCTGGCCGATATCGGCGGGGACGATAAGGAACTGGGAAAGCTGGGCGCCGAGCTCTACGGCGGCGCCGGCGCCGACGGCCGGATAGACGGCGTCCCCGCAAGCTTCACCACCGGCCCCATGATCGTAAAAGGCAACGTCGTCGGCTACGAGGCCGAGTTCACCTACGGCGTGGCCAACCCGCTGGGCCTGCGGCTGGTAGTGCACCGGGCCGGCCTGCTCAACCGCCCGCTAGAACTCCTGCCGCCGGAAGTGCCCGACGCGCCGGAAAGCCTGAAGGCCGCCGGCTACACCCTGCGCTGCGCCCCGCCGGAACTGGCCGCCGAGGCGGCGCGCAGGGCCGCGGCTTTCGCGCCCTTCGCGG
The DNA here is from genome assembly GCA_021847485.1 of bacterium. GTDB lineage: Bacteria > Elusimicrobiota > Elusimicrobia > Elusimicrobiales > UBA9959 > UBA9959. Next base: position 21,215 of record JAJZRA010000013.1, read on the forward strand.
CGGGCGGCAACCTGACCGAGCTTACGCTCAAGGACGGCGAGCTGAAAGCGCGCCTCGAAGCCGACGCGGACTGGCAGGACGCCGCCCTGCGCGCCCTGCTCAAGGCCGGCGCGGCCGCGGCGCGGAACTTCAACTGAACGGGATATCTGTATGGGAATGGACTTCAAGGTCAACTTCACGACCAAGATAAAGATAAACGGCAAGGAGTACGGCTCGCCGGAAGAAGTGCCGGAGGAGTACCGCGGCACCGTCCGGGAGGCCCTGGCCGCCGCCAAGGGGGGAGCCGCCGGGAAGATAGTCTTCAACGGCACGCCCTACGACAGCCCCGACTCCATGCCCGCCGAAGTACGCCTGGCCTACGAGGAGGCCATGCGCAAAGCGGGAGCGCAGGCGGCCAAGGATGGAACGATCGTTCCCGCCGCGCGCCAGCCGGGCCCCAGGCCGGAGGGCTCCCTGACCGGGCGCACGCTGGCCGTGATCCTGGCGCTGCTGGCGGCCGTCTTCCTTCTCAGGTATTTCGCTCCGAGGTGACGCCGGCATGACCGCAAAATAGGCAAAAATAGGGACAGACACCTATTTTGAACCTAGTTCCGGGGCATAGCGCTTTGACGTAAATAGGTGTCTGTCCCTATTTTTCAGGCGGGTTCGGTGGCCTGCTCGGGTGCGGGGGGAGGCGGGAGCGCGCGCAGGCCGTCCTGTTCGGGGGACAGGCGCGCGCCGAGGGAGAGGAAGCCGAGGCAGGAGGTCACGGCCAGCGCCGCCACTATGAACCACGGGCCCTGCTGGAACCGCGGGCTGAGGAAGCCGATGGCGTTGGAGCCGATCAGGATGCCGGTGGAACTGCCCACCTGCTGGAAGAGCCCCTGTATGCCCAGGTAGCGGCCCTTTTCGGCCCTGGGCGCCATGTTGGCGCCCAGCGCCTGCATGCCCGGCGAGACGGCCAGCTCGCCGAAGGTCACCACCACGATGGCCGCCGCCGCGTAGAAGAAGCTGGGCGCGTAGCCGAAGGAGAGGTAGCCCAGCGCGTAGGCCAGCGCCCCGGCCGCCAGGCCCGCCGTTATCCTGAAGTTCTCCAGCAGCCGCGTCACCGCGTACTGGAACACCACCACCATCAGGCCGTTCACCGAGAACAGCAGGCCGATCTCCCGCTCGGAGAGGCCCAGGTAGGTTTTGGAGTAGAGCGAGCTCGACACCACCAGCTGGCTCATCACCGCGCTCATCGTGAAGCCGAAGACGCAGAACCGCAGGAAGGCCCTGTTGGAGAGCGCCTGCGCCGCGCCGCCCAGCCCCGGCGCGGTGAAGCGCCCCCTGGCCAGGCCCGGCACGTCGCGCACGGAGAGCGACACGATGACGGTGCAGACGGCGAACACCGCCGCCGTCGCGAAGAACATCAGCGAGTAGGAGCCCTCGGCGAGCAGGCCTCCCAGCGCGGGACCTAGCGCCCAGCCGGCGTTGTTCCCCATGCGCAGGAAGCCGTACGCCTTCATGCGCCCGGCGGGGGGCGTGAAGTCCGCCACCCAGCTGCGAGCGGCCGGGTGGAAGAAGGAGCCGATGAACATGCCGAGCGGGTGGAAGACGAAGATGGCCCAGACCGGGGCCGACGACCAGATCACCCAGGCGATGACGGCTATAAGCAGCGCGCGCAGCGCCAGCGAATAGACCATGACCTTGCGGCGGCCTATCGCGTCGGAGACCTCGCCGCCCACGAACTGCGCCAGCGAGGCCACCAGCATCGAGCCGGAAAGGAAGACGCCCACCAACGGCATCGGCAGGCCGCGGTGGCCGCTCAGGTAGACGGCGAGGAAGGGGAAAGAAACGGCGTAGCCGGCCGTCATCAGGCCTTCGGCGGCGGTCAGGATCCAGAAACCGGAGGGCAGTCCCATACCTATATCATACCACTCCGGGAGCGCCCGCGCACGCCGCGCCACGTCGGGCGCGGGCATTTTCCCTATGAAAAATCGGCGTTTTTTGCTAAAATATACTTAATCCGACCATGCCGACCGCCGAACTCACACGCAAGGGCGCGCTTCTCACCAACTTTCAGCACATAACCGGCCGCATTGCGGCCGCCTGCGCCAAGGCCGGCACCGATCCCGCCTCCGTCACCGTGCTCGCGGTCACCAAGTACGCCGACCCCGGGGACGTGCAGCTGCTGATAGAGGCCGGCGCCCTCAAGCTGGCCGGCGAGAACAAGGTGCAGGACGCCCGCGCCAAGTGGGTGGACGGCCCGCTGGCGCCGCTGCGCTCCAGGGTGGAGCTCCATTTCATCGGCCATCTGCAGACCAACAAGGCCAAGGCCGCCGTCGAGACCTTCGACTGGATCGACTGCGTGGACAGCCCGCGCATAGCCGCCGAGCTGAGCCGCCACGCCGTCGCGGCCGGCCGGACCGTGCCGGTCATGCTCCAGCTCAAGCTCAACGACTCGCCCACGCAGAGCGGCGTGAGCCCCGAACAGGCGGGGGAGCTGCTGGCGCAGGTGCGCGCGCTGCCCGGCCTCGACGCCCGCGGCTACATGGGCATAGCGCCGGCCGGCGGCACGCCGGAACAGCTCCGCGCCGCTTTCGCGCTGGCGAAAAAGCTTTTCGACAGGGATTTCCGGGGGCCGGGCTGCCGCCTGTCCCTCGGCATGAGCGGCGACTACGAGCTGGCGGTGGGGGCGGGCTCAAACCTGCCCCGCATAGGCAGTTCTCTCTTCGCCTGATGACAGGATCCGAGCGTACAGGAGGTAGGGGACAATGATAGTCAAAGTCAGAGTGATACCCAACTGTGAAGACAACGAGGTCGTATCCCGCATCGGCAGCGTCCTGCGCGTGAAGATCTGCGCCGCCGCGGCCGATCTCAAGATCAACACGATGCTCAGGGACTACCTGTCCGAGTTCTTCGAGGTCCCGTGCAAGATGGTCAACATCATCCGCGGCGCCAAGGGCCGCGAGAAGACCGTCGAGATAACCGGCAAGACCGAGGAAGAGCTCAAGAACCTGCTGGATTCCATCCCGTGATCCCGCCCCGCCTCAAGTTCACGGGCAAAGACCTCAAGGTCCTCGACCAGCGCCTGCTGCCGGACCGGGTCCACTACCTTACCGCCAGGAACGCCAAAGAGACCGCGGCCGCCATAAAGGACATGGCGCTGCGGGGCGCGCCGCTCATCGGCTGCGCCGCGGCCGACGGTTTCGCCCTGGAAATGAGGCGCCTCAGGCCCTCCTCCTCCGAAGAGCTCGGGAGGCTCGCCGTTAAGACCGCCGACCTGCTGAAGGCCGCCCGCCCTACGGCGGTAGCGCTGTTCTACGCGGCGGACCGCATGCTGTCCAGGGCGCTGCAGTTCGCGGCGGAACACCCCGGCCGGTTCCCGCCGGCGGACCGGGAAAAGTTCTTAAAGCTCGCGGAGCGCGAGGCCCGGCTGATCACCGCCGAGGACGAAGCCGCCTGCCTGGCGATGGGCCGCCACGGCGCGGCGCTGCTGCCGAAGAACTGCGTGGTGATGACGCACTGCAACGCCGGCGCGCTCGCGACGATGGGCATCGGCACGGCGGTGGGGGTGATCACCACGGCGCACAAGGCCGGCAAGGTCAAGCACGCCTACTCCTGCGAGACGCGCCCGTACCTGCAGGGCGCCCGCCTGACGATCTGGGAACTGATGCGCGAGGGCGTGCCGAGCGAGCTCATCACCGACAACATGGCGGCGCATATCATCAAGACCTGCGGCGTCAACGCGATAGTGGTGGGCGCGGACCGCATAGCGGCCAACGGCGATACGGCCAACAAGATCGGCACCTACGGCCTGGCCGTGATAGCCAAACACCACAAGATCCCGTTCTACGTGGCGGCGCCGACGCCGACCGTGGACCTCAAGGCCCGCTCCGGCGACGATATCGTCATCGAGGAGCGGTCCTGCGGCGAAGTGACCTTCGTTAAGGGCAAGCGCATCGCGCCGAAGAACGTGCGCGTGCGGCATCCCGCCTTCGACGTGACCCCCGCTTCCCTCATCACCGCCATCGTCACCGAAAAGGGCGCCATCCGCCGCCCCACCGCAGCCTCCGTAAAGAAACACCTGGCCAGCTGAGCCTCACCGCGAGAAGCGAAGTCGATACGACATTCTGGCCTGCCACGGGCCCGGGGGCCGGAAAAACCGGCGTCGCGCACACCGTGCGCGCGCCTGCCTACCTCGGACCTCGCGCTTACGCAAGCTCGGTCCTCCGGAGGCTTTTTCCAACCCCCGGGCCCGCGTCAGACTACTAGAACCTGGAGGGCCGGCAAGGGTGTGCCTTTCGAGGGATGTCGCGGAGGGTCCGGCTTGCGTAAGCGCCGGACCCGAGCGAACAAGGCGCGGGCACGGTGTGCCCGACGCCGGCCCGAGGAAGGCATACCCTTGTCGGACCGACTGGGCATCTCGCGGTCCCCATAGAGAGAGGGGAAGCTTGTAATCTCTTTGTAACAGGGGTTTGTTAACATTTAAGCATGACGGAACAGATTTCGCGGTATTACCTGTACATCAAAAAGAGCATCCGCGGGCCCTTCGCGCCCAAGGACGCCGCTCTGCAGCCCGGCTTCACCCGCTCCACGCTGGTCTGCCCCGAGCGCATGCTCGGCCAGTGGCGCGAGGCCGGCCTCGAGGCCGCCTTCCAGGGCCTGCTCGAGGTCCCTCCGGCGCAGCCCGCCAAGCCCAGGCCCCCTATGACCGTGGAAGCCGTGGAGGAGGCCGCCAGCCGCTCGCTGCTCGAGAAGGCCATAGCCAAGAACGCCGCGCTGGAGCGCGAGGTCAAGGAACTGCGCAAGGCCTACAACTCCGAGAAGCACGATTTCGAGGAAAGCCTGCGGCGCAAGGAGGGGGAGGTCAAGGCTCTCGCCGAGAAGCTCAAGCGCGCCGTCGACAACGCCCAGCAGGTCCGCGGCGAGCACCCGTCGTGGGAGACTTTATACAAGACCCTCAAGAAGCGCTCCGAGGAGAAGCTCTCCGAGGCCACGCAGGCCGTAGCCGAACGGACCGCCGAGATCTCGCGCCTCCGGGAGCAGTTGGCCGACTCCGCCGACCGCGCTCGCGCCGCGCTGCGCAAGGCCGAAGAGGGCGGCGGCGCCGTCGCCGCCGGGCTGGAAGAGCAGCTGAAGGAGCTCAGGTCCCAGCTCGAGGAGAAGGACATCCTCGCGCGCAGCCTGCAGGACAACATGGCCGCGCTGGTGGGCAAGAACGAGGAGTTCCAGCGGATCATGCTAGACGAGCGCCGCGACGCCGAGGAGCGGGACAAGAAATTCTGCGAGGAGATAGGCCGCCTGCGCTCCGACCTCAAATGGCGCGACGGGGAACTGGCCAAGGTCCGCGAGGAGCTCTTCGACGCGATGAACCGCCTGAAGGAGTTCGAGGCCGTGGGCGAGCTCAAGAGCCGCGAGCAGGAGGAACTCTACGGCGTCCTCAGCGCCAAGCTCAAGCTGCTCTCCGGCTATTTCGAGAACCTCGAGTCCCGCGTCAAGTACGCCTTCCGCAAGGCCTGAGCCGCCGCCCCGCCAGGGGCCGCGGCCTGCCGGGGAGCCCCGCCTCCCCGGCGTTTTTATGTCCCGGCGCCGCGGGCCTAATTGCTATAATTTATGAAGTATAAGACAGGATAAAGACGCATGAACATAACCTTCAAACAGCTCATAGTCGCCGGCGGGCCGATCCTTTTCGTGCTGGTCGCCCTCTCCATCTACTCCATAGCCCTCATCTGGGAGCGCTGGACCGTCTACAAGAAGACCTTCAGCGGCCTCGAGGACCTGGTGCACAAGGCCCACGCCCTGCTGAAGGCGGGCGAGCTCAAGCAGCTCACCGACCTCTCCTCCCGGTCGCGCACGCCGGCCGGCGACATCGTCCACAAGGTGATCTCGCACTACGGCAGCCCGCTGGAGCGCCGCGAGCTGGCCGAGAAGGCCGTGGAGTGGCACGTCTCCCGCCTGAGCAGGAGCCTCACCGCCATAGCGACCATCGGCAGCATCAGCCCGTTCGTCGGCCTCTTCGGCACCGTCATCGGCGTCATCCGCGCGTTCCGGGACCTGTCCGCCTACGCCGGCGCCGGCCCTTCCGTCGTGGCGATGGGCATCGCCGAGGCGCTCGTCAACACGGCGGCCGGCCTCTTCGTGGCCATCCCGGCGGTCATCGCCTACAACTACTTCGCCCACAAGGCCAACGAGTTCGCCAGCGAGATGAACTGGCTGACCGAGCAGATCATAGACCGCGCCTCGGCGTCGCGCGAGTTCAGCGGCATAGTCTGACGGAGAGCCATGCGCGTCCACACCGTCAAGAGCGGCATCATAGCGGAGATCAACATGATCCCGCTGATCGACGTTTCGCTTATCCTGCTCATCATCTTCATGGTCATCACGCCGTTCCTCGTGCAGTCCCAGATCCAGGTCAGCCTGCCGAAGGCCTCCACCGGGGTCAAGACCGGCGAGGACAACGTGCTGAAGGTGCAGCTGGCCGCGGACGGCCGCATGACCGTGGACGGCAAACCCGTCCGCGCCGGCGGCCTGGACCGGGAGCTGATGCTGCGCTTCGCCAAGTCCTACCGCAAGACCGTCCTGGTCGAGGCGGACAAGTCCGTCCCCGTGGAGCGCGTCGTCGGCGTCTTCGACGCCGCCAAGCGGCTGGGCGCCGGCAAGATAGGCATAGCCGTCAAGCCGGAGAACTGAGGCCGGGCCATGCGGCACTACCTGCTCTATTCCTCCTCGGCCCACTTCGTGCTGCTGGCCCTCATCTTCTTCCTGTCCCGCCATTCCCTGATGCCGGCCAAACGCGAGGCCTACTACATAGATTTCATCGGCCCGTCCAAGATAGTCACGATGGAGAAGGTCGGCCTGGCCGAGGGCCCTAAAGCTCCCCCGGCGCCCAAGGAGGCGGCCAAGGCCGCGCAGGCGGCGCCCAGGGCGCCCAAGCCGGCCGCCAAGCCCGACGAAGACGACTTTTCCTCGGGCGCGCTGCCCGCGCCCAGCGTCCTGGCCGGCGGCGCCAAGCTCTTCGAACCCGAGCAGCCCAAGCCGCAGGCCGGGGAAGGCGGGGAGGAAGGCACGCCGATAGTCACCGACTCCGCCAACTTCCCGTACCCCTGGTACATCACCCAGGTGCGCGAGGCGCTCTGGAACACGTGGACGGCCAAGATGCCTTCCGGCGGCGGACTGCGCTGCACCGTGCGTTTCTCCATCCTGCGCGACGGCTCGGTCAAGTCGGTCTCGGTGGAGAAGTCCTCCGGCAACCGGCTCTTCGACAGCGCCGCCGAGAGCTCGGTGGAGAGCTCGGCCCCTTTCCCGGTCCTTCCGGACGATTTCTACGAGGACCGCCTGACGGTCCACGTCGAGTTCAAGGCGATGGAATGACCGGCACCGGCGCGCTCATCCTCGTCTCGGCCCTCGTCAACCTGGCGGCTTTCGTCTGCTTCCCGGAGACCGGCCGCTTCGGCTGGACCTTCCTCTATATTTCCGTCCTGCTGTGGGCGGCTTTCGCCTTCTTCCTGGGCGCGCACCCGCCGCTCACCGCCGCGGGGTCGGCCGCGCGGCTGCTGACCTTCGCGCTGGGCTGCGCCCTCGCCGTCCTTTCCTTCCTGCCGCAGCGCGACGCCGTCAGCCCGCTGCGCAAGCTCTCCGACGGGCGCTACCCGGACCGCCGGGCGGTATTCCTGGGCCTGCTGCGCCTGGGCATAGACTGGCCCGGCCTGCTGCCGCCGCAGAAGCCGGAGGTACTGCCGTGAGCCTGATATTCAAGATCGCAGGCGTCGCCCTGCTGCACGCCGCCTTCTTCACCGCCTACCCGTCCACCGGGCCCTACGGCAACTATTACCTGGCCGGCTCGCTGCTGGTCTGGAGCGTCTTCGTCATCTTCCTGAACACCAGCGCCAAGCTGGTGACCTTCTTCAGCGGCGCGGCGGGCTTGGCGCTGAACCTGGCGGCCTTCGGGCTGATGGCCGCCGCCCTGGCCCTGACCATGCCGCAGCGCGACGGCACCAGCGTGCTGGAGAAGCTGAAGAAGGGCCGCTACCCGGACCGGGCGACGGTGAACGTCGGCCTGCAGCGCTTCGGCGTGCACCTGGACCGCGAGGTCAAGCAGGGCGTGGGGGGCTTCGACCGGGAAGTGCGCAAGGCCATCAACAAGCTCAAAGAGGACCGATGAACGGAAAGACGGTTGCGGTTACGGGAGGGACCGGATTCATAGGGACCGCGCTGACGCGGGCCCTGCTGGCGCGCGGCTACGCGGTACGCATCTTTACCCGCCGTTACCCGGCCCGCCGCGTGGAGGGCGCCCAGTACGCCGAGGTCTCATACGACGACAGGGAATCGCTGAAGCGGGCGGCCGAAGGCGCCGATCACGTGGTCCACATGGCGGCCACGCTGTTCTCGCGCACGCGCGCCGGCTTCGAGCGGACCAACGTCGGCGGGACCGCCGCGCTGGTGGCCGCGCTGGCCTCCCTGCCCAAGCCGCCGGAGAAGCTGGTCTACGTCTCCAGCCTGGCGGCCGGGGGCCCCACTCCCGACGGCGGCGAGCCGCGCACCGAGGAGACGCCCGACGCGCCGGTCTCCGAGTACGGCCGCACCAAGCTGGGCGGCGAGAAGGAGGTGCAGCGCCTGCCGCCGTTCGTGCGGCGCACCGTGCTGCGCCCGCCCATAGTCTACGGCCCCAACGAGTACGCCGTCTCCAAGATCGCGCACTGGGTCCGCAAAGGCTTCATGGTGAACGCCGGGGCCTCGGGCGCCTTCAGCTTCGTCTACGTGGACGACCTGGCCGCCGCCATCATAGAGGCCCTGGAGAACCCGGCCACGGACGGCCGGACCTACTACGTCTGCGAGAACCGCGCCTACCCGTGGAAGGACTTCATCGCCATGCTGGCCTCCGCGATGGGCGTGAAGATGCCCTTCATGCTGGACCTGCCGCGCCCGCTGCTCAGCGCGCTGGGCCTGGCCTACGAGGCGGTCTCCCTGCTGGGCCGGGCGGAGCCGGTCTTCAACCGGGACAAGGCAAAAGAGGGAGCGGCCCCCAACTGGACGGCGTCCTCCTCCAAATGGGAGCGGGACACCGGCCGCGCGGCCTGGACGCCGCTGGCGGAAGGGATAAAAAAGACGTTCAGCTGACCCTATTTTTTATATAATAGTTCTGCTGTTTTGGGTTACAGCCGTTTTGGGGAGAGATGGCCGAGTGGTTGAAGGCACCGGTTTGCTAAACCGGCATACGAGGGTAAACCTTGTATCGAGGGTTCGAATCCCTCTCTCTCCGTCCTTTTTCCCGGGTTAGCGCCGGGGAGCCGCCGCGGTCCCTGGGAAGACCGCGGCCGCGCAGCAGCGGGGGGGGAACAATGCCGCCAACAGAACGCTCCGGGCCCGGCTTCATCCTCATAACCGAGGACGATCCCGGCGTCTGCGAACTGGAGTCGCAGCGCCTCGAGCCCCTGGGGCTCAGGGTGGTCCGCGCCTCGCGCCCCGAAGAGACCATAGAGATCCTAAAGAGCTCCTCCCCGGAGCTCATGCTGCTGGACTATTCCCTGCCAGGCATGAACGCCCTGGACCTGGTGGACCGGCTCAAGCGCGACGCCATCGCCGTGCCGCCTTTCGTCATCGTGACGGGCCGCGGCGACGAGACCGTGGCCGTGAAGGCCATGAAGACCGGCGCGCTGGACTACCTGGTCAAGAACGCCTCCTTCCTCGACAACATCCTGCCTACCGTGGAGAAGGCCCTCGAGAAGGCCACGCTGCAGGCCAAGCTGCTGCGCGCCGAGAAGGACCTGCGGCGCAACCTGCGCCTCTACAACTTCCTCGCTTACGTCAACCAGACCGCCGCCCACGAGAAGGACCGCGCCGCCCTGCTAAAGCGCGTCTGCGAGATAGCCGTAGAGACGGGCGGCTTCAAACTGGCCTGGGTGGGCGAGCCGGACGCCGACATGGGCCGCGTCCTGCCGCTCTGCCACGCCGGCGGGCCGGCCGAATACCTGCAGTCCCTGCGCATCGACCTGAACGGGAGCCAGTATGCCTCCGGCCCCACCGGCGCCGCGCTCAAAGAGCGCAGGATAACCTTCTCCATAGACATCTCCACTGACCCGGCCATGGCGCCGTGGCGGGAGAAAGCCCTCAAAGCGGGCTTCAGGTCCTCGGCGGCAATCCCGCTCGAGATCGACGGCACCCTCTCGGCCATGCTCTGCCTCTACTCCCCGGAACCGGCCTTCTTCACCCCGGAGGAACTGCGCCTGCTTTCCGAGGTCCGCGCCGACATCTCGCTGGCGCTGGAGGCCATCCAGAGCGAGGAGCGGCGCGCCGCCTCGCAGGCGGCGCTGGAGCGCACCGCGGGCCAGCTGGCCCACGTGATGGAGGCCACGCAGGTGATGCTCTTCCAGCTGCGCCCGGGCGGCGACGGCCATTTCGTGACGGAATGGGTCAGCGGCAACATGGAAAGCCTCACCGGCTACGACGTGAGCGAGATCCTGGCGCCGGGCTGGTTCGAGAAGGTTGCCTTTAGCGGCGACATAGCCCGCGTCCTCGCCGAGAAGAACACGGAACTTTTCAGGACCGGCCGGCTGGAGCAGACCTTCAGGATACGCCGCAAGGACGGCAGGACGGTCTGGATCCAGTCGCAGCTGAAGCTGGCCTCGGAAGGAGGCAGGGAGATCATCGGTTCCTGGACCGACATCACCCGGCTGAAGGAATCCGAAGAGCGCTTCCAGGAGCTTTTCGTCAAGGCGCCTATAGGCTACCAGTCTCTCGACGGCGAGGGACGGCTGCTCGCCGTCAACCAGACCTGGTGCGACATCTTCGGCAGGCGGGAGAAGGACGTACTCGGCGCGAACTTCCGGGACCTGCTCGCCCCGGCCTCCAAAGCCGCTTTCGCCGGCCATTTCCCGGCGTTCCGGGAGGCGGGCGCCGAGGCCGACGCCGAGTTCGACGCGCTGCGGCCGGACGGCACCACCCGGCGCGTCTCGCTGAAAGGCCGCGTGGCCCACAACGCGGACGGCAGTTTCCGCCAGACCCACTGCGTCCTCACCGACGTCACGGACACCTGGAGGTCCCGCGAGCAGGCCGACCTCCTGAGCACGGCCCTCAAGGCGAGCTTCAACGAGATCTACATCTTCGACCCGGACACCTTCCGGTTCATCCTGGTCAACGACGGAGCGGCCCGGAACCTCGGCTACTCCCTGGCCGAGCTGGAAGGCATGACGCCCTGGGACCTAAAGCGCGAGTTCACGGAGGGGTCTTTCAGGAGCAGGATCGCCCCGCTGCTGGAAGGCCGGTCGCAGAGACTCATCTTCGAGAGCGCCCACTCTCGGAAGGACGGCACCTCCTACCCGGTGGAAGTGCGCCTGCAGCTGGTGGAGACCGGCAAGCGCCGGGTCTTCCTCGCCGTAGTCAACGACATCACCGAGCGGAGGAAGAACGAGAAGCTGATGAACGAGATGGCCGCCATGCAGAAGGTGGAATCCCTGGGCCAGCTGGCGGGCGGCATAGCGCACGACTTCAACAACATGCTGACCGGCATCCTGGCCAACATCTCGCTGCTGGAGAGCCGCTGCGGCGCCGACCGCGAGAACGCCCAGATCCTGCGGGAGACCATAGAGGCGGCCAGGAGCGCCCAGGCCCTGACCTCCAACCTGCTGGCTTTCTCGCGCGGCGGCAAGCCGGTAAAGAAGGAGTTCTGCCTGGACAGGGCCCTCGCCGACATCTTCCACCTGGCGACCCGCGGCACGAACTGCGCTTGCGAGGCCGACATCCGCCCCGGGCTCTGGAGCGTAGAGGGGGACGAAGGCCAGCTCAAGCAGGCCGTCAACAACCTGCTGATAAACGCGCTGCAGGCCATGCCCGAAGGCGGCCGGCTGACCCTGCGGGCGGCCAACTACACCAGGGACCAGAGCCCGCCCGACGGGCTGGAACCGGGGGAATACGTGCGCGTTTCCGTGTCCGACACGGGGCTCGGGATACGCCCGGAAGACCTGCCGCGGGTCTTCGATCCTTATTTTACGACCAAGGCCAAGGGGCACGGCATAGGCCTCTCCATGACCTGGTCGGTGGTGAAGAACCACGGCGGTTATATCACGGCTTCGTCCGAGCCGGGCAAAGGTTCCGTCTTCGAGCTCTACCTGCCCGCCACCGGGCGCCGGCTCGATGAACCGGCCGCGGGAAAACGAGAGGCGCCCAAGGGCTACGGCCGCGTGCTGGTCCTCGAGGACGAGGAAGTGGTCTACAACGCGCTGCGCCGGATGCTGACCGAGCTCGGCTACGAGTGCGAGGTAGCGCAGGACGGGGCCGCGGCGGTGCGCCTCTACCTGGAGGAGAAGGCCAAAGGTCGCCCCTTCAGGGCCGTCATCATGGACCTCACCATCCCCGGCGGCATGGGCGGCAAGGAAGCCGTCGCCCGGCTGCGGGAGAGCGCGCCCGAAGCCAGGGTCATAGTCTCCAGCGGCTACTCCGACGAAGGCGTCCTGGCCGACTTCGCCAGGTACGGCTTCGACGCGATGCTGCCCAAGCCCTACAAGTTCGAGGACCTGGCCGCCGCGCTGGCCGCCCTCCTCAAGGACGGGCCGCGGTGACCCCTGCCCCTGCGGCCGGCCACCGGCGCGAAGCGCGGCTGCTGATAGCGCTCTTCGCGCTGTCCTCGGCCGCCATCATAGGCGGCACCTACGCTTACTACCGCTATTACCGCGCTTCCTTAATAACCGAAAAATCAGACCTGCTCTCTTCCATCGCCGCCACCAAGATAGACGAGATAGCGGCCTGGCGCGCCGAGAGGCTGCGCGACACGGCCTCGCTGCTGGACAGCCCGCTGCTCACCCCGGCCCTGGCCCGCTTCGCGGCGGCGCCCGGCGACAGGGAACTGGCCGGTCTGATAAAGAAGCGCCTCGAAGCCTTCATCCACAATAACCAGTACCGCGGCGCTTACCTGTTGGAGCCCGGGGGGCGCGTCTACGTTTCAGCGGGCGAGCCGCCGGACACGCTGAAAGACGATCTGCCTGAAACCACGGAGCTTATAGACAGGGCTGCCGCGGCCGGAGCCCCTGTTATAGGCAAACTGCGGCTGCGCGCGAGGGACGGCAGCCAGACCTTCAAAATAGTCGCCCCGGCCGCGCGCCTGACCTCGGGCAAGCGGCTTTTCCTGCTGCTCTCCGCCGATCCGCGCGTTTACCTCTACCCGCTGGTGGAGAAATGGCCCACCAACAGCTCCACGGCCGAGACGCTGCTGGTAAGACGCGAGGGGAACTACGCGCTCTTCCTCTCCCCGCCGAGGCACCTGAAGGGCGCAGCGCTTAAGCTTAAACTGCCCCTCGCCAACGATCAACTTCCGGCGGCGATGGTACTGGAAGGCCGGCGCGGCATAGTCACCGGCTACGACTACCGCGGCCGCAAGGTGCTGGCGTACGTCGCCATGATCCCCGGCTCATCCATGGGCATGGTGGCCAAGGTGGACGAGGCCGAGATCTTCCGGGACCTGCGCCGCTACTCCGTCCTGCTCTTCCTGCTGACGGCCGCTATGCTGGCCGCCGCCGGGGCCGGCACCTACCTGCTGATAAGCCGCGGGGAAAGGGAATACGCGCGGAGGCTGCTCTCCGCCCAGGCCGAGAAAGAGAAATACCGCCTGAACTACGAAACGCTGGCCGAAAAGGCCGGCGACGCGCTGCTCATCGCCGACCTGGCCGACATGCGCGTCCTGGAGGCGAACCCCAAGGCCGCCGAGACCTACGGCTACCCGGCCGGGGAGCTGCGCGGCCTGCCTATGGAGGCACTGATACCGGAAAGCGGCCGCGCGGCCTTCCGGGAAAGGACCAGCCGGAACGTGGCCGAAGGCAGCCGCCACTACGAGGCGGTCCATCTCCGCAAGAACGGCGAGACCTTCCCCGCCGAGGTGACCGCGACGATCCTCACAGAGGGCGGGCGCAGGCTGATGTTCAGTATAACCCGCGACGTCACCGAACGGCACAGGAGCGAAAAGACCATACGCGAGAACGAGGCCATCTTCTCGGCGTTCCTCAAGCACAGCCCGGTCTACATCTTCTTCAAGGACAAGGACCTGCGCGCGCTGCGGCTGAGCGACAATTTCTCCGCCATGCTCGGCATGCCGGCCGAGCGGGCGCTCGGCCGGACGATGGAGCAGCTCTTCCCGGCGGACCTCGCCCGCACGATGACGGCCGACGACAGGCGCGTCCTCGAAAGCGGCAAGGCCCTCACCGTGAAGGAGACTTTCGGCGGGCGGGTCTACGAGAGCACCAAGTTCCCGGTCTACCACGAGGGGCGGCCGCTGATGCTCGCCGGCTTCACCGTGGACATAACCGAGCGCGAGAAGGCGGAGGCGGCCCTGCGGGAGAGCGAGCGCCGCCTCTCCACGCTCATCTCCACGCTGCCCGGCATCGCCTACCGGTGCCGCAACGACGCGGACCGGACCATGGAATTCCTCAGCGAGGGCTGCCTCGCGCTGACCGGCTACGCCGCGGCGGACTTCGTCGCGGGCCGCAAGCCCGCCTTCAGGGACATAGTGCTGCCCGAGGACAGGCAGGCCCTCGCGGCGGCCCTCGACAAGGCCGCAAAGGACGGGAGCCAGTACCGGGTCTCCTACCGCATCCGCCACCGCTCCGGCGAACCGCGCACCGTCTGGGAGGCCGGCAGCCCGGTGCGCGGCGCGGGAGGGGAGACCGAGGCCCTGGAGGGCCTCATCACCGACGTCACCGAGCTGAAACGCGCCGAGGAGCGCATAGGGGTGCAGGAAGAACTGCTGCGCCTCACCGGCGAAATGGCCAAGGTGGGCGGCTGGGAGTTCGACGCGGAGACCGGCGCCGGCACCTGGTCCGCCGAAGTGGCCCGCATCCACGGCCTGGACCCGGCCGATCCTACCAGCATGAGCAGGGGGCTGAGCTTCTATTCCGGCGAGTCCCGGCGCCGGATAGACCAGGCCGTGAAAGAAGCCCTGGAGCTCGGCAAGCCCTACGAGCTGGAACTGGAGCTGACGGCGGCCGACGGCGTCCGCAAATGGGTGCGGACCATCGGGCGGCCGGTGGTCCGCGGCGGCAAAACGCTAAAGGTGCACGGCACCTTCCAGGACATCACCGAGAGCAAGCTGGCCGAGCAGAAGCTGCGCAAGAGCGAGAAGGCCCTCAGGGAGGCCCAGCGGCTCGCCAAGATCGGCAACTGGGATTGGGACGCCCGAGCGGACGTCATCAGCTGGTCTGAGGAATACTACCGCATCTACGGCCTGGACCCGGCCAAACCGCCGCCGCCCTATGCCGAACACCTGAAAGCCTATACCCCCGAGAGCGCCGCCCGGCTGGACGCCGCGGTGCAGGAGAACCTGCGCAGCGGCAAGCCTTACGAGGTGGACCTGGAGCTGACGGACCCCGGGGCTCCCGCGCGCTGGGTCACCGCCCGCAGCGAGACCGTGCGCGACGCCGCCGGCGCCATCGTCGGGCTGCGCGGCACCGCCCAGGACATCACCGAGCGCAAACTGGCCGAGCGGGAGCGCGAAGCCTACGCCAGGGCGGTCGCCGAGAAGAACAAGGAGCTCGAGGACTTCCTCTACATAGCTTCCCACGACCTGCGCGGGCCGATGGTGAACATCCAGGGCTTCTCGCAGAACCTGCAGAAATACTGCGGCGAGATAGCCGCCGGCCTGCCGCCGGAGGCCGCGGCCGCCAAGCCGCGCCTCGCCGAGGTCCTGAGCACGCGCATGCCGGAGGCCCTGAACTTCCTGCTCGGCAGCGCCGCGCGGCTGGACAGCCTCATAAATTCCCTGCTGAAAGTCTCCAGGCTGGGCCGCGCCGAGCTCAACCCCGCGCCGCTGGACATGGACAAGTTCATCTCGGAGCTGACGGGCGGGATGGATTTCCAGATCAGGGAAGCCGGGGCCGAGGTGAGGACGGGGCCGCTGCCGTGGTGCGTGGCGGACAAGGCGCAGCTGTCCCAGGTCTTCTCCAACCTGCTCGAGAACGCCCTCAAGTACCGCTCGCCCGGGCGCAAGCCGGTCATAGAGATCTCCGGCGCGCCGGTCCCCGGCGGCTGGGCCGAGTACTCCGTCGCCGACAACGGCATAGGCCTGTCGGAGGAGGAGGCGGCCGGCAGGATCTGGACGCCTTTCTACCGGGCCCAGCCCCGCGGCGAGATAAAAGGAGAAGGGCTCGGCCTGACGGCGGCCAAGCGCATAGTGGAGAAGCACGGCGGCGAGATACGCGCCGCCAGGATAGAGGGCGGGGGGGCGCGGTTCACGGTGAAACTGAAGGCCTGGAGGCCGGCATGAGCGAAGAGAACAACAACGCGCAAGTAACCATAGTCATAGCCGAGGACGACGACGGGCACGCCCGCCTCATCGCCGAGCATTTCGAGGACGCAGGCGTCACCAACCCGCTGCTTCGCCTGAAGGACGGCGAGGAAACCCTGAATTTCTTCTTCCGCTCCGGCGCCGGCCCGAAGGCCGAGCCGGGCAGGCCCTACCTGCTGCTGCTCGACATCAAGATGCCGGGCATCGACGGTATAGAAGTGCTCAGGCGGCTCAAGGCCGACGAGCGCCTGCGGAAGCTGCCGGTCATCATGCTGACCACCACGGACGACCCGCGCGACGTGGACGCCTGCTACGCGGCCGGGTGCAACAACTACCTGACCAAGCCGGTGGCCTTCGACCGGTTCGCCGAGGTCATCAGGCGCCTC
>JAJZRA010000086.1 GCA_021847485.1 bacterium
CCAGCACGCGCGCGCCGCGGGCGCCGGTGGCCGAGGGACAGTGGTTGGGCCTGCCCTCCAGCGCCAGCAGGGCCAGCAGCGCGAAGCAGGCGGGCTCCTTGGCCAGCGGGTGGATGCCGAGCTCCGCTATCGAGCGGGTCCGCACTCCGGACGGCAGCAGCAGGGCGGAGATGTTGTCCATCAGCGCCGGGTTGAGGGCGCCGCCGCCGCTGACGATCAGCTCCCGCGTCCCCCTGGGGGCGTAATTCCGGAAAGCCAGGGCTATCGAGGCGGCGGTGAAGACGTTCAGCGAGGCCAGCAGGTCCTTGGCGCGGCGCCGGTTGAACAGCGGGCCGAAATGCTTTTTGATGAAGGCGAGGGTGTATTCGCTGCGGTCCAGGGACTTGGGCGGACGCCGCAGGAAGAACGGCGCTTCCAGCAGGCGGTAGACGCGCGCCAGGTCCGGGCAGCCGGCGGCGGCCCAGCGGCCGTCCTTATCGTAAGAGAGTTCCCCCCCCGAGAGCTCGCATACGGCGGTGTCCATCAGCGAATTGCCCGGGCCGGTGTCGAAACCCGAGGTCCTGACGCCGCGCCCGGCGAAAGCGATGTTGCCCACGCCGCCGACGTTCTGAAGCGCCACGGGGGCGCCGCCGCCGAAGAGGTACTCGTCCATGAAGGGGATCAGCGGCGCGCCCTCGCCTCCGGCGGCCATGTCGGCGGGGCGGAAATCGCAGACCACGGGCCGGCCGGTCTCCTCGGCGATGAACGAAGCCTCGCCTATCTGCAGGGTATGGCCTTTGCGGCCCGGCGCGTGCCAGACCGTCTGGCCGTGCGAGCCGATCACGTCCAGGCGGGAATACGGCACTTTTCGCTCCCGGCAGAAGCGCTTTACCATGCCGGCCCACAGGCGGCCCAGCTCGAAATTGAGAGCGGAAAGTTCCGGCGCCTTCAGGTCCTTGGCCGCTATGATCCGGGCCTGCAGGGCGGCCGGGTACGGGTAATTGGCGAACTGCAGCACCTTGAGGTCCCGGCCCGAGACCGAGCAGAGCGCTATCGAAAGGCCGTCGGCGGAGGTACCGCTCATCAGGCCGAGGGCGAGCTTCTTCTTCATATCAGTATTTTTCCACGCTGTATCTGACCAGGCGGCCCGCCCGGTAATGGAACTTGCCGGAGAAATGCCCGCGGCGCCTCAGCAGCGGCAGGAACACCTTGTCCCCCGCCCACAGGTTCAGCTTGAGCAGGTCCGCGTCCCGGATCCACGACAATTCCCCTTCCGGGGAATCTATCAGCCTGCCGGAGAAAGCGGAAGCGGTGAAGACGAAAACGTACCAATCCTCTTTCTTCGCGAAGTCCGGGAAGGTCAGCACGCCCTTCAGGACCGGCGACTTTATCCGGAGGCCGGATTCTTCGCGCACCTCGCGGACCACGCAGTCCTCCGGGGATTCCCCCGGCTCGAACTTGCCGCCGAGGCCGTTCCACTTCCCCTCGTGGACGTCGTCCTTCTTCTTGACGCGGTGCAGCATCAGCGTGCGCCCGCCGCGCCTCACGTAACAGAGGGTGGCGAGCTTCATACCTCGCCCGCCCCCAGCGGAGGGATATCGCCGAAAAGCCAGGTGCTCAGGTAGCGCTCGCCGGTATCGGGCAGGACGGCGACGACGGTCTTGCCTTCCATGCCGGGCCTGCGGGCCAGCTCGGCCGCGGCGTGCACGGCCGCGCCGGAAGAGATGCCGGCGAAGACGCCCTCCTCCTTCATCAGGCGGCGGGCCATGGCGCCGGCGGCCTCGTCCTCCACCGGCACGACCTCGTCCACCAGGGAGCGGTCCAGGACCTCGGGGATGAAATTGGCGCCTATCCCCTGGATGCGGTGCGGGCCGGGCCCGCCCCCGGAGAGCAGCGGCGAGGCGGCCGGTTCCACGGCGATCACCTTCACGCCGGGAGCGCGCTTCTTAAGGGCGCGGGCGCAGCCGGTAAGCGTGCCGCCGGTGCCCACCCCGGCCACCAGGAAGTCCACCTTGCCGTCGGTGTCGGACCAGATCTCCTCGCCGGTCGTCCTTTCGTGGATAGCCGGATTGGCGGGATTGGAGAACTGGCGGGGCATGAACGCGCCTTTATTGGCGGCGAGGATCTCCTCGGCCCTGGCCACGGCCCCGCCCATGCCGGCCGCGGCCGGCGTCAGCACTATCTCGGCCCCGAAACCGTGGAGGATCCTGCGGCGCTCCTCGCTCATGGTCTCGGGCATCGTCAGGACCAGGCGGTAACCCCTTATGGCGCAGAGCCAGGCCAGGCCTATGCCGGTATTGCCGCTGGTCGGCTCCACCACCAGCGCGCCGGGCTTCAGCAGCCCGCGCTCCTCGGCGTCGGCCAGCATGCCCCAGGCGGCGCGGTCCTTGACGCTGGAGGAAGGGTTGAAGTATTCCAGTTTGGCCAGCACGAGCGCCTTGCCGCCCGCGGCGACGCGGTTGAGCTTCAGCAGGGGCGTGCGGCCGATCAGGCCTGTCATGTCGGAGGCGTATTTCATTTTTTCTGCAGCTCCCTGCGCAGCTCGTCGAGCTGGGCCTGCACGCGGCGCATCTCCTCTCCGCAGTAGTCCGGCAGCTTGTTGTGGTCCAGCTGGCGGGCCGCACCGGAGGAGCCGGAGTGGGCCGGCACGCCGAAGACGGTGGTGTCGGCGGGGACGTCCTTCAGGACCACCGACCCGGCGCCGATCCGCGCGCGGTCGCCTATCGTTATGGCGCCGAGCACCGTGGCGCCGGCGCCCACCACCACGCCGTTGCCGAGCGTGGGATGGCGCTTCTTGTGCTCCAGCGAGGTCCCGCCCAGCACGACGCCCTGGTACATCAGGACGTCGTCGCCGATCTCGGCGGTCTCGCCGATCACGACGCCCATGCCGTGGTCTATGAAGAAGCGGCGGCCTATGACGGCGCCGGGATGGATCTCGACGCCCGTCAGGAACCTGGCCGCGTGGGAGAGCAGGCGCGCGGCGAAATGGAACTCCCGGGCCCACAGCCAGTGGGCCGGGCGGTGCAGCCAGACCGCGTGCAGGCCTGGATAGCAGAGCAGCACTTCCCAGAAGCCGCGCGCGGCCGGGTCCTTCTCGAAAACGGTCCTTATATCTTCGGAAAAGCTCATTTGTTCCTTAAAAAGCCGGAGACGGCCGGCCGTCTCCCCTCCCCCAATCCATTATATAAATTTTGTCCGCGCGCCCCGCCGGGCGTGAAAAAGGCCGGGGGAGGTCCGTCCCCGGCCTTTTCCAAGGCGCGCCGCGCCCTCAGAGCGCGTAGATGCCCAGTTTGCCGCCGCGCAGGCTGAAGCCGTAGCCCTTCTCGAACGCGGGGAAAGCCGTGCCCTCGGGCTTGATCTCGGCGGTGCTGAAGATATAGTAGGTCGACGCGTCCACCACCGGGTAGGGGATCAGCAGCACCAGCATCTTCGAGGTGAACTTGCCGCCCTGCGGCCCCTGCACGATCTCGTTGCCGTAGGCCAGTTTGTAGGCCCTGGAGAGCCTGATGTCCACGCCCTTGGCGGCGACGGCGTCGCCTATCTGCTTGAGCGTGGCGTTGAGCGCCGTGCCGCGGGGGCCCTTGATCTCCAGTTTGCTGTTCTCCGGGGTGGAGGCGTTGGCGTAGACCTTTACCACGTACTTCTCGCCGCCGATGATCACCGTCTTGGAGCCGCTCATGAAGATGCCCCAGTTCAGGACCTCCATGGCGCGGACGAAGAAGCTCTCGCCGGAATCGGTGGTGAGCACGAGGAAGAACTTCTCCTTATCGGCGCAGGAGTTGCCGCCGTCGGGGCAGTTGGAGGCCTTGGTGCCGCTGACGTAGACCCGCACCCCTCCGGCCGCGGTGAAGCCCACGGAAGGCTTGAGGTAGGCGTTCTTGATAGGCTCCAGGGCCACCGTGTAGAGCGGCTCGTTGACGCCTTTCATATAGGCGGGCTCGAGCGCCTCCCCCTCGGGGGCCTGGGCGTAGCCGAAATAGCGGAAGAAGTCTATGTCGGGCATCCGCTCCGGGGCCGGGGAGGCCTCGGGCACCGGCACGGCCCGGGCGGGGCCGAGCGCGTCGACGGCGCTGCTGCCGGCGTAAGCGGCGGGCGCCAGGGCGGCCGCCAGTATCAGGGCTGAAATGGTCTTCATCATGGTTCTCCTGTAGCTGTCCGCGGCCTCGGGGCCGCACCTATATTGTATACCAGAGCCGCGGCCCGCGCGCAAGGGCCCGGAGAGTTGTCTTTGCATTGGCGCGCTTAAATTATATAAATTATGCTCTGTTCGGTTATCAGGGGGGTACGAGATGGCGGAAAACGGACTTATCAAAACTCTTTCGGGGCATTCCGACGGCGTGCTGGCGCTGGCCTTCTCGCCGTGCGGCAAGTTCCTGGCGACGGCCGGCGAGGACGACACCATCCGGCTCTGGTCCGTGCCCGACGGCATAGAGATCAAGGCCCTGCAGGCCCACGACGGCGACGTGCGGGCCGTGGCCTTCGGCCCGGACGGCGACGTCTTCGCCTCGGCCTCGTGGGACAAGAGCGTCAAGATCTGGCGCACCGCCGACTGCGCCACGCTGGCCTCGGCCTCGGCCCACGGCGCGCCGGTGAACTGCCTGGCCTTCTCGCCCGACGGCAAGCTGCTCTACTCCGGCTCCGACGACGCGACGATCAAGGTCCTCTCCTCCCCCGAAGCCGGCCTGAAGAGCACGCTGGAGCCCGGCATAGGCGACATCAAGGCGCTGGCCGTTTCGCCGAAAGGCCTGATCGCGGCCGGCGGCATGGAACTGCAGGTCCTGGACCCGGACGGCAATCTCCTTAAGGACAACGACTCCTACGTCTACGGCGTCAGGGCGCTGGCCTTCTCCCCGGACGGCAGGCTGCTGGCGGCCGGCACCGGCATGGAGAAGCGCCTGGAGCTCTGGGACGCGGAGAAACTGGAGGAGGCCGGTTCGGTCAAGGACTCCGACTGGATCAACTGCGTCGCTTTCACCCCGGACGGCAAGGCGGTGGCCACCGGCGGCACGGCCGTAAAGCTCTGGGACGCGGCCACCGGCGCCTGCCTGAAGACCTTCGAAGGCCACTCGGACGAGATCTATTCCGTGGACATCTCCCCGGACGGCAGGCTGATAGCCTCCGCCTCCAACGACAGGACCGTGAAGCTCTGGGCCCTGTAGCCCCGCGGCGCTTCCCGCGCCTCCCGCCCCCGAACGCGGCCCGGCTGCTTCGGGGGCCGGTTTTTCCTGCCGGTTGACCTGCGTTAACCCGCCACCGCCGGGCTTTTTTGTATAATTGACCTGTTGTTTAAATCACCTAGGAGGAAGTAATGGTTAATATAATAGCCTTGATACTGGTGGGGCTCATGGGGTTGGCGAGCAGCGTCAACGCCGCGGGTTTCCGCCTTTCAGAGCAGGACGCTAAGGCGAACGGCATGGGCAACTCGTTCGTGGCCGTGGCCGACAACGCGTCCGCAGTGTGGTACAACCCCGCGGCGATGACGGACCTGGAGAAGACCAACGTCTCCCTCGGTTCCGTGATGGTCTACCCGACCATGAAGCACGACAAGACCACCGGCGGTTCCGACAGCATAGAGAAGACCCTGCACGTTCCCCCCTACCTTTACGCGACCCACCAGCTCAACGAGAAATGGGCGCTCGGCTTTGGTTTCAATGCTCCTTTCGGTCTTTCGACCGAGTGGGATAAGAATACCGCGGCCACGAAGTACATAGCCACCCTGTCCGACATCAAGGCCTTCAACTACAACCTGAACGGCGCTTACAAGGTGAACGACAAGCTGTCCTTCGCCGTGGGCGTCGACTACGTCAACCTGGACGCCACCCTCAACAAGATGGTGTCCCCCACCAAGCCCGGCTGGGAGCTCGAGCTTGAGGGCGACGGCGACGGTTGGGGCTACAACGCCGCCGCGATGTACAAGCTCAACGAGAAGTGGAACTTCGGCGCCAGCTACCGCAGCCAGATCAAGATAGACGTGGACGGCACCGCCAAGGTGACCGCCGCCGGCATCTCCAACGACGCCTCCACCAAGCTCACCCTGCCGGACACGTTCCAGATCGGCGCGGCCTACAAGTTCAACGAGAAGTGGCTCGCCAGCGTCACCGCGGACTATACCGACTGGGCGACCTACCACGTGCTGGCCATCAAGTCCAACACGATAAAGGCCCTTACCGGCACCGACACCTCGTACGACATCAAGGACTGGAAGAGCGTCTGGGCCTTCCGCGCCGGCACCGAGTACAAGTACTCCGACGCGTGGAAGTTCCGCGGCGGCGTCTTCTACGACTACAACCCGGTCAGGGAGAAGCACTTCGAGACCCGCGTCCCGGATTCCGACCGCCTCGCCTTCTCGGTGGGCGCCGGCTGGAACAAGGGCAACCTGGTCGTGGACGTGTCCTACACCTACCTGATGTTCTCGGAGCGCACCGTCAGCGGCAGCTATGCCGGCTACACCACCAGCAACGCCCTGACCACCGCGCTGGACGGCAAGTACAAGAGCACCGCTCACCTGCCGGCCCTCAGCGTAGGCTATAAGTTCTAAGCTTAACGCTTCAAGGGGATAAAAAAACCCCGCGTCCGGAAGGGCGCGGGGTTTTTCTTTCGGCCGGGCGGCTCAGCGGTCCGGCATGTAGGGCTGGTTCAGGCGGTAGATCTCCCACCCGTTGGGCACAAGGTCGTAGACGGGGCGGCCCTGCGCCAGCAGCAGTTCGTGCAGCGGGCGGTAGACCGCGGCGTCGGCGGGACGGAAGCCGGTGATGTCCGCCATGGAGGCCAGCGCCTTGCGCCCTTCGGCGGAGGAGTTGAGCGCCAGGAAGGCCTCGGCCAGGGCCTGGCGCTTCTCCGGCAGCAGGCCGCGGCGGGTCACCAGCGGCTCATTGGGGACCTTGCCGGTGACGGCCAGCACCTTGAGGCCGGGGCGCGAGGCCTGGCGCCCGTAGGTGGCGGCGGCCTCCACCTCGCCCTTCAGCAGCTTGGCGACGTTCTCCTCGTGGCCGGTGGAGAAGTCAGGCTGGACCTTGATGCCGGCCTTCTCCAGATAGATGGCGGGCAGCACGAAGCCGCTGACGGAATAAGG
>JAJZRA010000014.1 GCA_021847485.1 bacterium
GCACGCCATGCGGCGGGCCATCTTGGTCATGTTCCTGATATTGGTCGAGTACATCCCGGCGCTGTGGTGGTTGTTCCCCTCGGCGCGGCGGGCCAGCTCTATGGCGGCGTCCACGTCGCGGCAGACCGTCACGGGCAGCACCGGCATCAGCTGCTCGGTGAAGACGAAAGGATGGTCGTTGGGGACCTCGGCCCAGAGCACCCTGATCTCGTCGGAGAGGTTCAGGCCGATGGCCTTCGCTATCACCGACGGGTTCTTGCCGATGAAGTCGCGGTTGACCTTGGGCTCCGGGCCCGGCTCGGGGATGGCGAGCTTCGAGAGCTGGTCCATCTGCGCGCCGGTCAGTTCGTGCGCGCGGTGGTCGCGGCGCATCGCTTCGAGGAAGCGCCCGCGCGCGGCCTCGGTCACGATGACCTCCTTCTCGGCGATGCAGAGCACGTTGTTATCGAAACCGCAGCCGGTGATGATCTCGGCGGCGCAGTCCGGGAAAACGGCCGTCTCGTCCACCACTACCGGCGGGTTGCCGGGGCCGGCCGCTATGGTCTTGCAGGCCTTGCCGGCGGTCATCGCCACCCTGACGATGGCGGGGCCGCCGGTGACGATGTTCATATTGGTGAGCGGGTGCATCAGGAGCTGCTTGGTGGACTCCTGCGTGGGCTTGGCCATCGTCGTGACCAGGTTGGCGGGGCCGCCGGCCGAGACTATGGCCCGGTCCAGCGTGCGCACGGCGTCGGCCACGCAGCCCTTGGAGGCCGGGTGCGGCGAGAACACCACCGAGTTGCCGGCCGAGAGGATGCCTATGGAATTGCTGATGATGGTCGCCACCGGGTTGGTGGAGGGCGTGATGGCGGCGATCACGCCGAAAGGCGAGTACTCGACGAGGGCCATGCCCTTGTCGCCGGTGAAGGCGGTGGCGCGCAGGTCCTCGGTGCCGGGGGTCTTGTCGGCGCAGACCAGGTTCTTCAGGACCTTGTCGGCCACGCGGCCCATGCCGGTCTCGGCCACGGCCATCTCGGCCCAGCGGCGGGCGTTCTGGCGCGAGACCTCGCGCATCGCCGCTATGATCCTGCCCCGGGCCTCGAGGCCCAGGTCCTGGAAGCCCGGCTGGGCGGCCGCGGCGGCCTTGACCGCCTCGTCCACGCCGCCGAACACCGGCCCGCCGGACGACGGTTCCGCCGCCGGCGCGGGAGCGCCGCCGAGATTGCGCACGACCTCGGTCACTATCTTCTTCAGGTCCTCTTCGCTCAAAGGCATATGGCCGCCTTATCCGTTCAGCTTGTCGACGGATTTCTTGAAGACTATCTTTCCGTCCTTCTCCACGGTGTCCACTATCGCGAAGATCGTGCAGTCCACCGGGGTATTCTCGGTCTTGCTGGTCTGGCGGGCGCTCGAGCCCTGCACCAGCAGCACCAGTTCGCCGGTACCGGCGCCCACGGCGTCGATGCCGACGAGCGCGTTGCCCTTCGGCTTGTCGTCGAGGCCCACCGGCTGCACCATCAGCAGCTTGGTGCCGACCAGCTTGTCGTCCTTGCGCGTACAGACCACATTCCCCACCACGCGTGCAAATAACATATTCCCTCCGCAGAAAAATAGGGACAGACACCTATTTTTGGCGATCCGTGAACAGCAAGACCTATTGATATCTTTTATAATAAGATAGCGGAAACAGGTGTCTGTCCCTAATTTAATAGGGCGCTGTCCCCATTTTTACTTCTTTTTGGCTTCGCTGATCGGGAGCTTGCCTTCCAGGTCGCCGTGCGGCTGCGGGATCACGTGCACGCTGACGAGCTCGCCCACCTTCTGGGCGGCGGCGGCGCCGGCGTCGCAGCTGGCGCGGCAGGCGGCCACTTCGCCGCGGAACAGGATCGTGACGAGGCCGGAGCCGATCTTCTCATAGCCCACGATGTGGACGTTGGCGGCTTTGACGGCGGCGTCGGCGGCTTCCACGCAGGCCACGAGGCCCTTGGTCTCTATCATTCCGAGTGCTTCCATTGTATCCTCCTGTCGAACTCAATTAAAATCAACCAAATCAGACTATATAGGCCGGGTCGTAGTTCTTGAGGCCGGCGGCGTTGGCCTCGTCGGTGTCGAGGTGCAGCTCCAGCGCGAACTTATCGGATACGCGGCACAGCACTCGCTCGAAGATGGTCTCCTTGTCGGTGCCCTTGCCGCACAGCACGCGCACTTCCTGGCCGTCCTTCACCTTGTACCGCTCGGCCTCCTTCGTATGGAAGTGGATGTGGCGCTTGGCGATAATGACGCCGCCGGGGATCGTCACGGACCCTTTGGGGCCGGTCAGCTTTATGCCGGGCGTGTTGTCGAGCTTGCCCGAGTCGCGCACGGGCGGTTCCACGCCGAGGCGGCGGGTGTCGGCCAGCGAGACCTCCACCTGCGAGGCGGGCCTGAAGGGCCCGAGCACGCGCACGTCCTTGATGGCGCCCTTGGGGCCCTCCACGGTCACGACCTCCTTGCAGGCGAACTGCCCGGGCTGCTTGAGGTCCTTGTGGACGTTCATCTGGTCGTAGCCGAACAGCGCCACAAAATCTTCCTTCTTCAGGTGCATGTGGCGGTTCGAGATGCCCACCGGCACCGGCATCGAGGAGCGTTCCTCGCGCAGCTTCAGGTCGGCCAGCATTTCTTTCACAAGTTGTTCGTTCATCGGAGTTTCCCCTTAGTTTAAGTTACCGGGACAGCACCGGCTGAAAGTGGATCACGCGCAGGAACTTGTCGGCCTTGAGGCTCTCGCCGCCGACCAGCGCGCCGTCTATGTCGGGCTGCGCCATCAGCTCGTCGATATTCTCGGCCTTCACCGAGCCGCCGTAGAGGACGCGCACGGCCTCGGCGTAGCCTTTGCCGTAGATGCGCTCCATCTGCCTGCGCACGAAAACGTGGGCGTCCTGCGCCTGGTCGGGCGTGGCGGTCTTGCCGGTGCCGATGGCCCAGACGGGCTCGTAGGCGATGACGACCCTGGCCGCCTCGGCCGCGCTGATGCCGGCGAACGCGCCGACCAGCTGCGTCTCGAGGACCTTGTAGGTCTTCTGGCTCTCGCGCTCCTCGAGCGTCTCGCCGATGCAAAGCACGGGCACGAGGCCGTCCTTGATGGCGGTCTTCATCTTCTTATTGACGACCTCGTCGGTCTCGAGGAAGATCTTGCGGCGCTCGCTGTGGCCGATGATCGCGTGCGTGCAGCCGGCGTCCTTGATCTGCGACGGGGAGACCGCGCCGGTGAAAGCGCCCTTCTCCTCCCAGCAAACGTCCTGGGACGAGAGGAAGATCTTCGAACCGGCGAGCGCGCCGTGCACGGCGTGCAGCGCGGTGAAGGTCGGGGCCAGCAGCACCTCGTGCTTCAGGTCCGGGTCCAGGCCTTTCCGGATGGCGGCGGCGAGGTCCGCGGCCTCCTTGGCGGTCATATGCATCTTCCAGTTGCCGGCTATCATCGGAACGCGCTTATCTGAAGCCATATTCGGGGTCTCCTTGATATCAAAAAGATTATACAAATAAAGACTTAAATTATTTCCCGCAGCAGCTCGGGCCTGGGCTGCGGTATGACCACTTTCTCCACCAGCAGGCCTTTCTTCGCGGCCACCGCGGCTCCGGCGCCTACCGCGGCCTCGGCCGCGGCCACGGGCCCGGTAAGGGTAACGAAAGCCTTGCCGCCCAGCGCCATCGCCAGGCGGATCTCCAGCAGCTTCACCGGCGCGGCCTTGACGGCGGCGTCGGCGGCCTCCACCAGGGCGGCCACCGAGAAAGCCTCTATGATGCCGAGGGCCTCCAGGCCCTCCGGCACGGTGGTGCCCTCGATGGCCGGGAAAACGTCGGGGTGGATGTTCGGGATCACGAAGCTGTCCACCAGCGCATGGGCGGCCTTGGAGGCCCCCGCCTCGACGGCGGCGTTGACGTCGCCCACGTCGCCGGAGATCAGGATCACGTACTTGCCGGCGCAGACGGAGCGAGAGAGTATCAACTGCACCTTGGAGGTTTTGAGCATCGCGTCGGCCGTCTCGAGACCTTTGGCGACGCTGGAAAGTTCTACTCCGCCGATGGCGTTAAGCATATTAGGCGATTATCTCCACGTATCTCTCGTTGACCCGGCCCACGGTGCCGGCGATGCTGGCGTGCACCGGGCAGCCCAGCTTGTCGGCGGGGACGTCCCCCACCACGGCGCCCTTCTCCACCCGCTGGCCCTCCTTAACTGCGGGCAGGCACGGCATCCCGATATGCTGGGCCATCAGTATCCTGACCGTGGAGGGCCTGTAGGTCTCGTCGGTCCACGCCGCGTCCTTGTTGTAGTCCTCGAGGCCGAGGCGCCGCACCAGCTTGGAGACCGGCACCTTGCGGAACTCGCGGACCGGGTGGACTTCCGGCTTGCGGCCGCTGTCGAGCCCCGAGTTCTTAAAGCCTATCTTCGCCTCGCGCAGATCGGCCTTGGCGGCCACGCAGGCCTCGCGCGGGTTGAGCCCCTCGGGGCAGGAATAGAGCGAGCACAGCGAGCACTCGCAGCAGAGCAGGCCGTACCGGCTGTTGAGTTTGTGGCCCTCCGTCCCGGAGGAAAAAAGCATGGTCCGCATCACGCGGTGCGGCTGCACGTTGTGGCCCAGCAGGTAGCGGGGGCAGAACTCGGTGCAGTAGGAGCACTGGTCGCAGGCGGAGCGGCCTATGCGGGTGAACGTCGGGCGGCCCTGGGCCTTCTTGACGATCAGCGGGTGGTCCTTCGGCAGCACGATGATGCCGCCCGAGGCCTTCACGAGCGGCAGGTCGAAGTCGGTCCGCACCTTGCCCATCATCGGGCCGCCGTCGATATAGGCGGGGTCCTTCACGGTGAAGCCGCCGCAGAACCGTTCGACGCATTCGCGCCAGGTCACGCCCACCGGGACTCGGAAGGTGGCGGGCCTCTTCACCCCTCCGTTCACCGTGACGAAGGTCTCGGTGACGGGGCGCGGGGCGAACGCGGCGTTGTAGAGGGTCTCGACGTTGCTGACGACGCAGCCCACGTCCAGCGGTATGCCGCCCGGCGGCACCACGCGGCCGGCGGCCTCGTAGACCAGGCACTGCTCGTCGCCGGCGGGGTAGTAGTCCCCCATCTCCAGCACGGAAACGTTCCTGCGGGACTTCGCGATCTCTTTGAGCCTGGGGATGAGCTTCTCGTGCTTGCGCTTGATGCCGAGCACGCCGCGGGAGGCGCCGACGGCCCCCATCAGCAGGTCCAGCCCGTCGAAGACCTTCTCCGGCCAGCGCTCCAGGATCTTCTGGTCCTTCTTCAGCAGCGGCTCGCATTCGGCCGCGTTGACCAGCGCGTACTCGGCCTTCCCCTGCGCCTTGACGTAGGACGGAAAGCCGGCGCCGCCGGCTCCCACTACTCCGGCGGCACGCAGGTTTTTGCTGAATTCTGCCGAGAATTCCGACATCCGGCGGTTCTTACTTGGCGGCCACGAGGCGCTTCTTGACCGCGGCGGCGAGGCGCTTGATGCCCTCGTCTATCTTTTCCGGGGTGGCGAAAGAGAAGTTCAGGCGCATCGTGTTCTTGCCGGACCCGTCGGAATGGAAAGCGGAGCCTATCACGTAGGCCACGTTCTCCTTCAGCGCGTCCTGGAACATGTCGTCGGCGCTCATGCCCTCCGGCAGGCGCACCCACAGGAACAGGCC
This sequence comes from bacterium, assembly GCA_021847485.1. GTDB lineage: Bacteria > Elusimicrobiota > Elusimicrobia > Elusimicrobiales > UBA9959 > UBA9959. The sequence goes on from JAJZRA010000014.1 coordinate 5,644, forward strand.
GCCCTCCGGGTTGGTCCACGTGACGCCCTCGGGCATGTACTTCTCGAGCGCGCCGACCATCGCGTTCTTCTTCATGCGGTAGTCCTTCTTGACCACCTCGATATGCTTCTCGAAGAAGCCGGTGCGCAGGAACTCGGCGGCTATCAGCTGGTTCAGGCTCGACGTGCAGAGGTCCAGCGACTGCTTGAGGATCTCCATCTTCTTGATGATCTGCGGGTGGCCCAGGATGATGCCGAGGCGCAGGCCCGGGGCGAAGGTCTTGGAGAACGTGAACAGCGAAACGATGTTGTGCGTCCGCTTGCCGTCCTGGTCCAGGCGGTAGAGCATCTTGGGCTCTTTGCCCTCGAAGCGGATCTGGCGGTACGGGGAATCCTCGATGACCGCGACGTTGTACTTATCGGAAAGCTCTATCACCTTGTGGCGCTTGGCCTCCGACAGCGTGACGCCGCTGGGATTCTGGAAGTCGGGCACCAGGTAAATGAACTTATAGTGCTCGTCCTGCGCGTGCAGCCACTGCAGCTTCTCCTCGAGTTCCTCGGTGCTGATGCCGTCGTCCTCGAGCTTGACGCCTATGAACTCGGCGCCGTAGGAGCGGAACACCTGCAGCGCGCCCATGTAGCTGGGCTTCTCGACGATGACGGGGTCGGAGGCGTCGACGAACAGGCGGCCCACCATGTCCAGCGCCTGCTGGCTCGCGGTGGTGATGATCAGTTCCTCGGGCTTCACGTCGAGGCCTTCGTACTTCTTCAGGAACTTTATGAACTCCTCTTTCAGCTCGGGCAGGCCGTCGGTGGGGCCGTACTGCAGCGCCACCTTGCCCTTCTTGGACATGATCTCCTTGACCACGTCCGCGACGAAATCGTAAGGGAAATGCTCGGGGGCGGGCAGGCCGCCGGCGAAGGAGATGATGCCGGGCTGGTTCGTGGTCTTGAGCAGTTCGCGTATGACGGAAGCCTTGGTGCGCCGGGGGGTGGTGGCGATATTCTTCGCGATGTCGATCATGATTTTCCTCCGTTGCGTTCTTTTCTTTTACGCTCTGAAAATAATCTACTTAATTAAGCCCGCCGATTCAAGAAAAAAGCGGCTTCACGGGGAGGACGGCGCCGGGCCGGCCGCCGCTGAGAAATAGTCGAGGTTCTCCTTGTAATAATCACGCCGCGCGGGATCGGTCTCGGCGCCGTATTTCCCCGCGTAATAGGCCATGGCCTTAGGGTAGGTCTTCTCCCGCAGCGCGGCCAGGTCGTCCGGGAAAGGCCGGCCGGTGGCCGTACAGGCCTTCTCCAGGGCCTTCAGGTGCTGGCTCAGCACCTCGACACCCATCTTCCCGGCGTTGTCGCGGATGAAGGACGCGGCCTCGAGCACGGCCACCGCGCCCCTGGTCTTCAGCTCCTCGAGCGCCTCCGGGGACAGCCCGTACCTGGGTGAATTGGCGTCCGCCACGGCCAGACAGTCGAGAGCCAGCGGGTAGTTCTTCTCCTCCAGCGCTATCCCTCCGACGAAGAGCAGCGCGTCCGAGCTGAAAGCCGGCCAGCTTTTGGCGTAGAAGTCCTTCAGCGACGCGGCAAAAGCCTCCCGCTGCGCCTTCAGCCGGGCCAGCGAGGCGCTGTCCGAGGCGTATTTCCCCACCTTCCCGGCGGCGTAGGCCATTATCTTGGAGTCCTCCAGGCCGCTGGCCTTGAGGGTCTCCGACCTCTCCATGCTGACGTAGCCGCCGCCGCGCCCCTCGTACAGGCGGCGGATCTTCTCGCGGTAGCGGTCCGGGTCCAGCGAGAGCGCGAGGTAGCTGCCGAAGGCGTCCGCGGTGTAGAGGTCGGTGTAGGTCCCGGCCACGAACGACTTCAGCAGCGACGGGTCGGCCTTCATCCGCTCGTGCACGTAGATATCCTCGGCCAGGTAGGCCTCGTATTCGAACTCGACGGGGTTGCCGCCGGCGTCGCGGCGGTATTCAGGGTAGAGGTAGAACTGCAGCGCGTGCACCAGCTCGTGCAGGTAGACCGGCGCGGCGTATTTCACCAGTTCCGCGCGGACGGCCTTGTTGCTCCACAGCACCTCCACCACCTGCCGGTCGCGGAAGCCCTTGGCCTCGAAGAACTTGAGGATGTAGCGGGAATTGAGATAGACGGCGTCGGCGTCCGGGTCGAACCAGGCCAGCGCGTCCGAGGCGTCGCTCCGGGCGAGCACGCGCAGGCGCCCGTAGCCGGGGCCGGCCTTCTTCAGCCGGGCCAGCAGGTCGCGGCCGGCCGGCGCGGAGCTGACCGCGGTCTCGAACTCGGCCTTCAGCTTCGAGCTGAGCCGCGCGTCGTGCTGGTAGGCACCGGCGGCGCCGGGGGCCAGCAGGCAGGCAAGGAGCAGCGGCAGCCTCTTCATAGACGGGATTATACCAAGATTTGACAACCGCCGGCCCCAAGGTATAATATCAGGTGAAGGCAGTTTTCGGATTTCTTACGGAGGACATTATGTCTGAGAACAGAGGCAGCGAGGTAATAGGAGCGTTCCTGGTGGGCGGCCTGATCGGCGCGGCCCTCGGGATCCTGTTCGCGCCGGCCGCGGGCAAAGAGACCCGCGAGAAGCTGGGCGACTGGGTGGAGGAGACCAAGGAGAAGGCCGAGGAGAAGATCGCCAAGCTCGAGGCCGAGATCAAGAAGCGCAAGGAGCACCTGCTCAAGCACATCAACTGACCGCGGCCCCGCGGACGACAAAAGACCCGCGCCTCGGCGCGGGTCTTTTATTTTCGCCCCCGGCCTTAGACTTGGACGTTACGATCGCTCCGCCGGCCGGCGGCCCAGCAGCCAGCCGAGACCGAAGGTGGAGAGCGTGCCGATGACTATGATCCAGCTCCAGCCTATCTTCGCCAGCCCCTTCTCCGACAGGTACAGGATAGACCCGGCCAGGCAGGCGCTGAACACCATGGCGGCCACGTTGCCCCTGTTGCCGGCGCGCTTGGTCAGCAGCCCCAGCAGGAACACGCCGAGCAGGCTGCCCGCCGTCACCCCGTTCACCTTGAAGGCCAGCCACAGCATCCGGCCGGACCCCGAGGCGCAGAGCCACGCCAGCGCCGCCAGCAGCAGGCCGAAGAACAGCACGCTCAGCCGCGACATCAGCAGGTAATGGCGCTCGGGCGCGTCCTTCCTTATCAGCGGGCGGTAGATGTCGGTGATGAACGACGACGACAGCGAGGAGAGCGGAGAATCGATGCTCGCCAGCACCACCGCCGTCAGCACCAGCCCCTTCAGCCCGGACGGCAGCACCGTCACCGTGAAATGGGACAGGATCTTGTCGGCGTTCTCCGGCAGCGGCAGCCCGGTGTTCTGCCGGTAGAACACGAACAGCAGCGTCCCGATGCCGAGGTACAGCCACGTCAGCGGGAAGCTGGTGAAGATGGTGGCGATCAGCGTCTTCTGGCTCTCGCGGCGCGTCTCCAGCGTCAGCAGGCGCTGCATCAGCTCCTGGTCCGTGCCGAACGACGCCATCGAGCCGAACACGCCGTTCAGGAGCGCGCTCCACAGCACGTTGGGGTCGTTCGGGTTCCAGCCCAGCTTGAAGACGGACAGCTTGCCGGCCTCGGAGGCCAGGTGCCAGGCCCCGGAGAGCCCGCCGTCGATATGCAGCAGCAGCCAGCCGGCCACGGCGCCGCCGGCGACGTAGAAGACGATCGACTCGAAGGTGCCCGTCCACATCACGGCCTTGATGCCGCCGAAACCGATGAAGACCACGCTGACCAGCGTGAAGGCCGCGATGGTCCAGCCCAGGTGCCAGCCCATGATTACCGAGACGGCCAGCGACGCCGCGTACAGCCGCACGCCCGAGGCGAACAGCCGCGTGACGAAGAAGAACGTCGAGCCGGCGTACTGCGTCTCGGCCCCGAAGCGGTGCCTGAGGAACTCGTAGATCGTGGTACAGTTGAACTTGTAGAAGGCCGGGATGAAGAAGAACGCTATCAGGATGCGCGCGGCGGCCGAACCGATGAAGAACTGCAGGTACTGCCAGTTCTCGGCGTAGCCGATCGGCGGGATGCCGACTATCGTCATCGCGCTGATCTCGGTGGCGACGAAGGAGAGGGTGCCGACCCAGACCGGCGTCTTGCGGTTGCCGAGGAAGTAATCCTTGGTGTCGGTCTCCTCGCGGCCCTTGAAGTAGGAGATCACGAACAGCGCGGCCACGGCCGTGCAGAGGATCGCGTAGTCCAGCGGGCCCAGCCCGGTAAGCCGCATGAAACCGGCGGTCCCGTTCATTTTCTCTCCTCCGCCGCGCCGGCCGCGGCGGGCATAACGCCGCCGGGCTTAAGCTGCCCCATCAGGGCGCGCGCGGCGGCCCTCTGGAAATCCTCCAGCGCGCAGAACGCGCACAGCCCCGCCGTCGGGGAGTTCTCCAGCCCGAAGACGAACGGGCTGCCGAAGGAGACCAGCGCGGAAGGCCCGGCCCCTTTCACGGCCGCCTCCAGCGCGGCCTTCTGCTCCGGGGAAAGGTTGACGCTGCCGCTGCCGGCCCGCGGCAGCGGGAAGACCGCGGCGGCCAGCCGCATGCCGCAGCCCGGCTGGTAAGGCTCCACCCGCGCGCCGAGGCGGGTCAATTCCGAAACGAAAGCCTCACCCCGCCAGTTCCCGGCGGCGGTGAGCGGCTCCAGGTAGCCGACGATGTCGCCGGGCCTGAAAGAGACCTCCCTGCCGGGCAGGGCCCAGGCCAGGCAGGCGGGCGCCGCCTCGGCCGAGAAGGCGAGGTGCTCGGCGCAGCGCAGCACGCCGGCCGGACGCGGGGCGGCGCGGAAGGGCGAAAGTTTGCGGGCCAGCGCCTCCTGGCGCGAGACCGCGAGCGCCACGTCCGTGGCGCGCACGAGGCCGTCGTTGGCGGCGCGGGCCAGCGCGGCGTGCAGCGCGTACGGGTCTTCGGGGTAAAGCAGCGCGTCGGCGCCGGCCAGGAAGGCGCGCACGCCGGCCTCGCCGCCGGCGGGAACGGCCTTCATGTTCAGGGCGTCGGTGACTATCAGGCCGTGGAAGCCGAGGCGGCCGCGCAGCGCGCCGGTCAGCGCCGCCTTCGACAGCGAGGCCGGCGCGGTTCCGTCCAGCGCGGGCGCCAGCAGGTGCCCGGCCATCACCGCGTCGGCCCGGCGGGCCAGCGCGGCGAAAGGCTTCAGGTCAGCCTCCAGGTCGGCGGCGTTACCGTCGAGCTCCGGCAGCGAGAGGTGCGAATCGGCCGCGGCCCGGCCGTGGCCCGGGAAATGCTTAAGGCAGGAGAGGGCGCCCTGGGAGTTCAGGCCTGAGATATAGGCCTCGGCCAGGCGCGCCGTCAGGGCCGGGTCGGCCCCGTAGGCGCGCACGTTGACGATGGGATTGCCGGGGCGGGAGGCCAGGTCCACGACCGGGGCGAACACCCAGTCCACGCCGAGCGCGGCCGCCTCCAGCGCGGTGATCTCGCCCTTGCGGCGGGCCAGCGCCTCGGAGCCGGAGGCGCCTATGGCCATATTGGAGGGCAGTTCGGTGGCGCCGCGCACGGCCTGGCCGGCGCCGTTCTCGTAGTCTGCGGCTATCAGCAGCGGCGTGCGGGAGGCGGCCTTCAGCAGGCGGGAGGCCTCCACGACCTCCTCCGCGGAACCGCCGTAGAAGCAGAAGCCCCCCACGCCCAGCTCCACGAGCCTGAGCGCCTCGTCCAGCGAGGACTCGCCGAAGCGGAAAGCCGGGAAGACGAGCCGCGCCAGGGCCGCCGGGGTCAACGCGCCCGCCCCGCGGCCCGCCGCTTTTCGGCCTGCTTGATCTTCTTCCAGCGGCTCAGCACCTGCGCCGGGGTGGCCAGCCGCTCGCCCCCGCCGAAGACGTGCGGATGGCGGCGGACCATCTTGGCGTTGACCGTCCTGATCACGTCGGAAAGTCTGAAGCGGCCGTCCCGCTCGGCCAGCGCGCTGTGGAAGACCACCTGCAGCAGCACGTCCCCCAGCTCCTCTTTCAGGTTGCTCCAGTCCCTGCGGCGCACCGCGGAAGCGACTTCGCCGGCCTCCTCGCGGAGGTATTTCAGCAGCGTCGTGTGCGTCTGCTTGCGGTCCCACGGGCAGCCGCCCGGGGCCAGCAGCACGCGCATTATCGCCGCCAGCGAGGAGAGGCTGCCGCTGCGGGCCAGGGCCGCGGCCCTGCGTTTCGAGATCTTCCTGTGGTCCATATAGCCGCCCTTTTACTATGACTTTGAAAAAGTATATAATTTTGCGGTACCATTCCCAAAAAAATCCGCGGAGGGCGAATGCCGGAAACCAAGACGCAGCCTGCCGGGGACCTCTACCAGGTCCTGGACAACGGCTTTATAAGACTCATCGACTTCATGGGCGGCGACCAGAACGCCGTGGACTCGGCCCGCGTCTCGTTCGGCTCGGTCTCCAAGGGCGAGGCCGCCGACCGGAAGCTCATCGCCTACCTGCTCGAGCACGGCCACTTCAGCCCGTTCGAGCACTCGGTGTTCCAGTTCCACGTCAAGTGCCCCATCTTCGTCGCGCGGCAGTGGATGCGCCACCGCATCGCCTCCTACAACGAGATCTCCGCGCGCTACACCGAGGTGCACGACGAGTTCTATTACCCGGAGGCCTTCCGCGCGCAGGACAGGAGCAACCGCCAGGGCTCGCTGCCCTCCTCGGCGCTCGACCAGGCGAAGCTGAAGGCGATCTACGACCGGGCGGTCAAGGCCTCGTACGCCGCCTACAAGGAGCTGCTGGACGCCGGCGCGGCCCGCGAGATGGCCCGCATGGTGCTGCCGGTCTCGCAGTATACCCAGTTCCACTGGACCATAAACGCCCGCAGCCTGCTCAACTTCATCTCGCTGCGCGCCGACTCGCACGCGCAGTACGAGATCCGGCAGTACGCCGAAGCGATACTCGGCATCTTCCGCAGCAAGATGCCGTGGACCTGGGAAGCCTACGCCAAGCTCCATGAGAACAAGAACCCTTAGCGCCGCCCTGCTGCTGCTCGCCGCTCCGCTGTGCGCGGGCGAGCGCGCCGCCGCCAAGCCGCGCGCGAAGGCCCCGGCCTCCGTCAAAGCCGCGGCCGCCGCCCCGGGCCCGGGCTCCGCGGAAGCCGCCGGCGCCTGGCTCCCGCTCGACGGCCTGCTCCAGAAGAACATCCGGACCGGCGACATCGAGGTCCGCACGCCGGTCACCGGCGTCACCACGGCCCAGGACACCTACGACATCTACGCCCCTTTCGACGGGCGCGTGGAGGACATGGAGGCCGACCTGTTCGACTTCGTCACGCCGAAGACCGTCCTCGGGCGGATGGTCTCCACCGAGATGGCCGCCCTCCTCGACTCCTCCACCGAGGAGGAGCGCCGCCAGACCGAGCGCCGCTGGAAGGACGTCTACAAGTACTATTCGGTGAGCCCCGAGACCCAGGGCGTGCTGACCAACATCTACGTGCAGCCCCGGACCAAGGTGCTGCGCGGGGACCGCCTGTTCACGGTGGCGCGCAAGGTGGTGGTGATAGCCAAGAACACCGCCCCCCTCTACTCCGCGCTCTCCAGGGACCTGACCGCGCGGATCTGGCACGCCCGCGACCCGGAGGCCAAGTACGACGCGGTCCTCACCGACTTCGTGCCGCTCAAAGGCTCGCCGTACTTCTACCGCCTGTGGCTGGACGTGCACGATTTCAAGGACGGCATCAAGATCGGAGAGCAGTTCGACGGCTCGCTGCTGGTCGGCAAAAGCTCCGACGCGATGCTCGTGCCCCGCGCCGACGTGCTGGAATACGCCGGCCGCAGGTTCCTGATCACCGAGATAAAGACCGGCCTCGAAACGGCCGGCGAGATGGAGATAACCGGGCACACCTCGCTCTACCTGGGCCGGGGCGCCGCGGGGGACCAGAAAAATGGAAAGACCGAAAAAGACCGCTAGCATCTACTCCAGCTTCATGTTCCTGAAGCTGCAGCCGGAGTTCCGCAGGCTGATCTCCAACGAGAAGATCGCCGCCAAGCAGGAGTTCGAGAACATGATAGGCTCCGCGCAGGAGAAGCTGTTCCTGCGCACCTACATGGTCTCGGGCCTGCGCTCCGACGCCGACATCCTGTTCTGGCGCATGTCCGACGACCTCGCCTACCTGCAGGAGACCGGCGCGCGCACCTTCTCCGCCGGCGCCGGCCGCTATTTCACGCCCGCCTACTGCTACCTCGGCGTGCACGAGGGGCCCGACCCGGCGGTGCCGAAGAAGGACCTGGAGTTCGGCTTCCTGCCGAAGGAGACCTTCGGGCGTCACCGCTACATGCTGTTCCACCCGGTGGTCAAGGCGCACACCTGGTACGAACTGTCCGACGACGAGCGGGCCAAGCTGCAGGCCGCCCGCTCCCAGGTGGTGTCGCGCTACAAGGACATCCAGGAGAACGTCTTCATGTCGTACGGCCTCGACGAGCCTGATATGATCGTCGTGCGCGAGGCCAAGTCCCTCGAGGACCTGACCGACGCCACCTACGAGCTGCGCCAGCAGCGCATCAAGAGCTTCACCTGCGCGGACAAGCCCGTGTTCCTGTGCCTGGGCCGCGACCTGCGCGAGATCATAGACGCCATCAGCTGACATCACATAAGGGGACGCAAATGAAAACCATAGGCATCATCATGGCGGGCGGCAAGGGCGAGCGCCTGTACCCGCTCACCAAGGAGCGCTCCAAGCCGGCCGTGCCGTTCGGCGGGAAGTACCGCATCATCGACTTCGTGCTCTCCAACTTCATCAACTCCGGCATCTACTCCAACTACGTGCTGGTGCAGTACATGTCGCAGTCGCTGATAGAATATCTCCGCTCGACGTGGAACCTCGGCGGCATCACGAAGGACCACTTCATCACCGTGGTCCCCCCGCAGATGCGCCTCGGCGAGGTCTGGTACCGCGGCACCGCCGACGCCGTCAAGCAGAACCTGAACCTGATCACCGATTACAAGCCCGACCTCGTCGCGATCTTCGGCGCGGACCACATCTACCGCATGGACATCCGCCAGATGATAGACTTCCACGTGGCCAGCAAGGCGGACGTGACCGTCTCGGCCATCACGGTGCCGCTCAAGCAGGCCAGCCGCTTCGGCACCGTGGTCGTGGACGCGAAGAACCGCATCACCGCCTTCGACGAGAAGCCCAAGAACCCCAAGCCGATGCCCGGCAACCCCAACGCCGTGCTGGCCTCCATGGGCAACTACATCTTCAGCTACGAGGCGCTGGTCAAGGTCCTGCACGAGGAGTCCGGCGAGACCGCCGCCCTCGACTTCGGCAAGACCATCCTGCCCAACATCCTCAAGCGCTACCGCGTGATGGCCTACAATTACGCCGAGCAGAAACTGCCCGGCATCAAGCCCTATGAGGAATCCAACTACTGGCGCGACGTCGGCACGCTCGAGTCCTTCTGGCAGACCCAGATGGACCTGCTCGGCGCCAAGCCGAAGCTGGACCTCAACAACAAGCTCTGGCCCATCCAGGACGCCCGCAAGACCACGTCCCCGGCCAAGATCATCGAGTCCAACCTGCAGGACTGCATGGTCTGCGACGGCTGCACGATCATGCAGTCCTCGCTGAAGCGCTGCATCCTCGCCAACGACGTCGTCATCCACGAGAAGTGCCAGCTCGAGGACTGCATCATCATGGACGCCTGCGAGATCAAGGCCGGCAGCCGCCTCAAGAAGGTCATCATGGACCGCTACAACACCATCGAGGCCAAGACCACGATCGGCTACAACCAGGACCAGGACGCCCAGCACTACTATATAGACCCCGACGGCATCGTCGTGATCCCGCGCGGCATCTCGAAGTGGCAATGAACGGCAGGAAGTTCCGGCTGAAGAACCGCGAGGAGATCCTCGTCATCCTGGGCACCCAGGACGAGGACCTGCGCGAGCTGGAACGCGCGATGAAGGTGCAGATCTTCGTCAGGCACCACCCGGAGACCGAGAGCGCCGAGCTGACCGTCAAGGGCGCGCCGGCGGCCGTGGAGCGGACGGTGCGCCGCATCCGCGAGAGCCTCGAGGATTTCTACCGCGCCCGCCTCGCCCCCGAGGAGGCCCGCCCCCAGGAGCAGGCCCCGGTGCCGGAAGGCGCCCTCTACCGGACCCATTACGGCGAGCTGGTAAAGCCCCGCACCGACAACCAGCGCAAGTACGTGGAGGCCATCGCGGCCCACGACCTGGTCGTGGGCGTGGGGCCCGCCGGCACGGGCAAGACCTACCTGGCCGCGGTCTGCGCGCTGGCGGCGCTGCGCTCGGGGCGCGTCAAGCGCATCATCCTGACGCGCCCGATCGTAGAGGCCGGCGAGAAGCTGGGCTACCTGCCCGGCGACGTCTCCGAGAAGGTCCACCCTTACCTGCGCCCGCTCTACGACGCGTTCCACGCCCTGCTCGGCCCCGAGAAGTTCCGCGCGCTGCGCACGGACGAGGTCATCGAAACGGTGCCGCTGGCCTACATGCGCGGCCGCACCCTCGAGAGCGCCTTCATCATCCTCGACGAGGCGCAGAACACCCTGCCGGAGCAGATGAAGATGTTCCTTACCCGCATGGGGATGGATTCCAAGATGGTCGTCACCGGCGACGTCACGCAGATCGACCTGCGGGAGAAGGACCGCTCCGGCCTGGTGCTGGCCAGGGAGATCCTGAAGAAGGTGAACGGGGTCAAGTTCGCGACTTTCACCGCCAGGGACGTCTCCCGGCACCCGCTCGTCAAGGACATCCTGGCCGCCTACGACGGCTGGGAGAAGGCCCACCCCTGATGCCCGCCGCCGTCTTCTTCGACCTGAAAGCCGCGCCCGCCTTAAAGGCCGAGGCCGCCCGGCTTGCCCGCGCCGCCGCGCTCGGCCTGGGGCGCCGCGCCGGCAAGCCGGTCAACCTGGTCTACACGGACGGCCCCGGCATAAAGAAGCTTAACCGGGCCTTCCTGGGCAAGGACCGCCTCACCGACGTGATAGCCTTCAACCTCCCCCCGGCCCCGGTGCCGGGGGCGCCGTGGGGAGAGATCTACGTCTGCGTGCCGGTGGCCGCCCGGCAGGCCGCGGCCATGGGGCACTCGCTGCTGACCGAGCTGCTGGTGCTGACCGTCCACGGGGCGCTGCACCTGGCCGGCATGGACGACTCCACCCCGGCGCTGCGCCGCCGCATGAACGTGAAGACGGCCGCGCTCCTCAGGAAGCTCCGCTAGCCGCCCCCCTCCGGCGGCTATTTTTTGTAAAATAATATAATTATGAACACCATCCGCCTGGCGGCCGTGCTGGCCGTCTTCGCCGCGCCCGCCATGGCGCAGGACAGGCAGCAGGAAGCCGCCGCCCAGGAAGCCGACCAGATCAGCCGGGACATGATCCGCAACGTGGACGCCTGGATAGGCGACATCACCCGCAAGCTGGACTCCGACAAGCCGATGACCGCCAAGGATTTCGACTCCGTCTTCGGCGAGTCCTTCTTCACCGATTCGCAGGACCCGATAGGCGACCTCGAGAAGGTGCAGCAGCGCGTCAACGCCAGGCTGGGAGACCGGAAAGGCAAGTTCGACGAGCCGTACGGCAAATGGATGGGCGGCAAGCTGTCCGCCGCCGACCTGAACCCGGAGGTCTCGCGCGACGCCGGGCACGTGACGGTGGACCTCGACGCCCCGAAGGACGCCGAGGACGCGATGAAGGTGGACATAGCCGGCGGCCTCATCAAGATGAGCTATACCCGGCAGGAGAGCCGCCGGGTGACCAACGCCGACGGCAGCGTCTCCTCCTCCTCTTTCAGCCGCACGCTGCGCCGGGCGATGGCCGTGCCCAAGGGCGCCGACCCGGCCAGGTACAGGGTCAGCGCGGAGAAGAACAGGGTCAGGATAATCTTCGACAGGCTAGGCAAGAAGGACGCGGAGGCTTCAAAGTGAAAACAACGGACGCGAGGACTTTCCCGGAGATAGACGCCCGCCAGCAGAAGCGCTGGAAGGAGCAGAACGCCTTTAAGACCGAACGCCTGCCCGGCAAGCCCAAGTTCTACTGCCTCGACATGTTCCCCTATCCCTCCGGCGACGGCCTCCACGTCGGCCACCCCGAGGGCTACACCGCCACCGACATCCTGTGCCGCTACAAGCGCATGAAGGGCTTCGAGGTGCTGCACCCGATGGGCTGGGACGCCTTCGGCCTGCCCGCCGAGAACTACGCCATCTCCACCGGCGTGCACCCGCGCGTCACCACCGAGAAGAACTGCTCCACCTTCAAGCGCCAGATCGAGTCCCTCGGCTTCAGCTACGACTGGGAGCGCGAGATCACTACGATAGACCCGGATTACTACAAGTGGACCCAGTGGATCTTCCTGCAGCTCTACAAGAAAGGCCTCGCCTACGAGTCCACGATGCCGATAAACTGGTGCCCCAAGTGCAAGACCGGCCTGGCCAACGAGGAGGTCTTCCAGGGCAAGTGCGACCGCTGCGAGACGCCGATAGAGCGCAAGAGCCTCCGGCAGTGGATGCTTAAGATCACCGCCTACGGCGACCGCCTGCTCGCGGACCTCAAGGACACCGACTGGCCGCACTCCACGCGCCTGATGCAGGAGAACTGGATCGGCCGCAGCGAGGGCGCCGAAGTGGACTTCGAAGCCCCCTCCATCGGCGGGAAGATCCGCGTCTTCACCACCCGCCCGGACACCCTTTACGGCGCCACCTACATGGTGCTCGCGCCGGAACATCCTTTCGTCGCCCGGCTGACCACGCCGGAGCAGAAGGCGGCCGTGGAGGCCTACGTGGCCGCCGCCGCCAACAAGAGCGACCTGGAGCGCACCGAGCTGGCCAAGGAGAAGTCCGGCGTCTTCACCGGCGCCTACGCCGTCAACCCGGTCAACGGCAGGAAGATACCGGTCTGGACAGCCGACTACGTGCTCTCCACCTACGGCACAGGCGCCATCATGGCCGTGCCGGCGCACGACGACCGCGACCACGAGTTCGCGGTGAAGTTCGGCCTGGAGATCATAGAGGTCATCAAGCCGCCCGCCGGCTGGAAGGGCGAAGGCGCCTTCTGCGACGACGGCACCGCCGTCAATTCCGGCATCATAGACGGCCTGCCCACGCCGGAGGCCAAGCGGAAGATCACCGCCTGGCTAGAAGAGAAGGGCATAGGCAAGGCCAAGGTCAATTTCAAGCTGCGCGACTGGCTGTTCGCCAGGCAGCGCTACTGGGGCGAGCCTTTCCCGCTGGTGCACTGCGAGAAATGCGGCACCGTGCCGGTGCCGGAGAACGAGCTGCCCGTGCTGCTGCCCGAGGTGGAGAAGTACGAACCCACCGGCACCGGGGAATCCCCCCTCGCCGCGATAGAAAGCTGGGTCAACACCAAGTGCCCGAAGTGCGGCGGGCCCGCCAAGCGCGAGACCAACACCATGCCGCAGTGGGCCGGCTCGTGCTGGTACTACCTGCGCTATATCGATCCGAAGAACAAGACCGCTTTCGTCGACAGGGAGCTCGAGAAGGCCTGGATGCCGGTGGACCTATACATCGGCGGCGCCGAGCACGCGGTGCTGCACCTGCTCTACGCCCGCTTCTGGCACAAGGTGCTCTACGACCTGGGCCACGTCTCCACGAAGGAGCCCTTCAAGAAGCTGGTGCACCAGGGCATGATCCTCTCCTACGCCTACCGCGACGGCAAGGGCGTCTACCGCAACTACAAGGAGCTCGACATCGCCGAGGACGGCACGGCCAGGACCGCGGAGGGCGAGACCCTCAAGCCGATGGTCGAGAAGATGTCCAAGTCCAAGAAGAACGTGATCAACCCCACCGAGGTGGTGGAGCGCTACGGCGCGGACGCGTTCCGCCTCTACGAGATGTTCATGGGCCCGCTCGAGGACGCCAAGCCCTGGGACACCCGCGGCATAGAAGGCGTCTACCGCTTCCTCAAGCGCGCCTACGGCTGGGGCCTCGAGCGCTGCGGCGCGCTTACGGACAAGCCCGCCGAAGGCCAGGACCTGATCCTGCGCCACCAGACCATAGAGAAGGTGGGCGCCGACATAGAGGCGCTCAAGTTCAACACCGCCATCTCCGCGCTGATGATCTACCTGAACCGGCTGACCGAGCAGAAGGAGACGTCCCGCGAGGACTTCGAGACCTTCCTCACGCTGCTGCACCCGTTCGCGCCGCACATCACCGACGAGCTCTGGGAGACGGCGGGCGGCGGGGGCACGCTGATGAAGCGCGCCTGGCCCGAGGCGGACAAGAGCGTCATCGCCTCGCGCGACATAGAGATCCCGGTGCAGGTCAACGGCAAGATCAAGGAAAAGCTGCACGTGAAAGAGACGACTCCGCAGGAGGAGATCAAGCGCCTGGCCCTAGAGGCCGCGGCGCCGCACACCGCCGGCAAGACCGTAGTGAAGACCATACTCGTGCCGGGCAGGCTGGTCAGCATAGTGGTCAAATAAGAGGGGTTAACGAGGGGAACATGAAAAAACTAGCGTTATTGGCCGCGGTCCTGGGGCTGGCCGCCTGCGGCGCCTCGCAGGACATAGTCTACAGGCCGGCGGAGCAGAAGCTGCCGCAGTACATCAAGCGCATCGCCGTCAGGCCTTTCGCCAACAAGACCCAGCAGTTCGGGCTCGAGGAGAAGATCACGCTCAAGGTCATCGACGAGTTCCTCAAGAACGGCGAGTACGCCGTCTCCCCGGAGAGCTCGGCGCAGGGCGTGATAGTGGGCGAGATAGACCATTACATCCTCACCCCCATCCAGTACGACGTCAACCTGGTCCCGACCGTCTACAAGCTCAACGTGATCGCCTCGGTGCGCCTGCTCGACAGGGAATACAACCGCTACCTCTGGGAGGAGCCGGCGCTGCAGGTCACCAAGATCTACTCCGCCGCCAACCTGCCCGGCGGCATGACCGAGGAGCAGGCCCGCGAGGCGCTGTGGGAGATCCTGGCCAAGGACATCGTGCTGCGCACGGTGCAGGGCTTCGGCTCCGTCTCCAGCGCCTCGCAGAAGAAGCTGCCCTCCCCCCAGGACGTGCTGCAGTCCACCGCGCCGGCCAACCCCAACCCCTGACATGCAGAACCTTACCCCGAGAGCGCTGGCGGAGGAGTGGGCCAAGAAGAAGGCCAGGCCCGTCTATTACCTCTGCGGCGAGGAGACGGCCATGAAGGAAGCCGCGCTCGGTAAGCTGGAGGGCATCTTCAAGCCGGAATCCTTCAACTTCTCGGTGCGCGACGCCGAGACCGCCGACATGGAGCAGGCGCTCGACGAGGCCCGCACGGCCCCGATGCTGGCGGACCTGCGCTTCGTCGTGATAAAGCGGGCGGAGAAGCTCAAGAAAGAACCGCTGAAGACGCTGCTGGCCTACCTCGAGGACCCCTGCCCGAGCGCCTGCCTGATAGTGCTGGCCGACTGGCCGCGCGAGAAGAAGGACCCCATACCGGACTCGCTGACCGAAGGCTCGGCCCTGGTCGACTTCGCGCCGATGACCCCCGCCCAGGCGGCGGAGCACCTGAACTCGGCGCTGCTGGCCAAGGGCGTGAAGAGCGAGGGCGAGGCCCTGGAAACGCTGGTGGAGCTGCTCGGCACCGATTCGGTCACCCTCGACGGCGAGGCCGAGAAGGTCTCGCTCTACCTCCACGGCCGGGACCGCCTGTTCTCCCCGGAGGACGCCGTGGCGCTGGCCGGCTTCTCCCGGACCCAGAACCCTTTCGAGCTGTCCAACGCGGTCTGCGCCAGGCGCCAGGAGCAGGCGGCGCAGGCGGCGGAGAGGATGCTGGCCTCGGGCGCCGAGCCGCTGGCCCTGCTGAGCCAGGTCTCGCGCGCGGTGGAGCGGCTGCTGAAGGTAAAGAGGCTGGCTGCGGCAGGCGGCGGCCCGGCCACGGCCTACCAGGCCGGCATGTCGCCGGGGCAGTACCACGCGGCCCTGCGCGACGCGGGCGCCTATACCGAGGACAAGCTGCTGCGCTCGCTCAGGCGCTGCCTGGAAGCGGAGGAACTGCTGAAGTCCTCCTCGCGGCGGGACCCGG
Organism: bacterium; assembly: GCA_021847485.1. GTDB lineage: Bacteria > Elusimicrobiota > Elusimicrobia > Elusimicrobiales > UBA9959 > UBA9959. The sequence continues at coordinate 21,564 of JAJZRA010000014.1, forward strand.
CGCTGGTGATACGCCAGCTGGTGCACGAGATAACGGCCCTGAAGTAGCGCCGGACGGCAAAAAACCCCGGCCGACTGCGCCGGGGTCGTTCTTTCCAAAGAGGAAAGTTATTTTACGGAAGGGTTCTGCGCTATCGACTTGACGCGCGCCGCGAGACGGGACTTCCTGCGGGCCGCGGCCTTCCAGTGGATGGTGCCGGTCTTCGCGGCCTTGTCGAGCAGCGAGTAGGACTTGGGCAGCATCTTCTGCGCGTTCTCCATGTCCTTCTTGGCGACGAGCGCGCCGAATTCTTTGGAAGAATCGTGTATCCTGGTCTTGATGCCCCTGTTGCGGGACGCCAGTTTCTCAGATTTGCGCCAGGCTTTAATGGCGCTGGTATGCCTTCCGGTCTTGAGTTTTGCCATAGTGGGGATAGTCTATCATTCTATGAGAGAAAAAGCAAATTCACCCCTTCCCCCCGACGCCGGCGGCGCCTTCCACAGCGGCATGCGCGGCATGGCCGCGGCCGGCCTGGTCACCAAGGCCCTGGGCTATGTCCGCGACGCCCTGATGGTGGCCGTTTTCGGCGGCGGCGCCATGGCGGACGCCTATTACGCGGCCTTCCGCGTGGTCAACATCTTCAGGCGCACGGTCGGTGAGGGCGCCCTCAACGCCGTCTTCATCCCGCTGCTGGAGAAGGAAAAGGCGCGCGAGGGCGGCTCCGCGGCGGCTTTCTTCTCCTCCGCCTGGACCGTGATCTTCCTGCTGACGGCCCTGCTGGGCCTGGCCGGCGTGATCTTCCGCACGCAGATAGTGGCCCTGGCGGCCTGGGGCTTCCGCGGGGAACCGGGCCAGTTGGAGCTGACCGCCCTGCTGATGGCCGTGCTGATGCCCCACCTGCTGTTCGTCAACGCGGCGGCGCTGTTCACGGCCGCGCTGAACGCCGCGCGCAAGTTCTTCCTGCCGGCCCTGGCCCCGGCCATGTTCTCGCTGGCGGTGATAGGCGCGCTGCTGGCCCTGCGCGGCGGCTGGCTGCCTTCGCTGGGAGAGCGCGGCGGCGTCATCCTGATAGCCGCCGCCGCCAGCGCCTCCGGCCTGCTGCAGGCCCTGGCGCTGCTGCCGCTGCTCAGGCGCGAAGGCTACCGGCTCTCGTTCTCCAACCCCTTCAAGGACCTGTCGGCCGCCCCGGCGCTGGCCGCCGCGGCCCCCGCCGCGTTCACGCTGGCCCAGGACCAGCTGGCCATGCTCATCAACACCGCCTACGCCAGCTTCCTGCCTGCCGGGGCCATCACGGCCATCTACAACTCCGCCAGGCTGGCCCAGTTCCCGGTGTCGCTGTTCGCCGCCGCCGCCGCCGCGGTCTCGCTGCCGGAACTGGCGGCCCGCACCGCCGCCGGGGACCGGGACGGCTTCCGCGACCACCTGCGGCTGGCGCTGGCGGCCTCGTGGCTGATCATGCTGCCGGCCTCGCTCGGCATAGCCGTCACCGCGCTGCCGGTCTGCCGCGCGCTCTTCGAGCACGGCCGCTTCCTGCCCGAGTACAGCCTGCTGACGGCGGACGCGCTGTTCTGGCTGTCGCTCGGCCTGCCGGCCTTCGGCTTCAACAAGGTCTCGGTCTCCTCGCTCTACGCCCTCGGGCGCCAGAAGGAGCCAATGTTGATCATCTCCTGCCAGCTGGCCCTCAACGCCCTGCTGTGCCTGCCGCTGTCGCGGAGCATGGGCGCCGGCGGCCTGATGCTGGCCACGTCGCTCAGCTCCTGGGCGGCCGCGCTGGCCTTCCTGCTGGTGCTGCGCCGGCGCGCCGGCTTCAGCCCGCTGGAGCACCTGCCGCTCGGCCGGCCGGCGCTGAGCGCCGCCGCCGCCGCGCTCGCCGCCTACGCGCTGACCCGCCTGCTCGCCGGCGCCGGCCCTCTCGCGGTGACCGCCGCGGCCGTGCCCGCCGCGGTCGTCGTCTATTTCTCCGGCCTGCGCCTGCTCGGCGTGGAGGAGCGGGCCCTGATAACCGGGGGCAGGTTCTGATGGACCTCTCCCACCTGCCCTCCGGCCCCGGCGTCTACCTGATGCGCGACGCCGCCGGCACGGTCATCTACGTGGGCAAGGCCAAGGACCTGCGCGCGCGGGTCTCGCAGTACTTCCAGAAGAACCCGACGGACCGCCGCTGGAAGATCCCGAACCTGGTGGCGCTGATCCGCCGCATAGACTACATAGCCTCGGCGAGCGAGCGCGAGGCGCTGCTGACCGAGCGCCAGCTGATCCACAAGCTGCAGCCGTTCTTCAACTCGATGTGGAAGGACTCCAAGACCTACCCGTACGTCGAGATCACCCGCGAGGATTTCCCCCGCCTGTTCTTCACCCGCAGGAAGCTCAGGGACGGCGGGCTCTACTTCGGGCCGTTCCCGAAGGTGGAGCCGCTCAGGAAGCTGCTCGGCTACCTGTCCCGCATCAAGTTCATCGACCTGCGCCTGTGCCGCTGGAAGTTCTCGCTGGCCGAGCCGCTAGACGAGCGCAAGATAAAGGCCTGCCTCTATTACCACACCGGCCAGTGCACGGCGCCCTGCGCCGGGAAGATCTCCCGGGAGGACTACCGGGCGCTGGCGGCGCGGGTGGAGGACTTCCTGAAAGGCGACTACGAAAAGCTGCGCGCGGAGTTCGGCCGGAAGATGGCGGCCGCCTCGAAGGCGCTGCGCTACGAGGAGGCCGGCATGTACCGCGACTTCCTCAACGCCTTCGCCCACATGGAGGAGCGAGTGCTCGTCGGCAAGCTGGAGCCGGACTTCATGGAGAAAGCCGTGGGCCGCACCGGGTCCGTTACGGCCCTGAAGGAGGCGCTGGGCCTCGCCAGGCCCCCGGCGCACATAGAGTGTTTCGACACGTCGAGCCTCTTCGGCCGCCAGGCCGTGGGGTCCTCGGTCTGCTTCGTCAACGGCGAGCGCCACACGGCGCATTACCGGCATTACCGCATAAAGTTCGAGAACGCGCCCGAGGGCTCCAACGATTTCGCGATGATAGAGGAGATCGTGGGGCGCAGGCTGGCGCAGATCAAAAAGCGCGGCGAGGAAACGCCCGACCTGCTGGTGATAGACGGCGGGCCCGGGCAGCTGGCCGCCGCTATGAAGGCGATGGCCGCGCTGAAGGTGAAAGTGCCGGTCATCAGCCTGGCCAAGCGCCTCGAGGAGATCTACTCCCCGCTGCGCGCCAAACCGCTGCTGCTGGACCGCGCGCACCCGGGCCTGCGCCTGCTGCAGGCGCTGCGCGACGAAGCCCACCGCTTCGGCATCACGTACCACCGCAAGCTCAGGGGCAGGTCGGAGTTGGAGGGATGAAATGACCAAGGAACAGGCACTGAAGAAGATGAAGGCCTATACGCCGTTCCAGCAGGCGGTCTGGAAAGCCTGCATGGCCATCCCGCGCGGCCAGACCCGCAGCTACAAGTGGATAGCCGCGCGCGTCGGCAGGCCCGGCGCCGTCAGGGCCGTAGGCTCCGCTCTGGGCCGGAACCCTTTCGCGCCCGTGGTGCCTTGCCACCGGGTAGTTAAGTCCGACGGCACCCCCGGCGGCTTCTCCGGGCCCGGCGGCGTCAAGGCCAAGCTGGCCCTGCTCAGGAAGGAAAAGGCCCTCTGAGGGCCCTTGAAAACCGCCGCGGCGGGGGCTATACTATATTCAGGAGCGGGCGTCCGCTTAGCATGGAGGAAAATGGAGCCCATGCAAAGCGACAGCGGTCAACCGTAGACAAGGCCGCCTAAAGAAGAAGCCGGGACAACTGTCCCGGCTTCTGCTTGTCCGGCGGCCTCCGCGCTTCAGCGTTTGTAGCCTATCTTGCGCAGGAAGTCCCTGCGCCAGGCCGCGTCCTCCGCGTTCTCTATCCCCTGCGGCTTCAGACCGTCTATCACCCCGAGGATGCCCCTGCCTTTGCCGTTGTCCGCCAGCACGATCTCCAGAGGGTTGGCGGTGGCGGCGTAGACCGAACAGACCTCGCTCAGGCCCTTCACCGCGTTCAGCACGTTTATCGGGAAGCCGCCGCTCAGCATGACGATGAAAGAGTGCCCCGCGCCTATCTCCAGCGCGTTCGAGGCCGCCAGCTCCTTGAGCGCCCCGTCGTTGCCCTCGACGCGCACCTTGCAGGCGCCGGAGGACTCGCAGAAGGCCAGGCCGAACTTCAGCGCCGGCGAGGCCGCGACCAGGGCCTCGTAGAGGTCCTCCACCGTCTTGATGAAATGCGCCTGCCCGACGATGACGTTCACGTCCTCCGGCTTGCGCACCGTAACGCTCACGATCTCCATAGACACCCCTCAGTGGGGACGTTCTTAGTTAATTAGTTTTTCCGACTCTGCGCATGCACATACGGCAAGATGCGTCCACAGAAAAACTAATTAACTAAGAACGTCCCCGTTTCCGTTTCACCTTCACGCCGGCCATGTCGCGCAGTTCCATCAGGCGGTCGCGCAGCTCGGCGGCCAGCTCGAAATTGAGGTTGTCGGCCGCGTCCTTCATGCGGCGCTCCATCTCTTCCGCGAGCGCCTTCATGCCGGCCTTCGGCAGGCCTTTCGGCAGCGGCTCGGCCACGGCCACGCCCTCGCGCCTGGCCTGCGTGCGCAGCTCCTCGTACTCCACGAACTTCTTCACGATGCTCTGCGGCTTGATATTGTGCGCCTTGTTGTAGGCCAGCTGCCTGTCGCGGCGGCGGTTCATCTCGGCCAGGGCGCGTTCGATGCTGCCGGTCTTCCGGTCGGCGAACAGGATGACCTCGCCGCACATGTTGCGGGCGGCGCGGCCCGAGATCTGGATCAGCGTGGTCTCGCTCCGCAGGAAGCCCTCGTTGTCGGCGTTCAGGATGGCCACCAGCGTGACCTCGGGGATGTCGAGGCCCTCGCGCAGCAGGTTGATGCCGACGAGCGCGTCGAACTCCCCCTTGCGGAAGGCGCCCAGGATGTCCAGCCGCTCCAGCGTGTCCATGTCGGAGTGCATGTAGCGCGCCTTCAGACCCTTCTCTTTGAGGTACTCGCTCAGGTCCTCGGCGGTCTTCTTGGTGAGCGTCAGCACCAGCGTGCGCTCCTTCTTCGCCGCGCGCTTCTCTATCTCGGCGGTCAGCGCCTTTATCTGCCCGGTCACCGGCAGGATCGTGACCTCCGGGTCCACCAGGCCCGTCGGGCGGATGATCAGCTCCACGATGTCGTCCTTCGCGCAGTTGGCCAGCTCGTAGGGACCGGGCGTGGCGGAGACGAACACCGTGGCCGGCCGCAGCGCCTCGAACTCCGCGAACTTGAGCGGCCGGTTGTCGAGCGCCGACGGCAGGCGGAAACCGAAGTCCACCAGCGTCTGCTTGCGGGCGCGGTCGCCCTCGTACATGCCGCGGATCTGCGGCAGCGTGACGTGCGACTCGTCTATGAACAGCAGGAAATCGTTTTTGAAGTAGTCGAACAGGCAGTCCGGCCGGCTGCCGGGCGCGCGGCCGGCGAGGTGCCGGGAATAGTTCTCGATGCCGGAACAGAAGCCGGTCTGGCGCAGCATCTCCAGGTCGTAGCGCACGCGCTGGCCCAGCCGCTCGGCCTCCAGCAGCTTGCCCCCGCCTTTCAGCACGGCCAGCCGTTCGGCCAGCTCGGCCTCTATGTTGGCGGCGGCCGTTTCTATCTCGGCGTCGCCGGTGACGAAATGCTTGGCCGGGAACACGGAGATCTCGCCGAGTTCCCGGATGGTCCCGCCGGTCAGCGGGTCTATCTCCCTGATGGACTCCACCGTGTCGCCCAGCTCCACGCGCCAGGCCGTCTCGGCGTCGCCGGGGAAGATGTCCAGGTTGGCCCCGCGCAGGCGGAAGCAGCCGCGTTTGAATTCCAGCTCGTTGCGCTCGTAATGGATGCCCACCAGGGCGCGCGTGAGCTCCTTGCGGTCGGCCTTCCGCCCCTTCTTTACGGTAAGGCAGAACTGCGAGAAGTTCTCGGGCGAGCCGATATTGTAGATGCACGACACCGACGCCACCACCAGCGTGTCCGGGCGCGTCAGGATGGAAGCCGTGGCCTTCAGGCGCAGCTTGTCGATGTGGTCGTTGATCGCCGAGTCCTTCTCGATATAGGTATCGGTGGCCGGGATATAGGCCTCGGGCTGGTAATAGTCGTAATAGGAGACGAAGTACTCCACCGCGTTGTCGGGGAAGAAGGTCTTGAACTCGCTGTAGAGCTGCGCGGCGAGCACCTTGTTGGGCGAGATCACCAGCGCCGGGCGCTGCAGGCGCTCTATCGCGGCGGCCATCGTGAAGGTCTTGCCGCTGCCGGTCACGCCGAGCAGCGTCTGGTTGGCCTTGCCGGCCTGCACGCCGCGGCAGAGGGCGTCTATCGCCCCCGGCTGGTCGCCGGCGGGCTTGAACGGCGCCGTTAGCTTGAACCTGCCTTCCATCCCCCCATTCTACAAAACAAGCTCCGGGGCATAAATGTTAAAATTTACCCATGTCCGAACGCGTCCAGATAACCGTGGCCGAGAGCGCCGGCTTCTGCCCGGGCGTCAAGAACGCCATCGACAAGGTGCTCGAGCTCGCCAAGAGCCGCCAGCGGACCATCTACACGCTGGGGCCGCTGATCCACAACAAGCAGGTCATCGAGACGCTCAAGGAGAAGAACATCCGCGCGGTGGGCTCGCTCGAAGAGGTGAAGGACCGCGGCGCGATCCTGGTCATCCGCGCGCACGGCGTGCCGCCGGAGGAGGAGGCCCGCATCCGGGCCCTCGGCCTCGAGGTGGTGGACGCCACCTGCCCGCTGGTCAAGCACGTGCAGAAGAACATCCAGGCGTACGCCGAGCGCGGCTACAGCACCATCATCGTGGGCGACAAGGACCACGCCGAGGTCGTAGGCCTGATGGGCTACACCGAGGGCCGCGGCTACGTCGTGGACGGCCCGGAGGAAGTGAAGAAGCTGCCCCGCCTCGGGAAGGCCAACATCGTCGCCCAGACCACGCAGGAAGGCGAGGTCTTCCTGGCCGCGGCCGAAGCGGCGCGCGCCGTGGCCGGCGAACTGGCAGTCTCCAACACCATCTGCAACCCCACCCGGCAGCGCCAGAAGGAGACCGTGGAGTTCTCGAAGGACTCCGACCTCGTTATCGTGGTGGGCGGCAAGAACTCCGCCAACACCGCGCGGCTTTTCCAGATCTGCGAGCGGCTGGCCCGGCGCGCCGTCCACATCGAGAAAGAGGACGAGCTCGGGCCGGAGCTTTTCAAGGGAGCCCGCAAGGTCTTCATCACGGCCGGCGCCTCCACCCCTTCCTGGATGATAGAGCGCGTGCTCGAGAAGGCCCGCGAGCTGGCAGGCGAGGCCGAGGGCCACGCGCTGGAGAAGCTGGCCTTCCTGTGGAAGCTGGCCGTCACCGGCTCGCTCTACACGGCGCTGGCGGCCGCGGCGCTGACCTACGTCTGCATGAGGCTGGAAGGCTCGCCGGTCAGCGGCCGCTTCCTGCTGATGGCAGGCCTGTTCGCTTTCAGCCTGCACATGGCCAACCGGGCGGTGGAGAAAGGCACGGCCGCCCCGGACCGCGCGCGGCGCCTGCTGTTCGTGAGATATTTGCGCCAGTCCCGGCTGGCCGCGCTGTTCTGCGGGGCGCTCGCGGTGCTGCTGTCGGCCGCGCTGGGCTGGAAGGTCTTCCTCGCGGCCGCCTTCTTCTGGGCCGCCGGCATGCTGTACCCCTACAAGCTGCCGCTCGGCTTCGAGCGCTTCGGGGATTTCCCCGCCTCCAAGGACATCGTCACCGCCCTCGGCTGGGCCTTCATGTGCGCCTACGCCCCCGGCCTGTGGCGCGGCGGCGCGCTGAGCAACTCCACCCACCTCGCCGTCTTCTTCGCCTTCCTGCTGGTGTTCACGCGCTCGGTGCTTTTCGGCGTCAGCAACGCCCACAGCGACATGATCGTCGGCAAGGAGAACTTCTACAAGGCGGCCGGCCCGCGCTTCACCTACCTGACGCTGTTCGCCATCTTCGCGCTGCTGGCCGCGGTACTGCTCATGCTCAAGGACATGGGCTGGCGCTCCGGCCTGGCCTCGGCCCTGCTGACCGGCATGCTCTACTACCTGGGGCTGATCCTCTTCTTCCTCTTCGGCCGCATCCCCGAGCGCATCAACGCCGAGACCCTGATAGACACCCAGTTCCTCCTCCTGGCCGCCCTGGCCTGGCGCTCTTGAAATAGGAAATAGGGACAGACACCTATTTCCGGATCCTATAAAGTCCTCAGGACCCTGTAGGGGAAAATAGGTGTCTGTCCCTATTTAGTTATGTTAACTATTCCAGTTCTTTTTGGAGCATGCGGCGGGCGCGGAAGAGGCGGGTCTTGAAGGCCGGCACGGTGATCTTCAGCACCTTGGCGGCCTCCTCCATCGTGAGGCCCTGGATATCGGCCAGCGTGACGGCCAGGCGGTAATCCACGGAAAGCTTGGAGAGGGCCTTGGTGACGCTGGCGGAAAGCTCCTTGCGGGCTATCTCGTCGGCGTGCGTGATATCCTCCAGGCCGCGGACGTCCTCCAGGCTGACGAGCTTCTCGGCCTTCTTCTTGCGGAACTTCATCCAGCAGTTATTGGCGGCTATCCGGTAGAGCCACGTGCCGAAGCCGGACTTCCCCTTGAACTTGGAGATGTTCTTGAAGGCGTTGATGAAGGTCTCCTGGTAAACGTCGTCGGCCTCGGACTTGAGGCCCAGGCAGACGTAGTTGGCCAGGCTGTAGATCTTGTCCTGGTATTTCTTCACCAGCGCCTCGAAACTGGCGGTGTCCCCCGCCTTCGCTTTCTCCACCAGCTCCGCGTCATTATTGTCCATAAAGCCTATTATAAAAAATTGTAGAATAGATTCCGACCGAAAAAGGCCGCGCAGTTAGCTCAGCGGTAGAGCAATCGCCTTACACGCGATGGGTCATAGGTTCGAATCCTATACTGCGCACCATATACACCGCCGCTTCCAAAAATCCTGTCCGGGGGACATATAAAAATGGCTGATGAAGAGAAAAGAGACGACCTGCCGCTCGAGGAGATGCGCACCGAGGAAGAAGTCGAACTGATAGACGAACCCAGGGAGAACCCCCACGTGGCCGGCCCGGCCCCGGAGGACGCGGAGCTCAAGTGGTACAAGAACGTCTACCAGGGCGACAGCATGAAGCAGCTGACGCTGCGCGCGGTGATCATGGGCGCGCTGCTCGGCGGCTTCATGTCGCTCTCCAACCTCTACATCGGCCTGAAGACGGGCTGGGGCCTCGGCGTGGCCATCACGGCCTGCATCCTCTCCTTCTCCATCTGGAAGACGCTGCGCCTGCTGCTGCCGTTCCTGTTCAAGAGCGATATGACCATCCTCGAGAACAACTGCATGCAGTCCACCGCGAGCTCGGCCGGCTACTCCACCGGCGGCACGATGGTGTCGGCCATCTCGGCCTACCTGATCATCACCGGCGCGCACATGAGCTGGCAGGTGCTCTCGCTGTGGACCATCTTCCTCGCGGCGCTCGGCGTGTTCATCGCGATCCCGATGAAGCGCCAGATGATCAACATCGAGCAGCTCAAGTTCCCCAGCGGCATAGCCGCCGCGGAGACCCTCAGGAGCCTGCACGCCAAGGGCGAGGAGGCCTCCGATAAGGCCCGCGCGATGGGCGCGGCCGGCTTGTTCGGCGCGGCCATAGCGCTGCTGCGCGACAAGGGCGTCTCGCTGCGCATCAAGGACTTCTTCGGCATCCGGTTCTCGCTGCCCGGTTCCATCCCGTTCAGCGGCAGCATCAACGGCTACCCGCTCGAGAAGTGGACCTTCTCCTTCGAGATCAGCGCGCTGATGATAGCCGCCGGCGCGATCATCGGCTGGAAGATCTCCTGGTCGCTGCTGCTCGGCGCGGTGATCAATTACGGCGTGCTGGCCCCGTGGGTCTCCACGATGGGCGCCATCGACACCGCCCACCTCGGCTACCGCGCGATAGTGCAGTGGAGCACCTGGGCCGGCGCGGCCATCATGGTGACCTCCGGCCTGTTCATGTTCGCGCTGCAGTGGAAGACGGTGCTGCGCGCCTTCGGCGGCGTGACCAACATCTTCCATAAGCGCCCCGACACCGCCGCCGACCCGCTGGCCCACATAGAGGTGCCGTCGTCGTGGTTCCTCACCGGCACGGCCGCGGCAGGCCTCGGCTGCATCATGGTGCTGCACTACGCCTTCCAGACCAGCTGGTGGATGGGCCTCGTCGCCGTAGTACTGACCTTCTTCCTGGCCATCGTGGCCGCCCGCGCCACCGGCGAGAGCGACATCACGCCGATAGGCGCGATGGGCAAGATTACGCAGCTGACGTTCGGCATGCTGGCCCCGTCCAACATGACCACCAACCTGATGACGGCCTCCGTGACGGCCGGCGCGGCCGGCTCCACCGCCGACCTGCTGACCGACCTCAAGAGCGGCTACCTGCTGGGCGCCAACCCGCGCCAGCAGTTCCTGGCCCAGTTCTTCGGCATCTTCGCCGGCACGCTGGTGGTGGTGCCCGCGTTCTACATCCTGGTGCCGGACGCCTCCGTGCTGGGCTCCGACCAGTGGCCGGCCCCGTCGGCGCAGGTCTGGGCGGCCGTGGCCAAGCTGCTCTCCAACGGCATCCACTCGCTGCACCCGGCGGCCCGCAACGGCATGTTCATCGGCGCGCTGGTCGGCCTGCTGATCCCGGCCCTGGAGCTCCTCTTCCCCAAGCGCCGCAAGTACATCCCGTCCGCCATGGGCATCGGCCTCGCGATGGTCATCCCGTTCTACAACTCGCTGTCGATGTTCCTCGGCGGCCTGATCGCGCTGATCCTCGAGCGGACCCACAAGGCCGCGGCCGACAAGTACATCGTCCCGGTCAGCTCCGGCATCATCGCCGGCGAGTCGCTGATGGGCGTGGGCATAGCGCTCTACGACGCGCGGGCCATGTTCACCGCCTTCCTCGCCCCCATCCGGGCGATGCTCGGCAGATAGCCGCGGCGCACGGAAAAAGAAAAAGGCCCGGGAGACCGGGCCTTTTCTTTTTTGCCTCGCGCGGCTTATTTCAACTGCGAGAGGATCAGCTTGAGCATCGCGGGGCTGTAGGCTATCGTCAGGTGGTTCTCGTTCACCACCACCTTCTTTATCGGGTCCTTGCGGCCGGGCGCGGTGAGGTCGGCGGTGTGCGAGGCGCTCTCGGTGAACACCAGGCCGTCCGAGGGGCCGTCGGTCTCGGTCTGCGGCACACCCTCGATCTTCTGGTTGGTGCCGGCCACCACGGTCACGGCGATGTCCGCCGGCACGGGGTAGGCCCGCAGGCCGTTGATGAAGTTGCCGCCGCGGGCCACCGCGTTGGCTATGCCGAGCGAGTGGCTCACGAAGCCCTGCCCGCCGTAGAGCGTGGTGTAGTAGTCGGGCGAAGTGGTCTTCACCGGGTACTTGGCGGTCCAGTCGTAGAGCACCTGCTGCTGCATAGGGAAGTTGTCGCTGTAGATGCTGAACTCGATGGTGTCCTTCCACTGCCCGTAGTAGAGCACCTTGTCCCAGCTCATCGGCGCGTTGGCCGCCAGCTCGTCCTTCATGAAGAAATAGTTGAACTCCGGGTGGCGGAACGCGAAGTCCTGCCCGCGGTGCGGGGCGGCCAGCGTGATGAGCTGTTCGACGTCGCCGCGGTAAGGGGTCCAGGAGGCGTTGAGGCGGTAGCCGGACACGTAGACGCGCGCCACCAGGCCGCCGGCGCTGTGGCCGATCAGCGTCACCTTGGAGACGCCGGCGGCCTGCCGGGCCAGCTGCACGGCGTCGGCCAGGTACTGCGCCTCGTGGAAGAGGCTGCCCTGCTTGTGCGGGAAGGTCACGGCGAAAACGCGGTAGCCCGCGGCCTCCAGCGTCTGCAGCAGGCCGGGGTCGGAACCGCCCTGCATGCTGGTAGGCGCGGCCCAGGCGCGGGTGGCGTTATCGGAAACGCCGTGCGCCAGCACCACCACCTTGCCGGTATTGGTCTTCCACTTGGGGCCGTAATGCAGCAGGAAGAGGGAATCTTGCGGGAGCTTGGTGCCGAAGGCGGCGACGATCTCGGGGTTCTCGTGGCGGGCCTTGTTCAGGAGCCCCTCCATCGCGAAGGGGCGGGCGGTATCCTGCCAGCACTCTATGCGGTCCCAGTACGCGGACTTCACCGTCCGCACCAGGCTGAGGCCGGACGGGGCGCGGTCCGCGGGGGCCGCCGGTTCCGGGGCGGCCGTCACGGCGCCGCCGGCCGAGGAGGAAAGCTGCTTCAGGGCGGCGGTTTCGCCGGCCCGGACCTGTATACCAGTCATGTTCACCGCCAGTATTATGAACGCAAAAAGCTTCACCGTGTCCTCCACGTGAAGATATTCTACATATCAGGCCGGGGTCCCGACAGGGGCGAAAGACCCAGTTCGGGCCGGGCCCCCCGGCCCGCGCCGGGGGGCGGTCCCACCCACCCTCAGTAAACGAACGTCATCGCGGCCATCGAATAGCCGCCGCCGCTGGCGCACAGCACCACGCGGTCGCCGCGCTTCACCTTGCCCTGCTTGACCATGTCGTGGAAGGCCATCGGCACGCAGGCGCTGCCGGTGTAGCCCCACTTCTCCATGATCGTGTGCGTCTTCTCCATCGGGAGGTTGAACTTCTCCATGACCTCCACGATCGTGGGCTTGCGGATCTGCGTGAAGACGTAGGCCTGCGCGTCCTGCGGCTTGAGGTCGAGCTTCGCCAGCGTCTTCTCGATGAGCGGCGGCCACTCCTCGGAGTTCAGCGTCGCGGGGAACTTCTTGGGGATCTTCACCTTGTGCGCGCGGTCCAGCAGCACCTGCTCGTCGACCGGCCGCATCGTGCCGCCGCCGTAGATGCCCATGAAATCCCAGAAGGAACCGTCGGACTTCAGCGTGGAGGCCGTCTTGCCCTTCTGTTCCGGGGCGTAGCCCATCACGAAGGCGCCGGCGCCGTCGCCGAACAGGATGGAGGCGTTGGCGTCGTCCGGGTCGAGGTGCTTGCTCATCGCGTAGGTGCCGATGACGAGGGCGTGTTTGTATTCGCCGCCGTCCAGGTAGCGCGAGGCCATGTCCACGGCCGTCACGAAACCGGAGCAGGCGCAGTTCACGTCGAAGGCGCCCTTGCTCTTTATGCCGAGCTCGTGGCCCACCTGGGCCGCCGTGGCCGGCGACAGTTGCGACGGCGTGTCGGTGGAGATGATCAGCAGGTCGATATCCTCCGCCTTGAGCCCGGCGTCGGCCAGGGCCTCGCGGCCGGCGTTGATGGCCAGCGTGGCCGAGGACTCGTCCTTGCCGGAATAGTAGCGGGCGCCGTGGCCGATGCGGCCGAACACCTTCTCCAGCTGCTCGCGGCCGAACTTCTCGTAGAAGTGCTCGTTGGGTACCAGGTTCTTGGGCAGGTACATCCCAGTGCCTATGATCTTGAACATGTCTCTCTCCTCACCTTTTTATTTTTTGATCCCTTCGAAAACCGCTTTCAGCAGTTCGTTCTCCGTCATGCCGCGGAACCCGCCCCACAGCACGCGCTTCATGCCCAGCATGTGGCCCATGCCCATCAGCGCCAGCGCCAGCAGCTCCGGGTCGTCGATGTTGAAGTCGCCCGCCGCGGCGGTCTTCCTGAGCTGGGCGGCGTAGTTGCGCAGGATGTAGCCGTAGTAGGCGTCGGCCAGCTTGCGGTCCATGAACTCGGCCTCGCGCATGATGCGGTAACCGTACGGGTGCTCGCGGATGAAGTCGAACAGCGCGCGGAAGGCCATCGCCTCTATCTCCACGCGGTTCGCCGCGCCGGCGGAGTAGGCCGAGGCCTTCTTCACCAGGCAGTCGCGCATGCGCATGACCACCTTCTCCAGCGCGTCCTCCTTGGAGTCGAAGAACAGGTAGAACGTGCCGGCCGCGAACCCGGCCTTCCTGGCTATCTCCGCGACGCGCGCGCCGTTGTAGCCGCAGCGCCCGAAGACCTCCTCGGCGGCCGTTATCATGAGCCCCGCGGTATCCCCCGGCGCCGGCTTGGCGCGCGACGGGCCGGCGAGCGCCGGCTCCCACCACGGGAACGTCTTGCGGCTGAGGCCCCTGCCGCAGAGCCTGGCCGCGGCCTCGGCCGCCCTGGCCGGCACCGCGCCGCCGTCCCACACCTGGAACTTGACCGCGTAGAAGTACAGCGAGCCCAGCAGCGACCACGCGTGCGCCGCCGCGCGCGGCCCCGGGACGAAGCGCCCAAGCCGGCCGGCCAGCACCTCGGCCAGCGGGCCGTAGAAATCCTTGGCCAGCGCTTCGTCGCCGGCCTCCGCTTCGCGCATGGTCCTGAAGGAATCCAGCCGCCGCGCCGTCGTCTCGAAGAACGCGCCGGCCACGGCCAGCGCCTCGGCCTCGGCGTTCTTCTGCTGCGGCAGCCCCGAGACGGCCCTTATCAGCTCGTCGCGCAGCTCCCGCGTCAGCGCCTGGATTATCTCTTCCTTAGATGCGAAATAGCGGTAGAACCCGCCCACGGCCAGGCCCGCGGCCGCGCAGATGTCGGCCACGCCCGAGGCGGCGCAGCCCTTGCGGGCGAACACCGCCCCGGAGGCCGCTATCAGGCGCTCGCGGGTCTTTATCCCCTTGGGGGTGGCCGGGGCTGCGGTCATTATATTACCAGGCCCCCGTCCACCGAGATCACCTGGCCGGTCACGAAGGCCGACTCCTCGTTGGCGAGGAAGTAATAGGCGTTGGCGATGTCCTCGGGCTTGCCGAGGCGCTTCAGCGGGGTCTTCTCGCTGATCGCGGTCAGGATCTTCTCCGGCACGGTGCCGAGCATCTCGGTCATCGTGTAGCCGGGCGCCACCGCGTTCACGCGGATGCCGTCGCGGCCCATCTCCTTGGCCCAGGTCTTCGTCAGGCCGATGATGCCGAACTTGGAGGCCGCGTAGTTGCTCTGGCCCATGTTGCCGTACACGCCGACCACCGAGGAGGTGTTGACGATCGTGCCGGTCTTGCGCTCCTTCATGTGGGGAGCCACGGCCTTGGTGCAGAGGAAGGCGCCCTTCAGGTTGACGTTGATGACCATGTCCCAGTCGTTCTCAGCCATCTTGTGCAGCATCGCGTCGCGGGTGATGCCGGCGTTGTTGACCAGCGTGTCCACGCCGCCCAGGTCGGCGATGACCTGCTTGATCGCGGCTTCCACGGAAGCCTGGTTGGTCACGTCCACCTTGTACCAGCGCACGTTGTCGTGGCCGTAGGCGTCGCCCAGCTGCCGGGCCGCCTTGGTCAGCAGTTCCTCGTTGACGTCGAACAGGGCCACTTTCCAGTTGCCGGACTTCAGGAACCTCTCGGCGCCCGCGTAGCCTAGGCCGCGGGCCGCGCCGGTGATAACAGCAGTCTTCTTGTTCATTTTAATTCTCCTTGATTACCCCCCGCCTCACCGACGGGAGCGCTTGAATTTTTACTTCGCTCTCGAACCTTCCCCACCCCGCGTCCCGCGGACAGGACAAAAGTGAATAATGGTTCAGTATTCATTTTTTATCATAATTCAAAAACCGTGTCAACACTTTTATCGCCCCCCCGCGGTACGGGCGGCCGCCGCCCGCCCCCTCTTCCTTATATATAGGGTTCGGCGGCGGAGATTTATTTTTTTCTGGAAATGCTCCTCGTTATTTGCTATTCTTATCTTTACCGCGGGGTCGTGGTGTAGCCTGGTTTAACACGTCGCCCTGTCAAGGCGAAGACCGCGGGTTCGAATCCCGTCGACCCCGCCAAATTTTTCTCCCGAGAAATTTGGCAGAATTTAAGTCCGCTTGAGCGTTTAGCTCCCGCAGTTTCTCCGCCGGAAAAATAAATTTTAATTTTATTTTCTT
>JAJZRA010000087.1 GCA_021847485.1 bacterium
TAATACGCGTTTTTCATAGGAAAAAGCGCGTTCCTGGCAGGAGAGAACCATGAGAAGACTCGCATTGGCACTGCTTCCGCTGGCCCTGGCCGGCTGCGCCGCCGGGCGCGCCCGCGGCCCCGCCGCTGCGGCCTGCCCCGCGTGCCCGCCCTGTCCCGGCGCGCCCGCCGCGGTAGCCGCCGCCACGGCCGCCCCCGCCGCCCTGCCCGCCGTGTTCCGCGTGGCCCCGGCCGACGCGCCGCTCTTCGCCGACGACGACGCCCGCGGCCCGCTGCTGAAGGCGGCCCTGCTCAACCGGCAGTACCTGGCCGGCCTCAACGGCAACGGCCACCCCTACGACTTCGCCGGCCGCGCCGTCACCACCGCCGACCTGCTGGCGGCCAACGACGCGTTCATAGGGATCCTGCGGTCCTCCCCCACCGCCCAGGACCTGGACAGGCAGATAAAGGAGCGTTTCGACGTCTACGAGATGGCCGGCCGCGACTCCACCGGCACGGTGGTCTTCAGCTCCTACTACGAGCCCACCCTCGAGGCCAGCCTGAAGCGCACGAAGACCTACCGCTACCCCATCTACGGCAAGCCCCGCGACCTCATTACCGTCAACCTCGGCGACTTCAACGAGAAGTTCAAGGGCGAGAAGCTGACCGGCCGCCTGCAGGGCGACCAGCTCGTGACCTACCTTAACCGCGACGAGATAGACTTCCTCGGCAAGCTCAAGGGCAAGGCCAAGCCGCTGGCCTGGTTCAAGAACCGCGCCGACATCATGGACCTGCACACCGAGGGCTCCGGCCGCCTGCGCCTGCCCGGCGGCAGGATAGTGAAGGCGAAGTTCGCGGCGACGAACAGCCTTAAGTTCAAGGGCTGGCTGACGGCCATGATAGAGGCCGGCGCGCTGCCGCGCGAGGGCATCAGCCACGAGAAGGGCCTGCAGTACCTCGAGGAGCACCCGGAAAAGGCGCGGGAGATCCTGGGCAAGAACGCCCGCTACGTCTTCTTCACGCTGGACACCAGGACGGACCCCGACGAGGGCCCCGACGGCACCTACGGGCTGCCGCTCGTGGGCTGGCGCTCGGTCGCCGTGGACAATACGCTCTTCCCGATGGGCGCGCTGGCCTTCATGCAGGTGCAGACCCCGGACGTCGACGCCAAGGGCGACCTGCTGGGCCGCCGCCAGGACAGCCGCTTCGTGTTCTGCCAGGACACCGGCGGCGCCATCAAGGGCCCCGGCCGCGTGGACTTCTTCGCCGGCGCCGGGGAGAAGGCGCGCACGTTCGCCTTCAAACTGTGGGACCCGGGCAGGATGTACCTGCTGCTCCTCAAGAAGGCGGCCGACTGATGCGCCCCCTCCTTACGGCTTTCGCCCTGCTGTTCGCGGCCTCCGGCGCCCGCGCCGCCGCCCTGACTCTGACCGGCCTGGACGTGCTCGAGCGCGACGGCTTCAGGCAGCTGGCCGGCAAGCGCGTCGGCCTCATCACCAACCAGACCTCGGTGGACCTGAACGGCGTCAACGCCGTGGACGCCTTCCACAAGGCCGGCAACTTCACGCTGGCGGCCGTCTTCTCGCCCGAGCACGGCTTCCGCGGCACCGAGGAAGGCGGCGTCTACATCGAAAGCTCCACGGACCCGGTCACCGGCGTGCCGGTCTACAGCCTCTACGGCAAAGGGCGGCAGCGCCCGACGCCCGAGCAGCTCAAGGGCCTGGACGTGCTGGTCTTCGACATCCAGGACATCGGCGCGCGCTTCTACACCTACCTGACCACTATGGGCTACGCGATGGAGGAGGCCTCCAAGGCCGGCCTGCGCTTCATGGTGCTGGACCGGCCCAACCCGATAGGCGGCGCGGTGGAGGGCCCGGTGCTGGACAAGGACCTGGACTTCTTCACGGCCTATTTCCCGGTGCCCACGCGCCACGGTTTCACGGCCGGCGAGATGGCGCTGTTCCACCGGGAGAACAAGCACCTGCCGCTGGACCTGGAAGTGATAAAGATGGAGAACTGGGACCATTCCATGTTCTTCGACCGGACCGGCGTGGTCTGGACCAACCCCTCGCCCAACATCCGCTCTCTGGACGCCGAGGTGCTCTACCCCGGGCTGGGCTGCTTCGAGGCGACCAACGTCTCGGTGGGCCGGGGCACGGACCGCCCTTTCCTGTGGTTCGGCGCGCCGTGGATGAAGGCGGAGAAGATAGCCAGCAAGCTCAACAAGGCGGGCCTGGCGGGAGTTAAGTTCTCCTACCTGAAGCTCACCCCCTCGAAGGACGTCTACGAGGGCAAGGAGTGCGGGGGCGTGGCGGTGGAGGTGACCGATAAGGCCGCCGTGCGCGCGCTGGACGTCTTCGTCAACGCGGCCTGGCTGCTGCACAAGTACAACAAGGGCGACTTCGAGATGAAGCCGGAGGAGATGCGCAAGATGACCGGCACCGGGGACCTCTATAATATGCTGCAGGCCGGGGCCGGGCCGAAGCCTATCCTGGAGGCCTTCGGCAGGAGCAACGCCCCTTTCAAGGCGGAGGCGGCGCAGTACCGGCTTTACAAATAAAAGGGGAATGTGTTAAATTTAACTTAATATGGGGAACAAGATACTGGTAGTCGACGACGACCCCGAGATCTCGAGCCTGGTGCAGTACACCCTCGAGTCGCTGGGCCACCAGATCAAGGTCTGCGACAACGGCCGCGAGGTGCTCGACACCCTGCGCTCGTACAAGCCGGACCTGCTGGTGCTGGACGTGATGCTGCCCGGCATAGACGGATACTCCCTGGCCTCGCAGATCTCCGAAGACCCCGACCTCGGCAATATGCCGATCATCGTCCTTTCCGCGCTGGAGCCGTCCCGCACGATGTTCCAGCGCTTCTCGCAGGTGGCCGCCTTCCTGACCAAGCCGTTCAACACCGACGACCTGATGGAAGCCGTAAAGACCGCGCTGGCCAAGAAGTAGAGCCGTCCCGCCGCAAAAAGAACGGGGAAGCCCATAAGCTTCCCCGTTCTTTTTTACAATTATGGTGACACACAACTTAATTATTCAATTAAGTTGTGTGTCACCATAATTCGTAAGTTGTGTGTCACCATAATTGCGTCGTACTGGCAGGAGTTATTTGGAGAGAGGTTCGAAGCCGGGGGCTACGGGGCCGGGGGCTTTGTTCTGGGGGCAGACTTCCTGGCAGACGTCGCAGCCGTAGGCCCAGCCGGGGTTCTTCTCAGCCGCGGCCTCGGGCATGGGGACCTTGGCCTGCGTGGTCCAGTAGGACAGGCAGCGCGCGTGGTCCAGCCGGCCGTTCTTCAGCGCCTTCGTGGGGCAGGCGTTCTCGCACTGGCGGCAGCTCCCGCAGGAATCCTCGCACGGCGCGTCCGGGGACAGCGAAAGATTGAGCGCTATGCCGCCCAGGAAGAAGTAGCTGCCCAGCGTCCGCGACAGCAGCAGCGTGTTCCTGCCCCTGAAGCCCAGCCCCGCCAGCCGCCCCAGTTCCTTCTCCATCACAGGAGAGGTATCGCAGAAGATCTTCCCTTCGGCGGCGGGGTCGCCTTTCCTTATCCCCTCCAGCACGGCGGCGAGCCGCTCCTTCACCGTCAGATGGTAGTCGCGGCAGAGCGCATAGCGGGATATTTTGGCGCCCGGTTTCAGCAGGCCCGGCTGGCGGGCGCGGCGGCCCGAGGCCGCGAGGAACGCGGCCGGCTCGCCGGCGGCGGCCAGCGCGGCCGCGTAGCCGGAGCCGGGCGCCCAGTAACGGAAGGCGCAGACCAGCACCGAGCGCGCGGCGGGGTACCACTTCTTGACGCTCTTGCGGACCAGCGGGTCCCTTTTCAGGTAGCCCAGGTCCGTGGGGAGGATGGTGACGGCTTCGGAATAGCGGCGGAACTCGGCCAGGTCGGAGGCCGGCGCTATGCCGGCCGCAGAGGCGCCGGCGGCGAGGGCCAGGGTCTTGACCCCGGCGGCGTCCATCAGGAGCTCTTGGCCTGGCTGGCGTATTCCCAGGCCGCGTAGCGCCGCCAGAAGATCCGGAAGAACTCCCGCAGGAACTCCTCCACGGGGACCGCGGAACCCTTGATGGCCCTCACGCTGACGCCGGTCTCAAGTTTCACGGCGTTGTTGAGGTTGACGCCGACGCCGAGCAGCAGCCAGCTCGGCGCGCGGTTGATGGAGGAGGACTCGGTCAGGATGCCGGAGAGCTTGAGCCACTTGCGGCGGCGCGGGTGAAAGGCGTAGACGTCGTTGGGCTTCTTGATGCGCGTCTTTATGCCGTAGAGGTCGGTCACGGTCTCGGCGACGGCCTCGCCGCTGAGCACGCTGAGGTCCGGCAGGAACTTCAGGCCGGTCTCGGGCTTGAGCAGCAGCGTCATGTAGAGGCCGCCCTCGCCCGATTCCCATTCGCGGCCCAGCCGCCCTTTGCCGGCCGTCTGCCGGCCGGCTATCACCAGCGTTTTCTCGGCCGTGCCCTCGAGCGCGAGCTCGCGGGCTACGGCCTGCGTGGAGTCGGCCTCGTCCAGGAAGACGATCTTGCTTACTCCGGGCAGGGTTTCCAGGTCCAGGGGGCGTTCAAGGGCGTTCATAGGGTCCTCGCTTCGAAAGAGATGTCCAGCGGCCGGGCGCCGCTGGTGATGGAGCCCACCGAGATGCGGTCGGCCCCGAGCCGGGAATACTTCGCGGCCATTTCCAGGGTAACGCCCCCCGAGATCTCTATCTTGGGGCGCTTTCCCTTATAAGAACGGATCAGGGCCACGGCCTTCTTCATGGCGGCGTAGTCCATATTGTCGAGCATGATCACGTCCGCCCCGAGCGGCAGGAAGGCCCTCAGCTGGGCCAGGCTCTGCACTTCCAGCTCGATCTTGAGACCGGGCTTCGCCCGGCGCATGGCCCGCACGCGGGCGCCCAGCACGGCCGGGTCCCCGCCGGCGAAAGCCACGTGGTTGTCCTTGATCATGGCCATGTCGTAGAGGCCGAGGCGGTGGTTGACGGCGCCGCCGCAGCGCGCGGCGTACTTCTCCACCAGGCGCAGGCCGGGCAGCGTCTTGCGGGTGTCGTAGATCCTGGTGCGGGAGCCTTTGACGGCGGCGGCGAACAGCGCGGCCCGGGTGGCCACGCCGCTCATATGCTGCAGGAAATTGAGGGCCGTGCGTTCGGCGGTCAGGATGGAGGCGGGGCCCTCCACCTTCATAAGGACGTCGCCTTTTTTTATCCTGGCGCCGTCCTTCCTGAGCGGTTTCACCCGCGAACCCGGGGCCGCCAGCGCGAAAACGCGCCCGGCCACGCCCAGGCCGCAGACCACGCCGGAGTCCTTGGCGCGCATCTCGCCGCTGAACCGGGCGCCCAGCGGCACGAAGAAGCGCGTGGTAACGTCGCCCGGACCGAGATCTTCCTTCAAGGCCGCCCTGATGACGGCGTCGAATTCCTTCATTACCCTGATTCTACCATTTTACCCGGCGGGGCCGGGGCAAAGAAAAGACCCGGCCGGGGCCGGGTCTCTCTGGCGGGGACGGGCGGGCTAGCCGCTAACCATCTCGCCGAGGCTGAACATAGGCATGAACATCGCTATGACGATGGTGCCGATGACGATGCCCAGGAACACGATGATCAGCGGCTCGATCATCGAGGTCAGGCCCTTGACGGCCGTGTCGACCTCCTGGTCGTAGAAGTCCGCGATCTTGTTGAGCATGTTGTCGAGGCCGCCGGTCTCCTCGCCCACGCTGATCATCTGGATGACCATCGGCGGGAAGATGTTGGCCTTCTTCAGCGGGTCCGAGATGCGGCCGCCCTCTTTGATGGAGTCGCGGCTGTTGTTGATGGCCCTTTCGATGATCTTGTTGCCCGAGGTCTTGGCCACGGTCTCGAGGCCCTGCAGGATCGGCACGCCGGACTTGATCAGCGTGCCGAGCGTGCGCGTGAAGCGGGCGATGGCCACCTTCTTCAGGAGGATGCCGAACACCGGCAGCTTCAGCGCGATCTCGTCTATCTTCTCCTGGCCCTTCTCCGTCTTCATCCACTTCTTGAACAGCCAGACGGCCAGGCCTATCACCGGAAGCGCGTAGAGGATCTTCTGGCGCAGGAAGTCCGAGATCATGATGATCACGCGGGTCAGGAACGGCAGCTGGGCGCCGAAGCTCGAGAAGATGTCCTTGAAGATAGGGATCACGAACATGATCAGGAAGATCGTGATGAGGCCGGCCACGCTGAACACCACGGTGGGGTACATCAGCGCGCTCTTGACCTTGGCCTTCAGGGCCTCGGAGGACTCGAGGAAGCCGGAGAGGCGCTCGAGGATGGTGTCGAGGATACCGCCGACCTCGCCGGCCTTGATCATCGCCACGTAGAGCTCGCTGAAGGCCTGCGGATGCTTCTTCATCGCGTCGGCGATGGAGAGGCCGGCCTCGATATCGGTGCGCAGGCTGCCGACCACCGCCTTGAAGGCGGGGCTTTCCGCCTGCTGCTCGAGGATGGTGAGGCCCTGGACTATCGGCACGCCCGAGGAAACGAGCGTGGAGAGCTGGCGCGAGAAGATGACGACGTCCTTGCTGGCGATCTTCCCCTTGGCCTTCTTCTTGGCGGCGCCCTGCTTGATCTCCATCACCGCCAGGCGCTGCGAGCGCAGGCGGGAGATCGCGGACTTCTCGTCCGCGGCCTCTACGGTGCCTTCCGTCACCTTGCCGGAAGTGTCCTTGGCTTTATAGGCGAATTGCATGCGTCCTCAGCTCCCCCTCCCCGGCGCCGCTCAGCCCGTTACCGACAGGGACTTCTGCAGCAGCTTCTTGAGGTCCTCGGGGTCCGGGGAGCGGGTGACCGCCTCCTGGTAGCTGATCTTCTGCTTTTTGTAAAGGTCGACGAGCGACTGGTTCATCGTGACCATGCCGAACTTGCCGCCGGTCTGGATGATGGTCGGGATCTGCTCGATCTTCTGCTCGCGGATCAGGTTGCGCACGGCGGAATTGGCGATCAGCACCTCGCAGGCGAGCG
>JAJZRA010000088.1 GCA_021847485.1 bacterium
CCGGCCTCCAAGGGCTGCGTGGCCGACGCCGTGAGGACGCTGGACCGGGCCATAGTCTCGGCCGGCGGCCCCGCCAACCTGGTCACGACGATGGCCAAGCCCACGCAGGAGTCCACCAAGCAGCTCCTGATGCACCCGCTCACCAACATGAACATCGTCACCGGCGGCCCCGCCATCGTCAGGGTGGCGATGACCGCCGGCAAGGCCTGCAAGACGATAGCGGCCGGCCCCGGCAACCCGCCCGTCGTGGTGGACGAGACGGCCGTTTTCCCGGACTGCGCCGCCGAGATCATCACCGGCTGCGGCTTCGACAATAACGTGCTCTGCATCGCCGAGAAGGAGGTCATCGTGACCGAGGCCGCGCGCGGGCGCTTCCTCGACGCGATGCGCCGCGACCACCGCGCGCACGAGCTGACCGGCGCGCAGATGGACCAGCTCGCCAAGCTCGCCATCCCCGAGCCGGGCCCGGAGCCCAAGGTCAACCGCGACTTCATAGGCAGGAACCCGTCCGTCATCGCGAAGGCCATAGGCCTGAACCTGTCCGACGAGATCCGCGTCATCTGGGCGGAGGTCCCCAACGACCATCCCTTCGTCTTCACCGAGCAGCTGATGCCGGTGCTGCCGGTGACCGTCTGCCGGGACGTGGACGCGGCCATAGAGCTGGCCCGCCGCGCGGAGGGGAACAACCACCACAGCGCCGGGATGTACTCGACCAATATCAGGAACATGACCAAGATGGCCCGCCGCATGGCGTGCTCGATCTTCGTCAAGAACGGCTGCACGCTGCACGGCCTGGGCCTCGGCGAGGGCTACGCCTCGATGTCGATAGGCACCCCTACCGGCGACGGCATCACCAGGACGCGGCATTTCGTGCGCCCGCTGCAGTGCAGCACGGTCAACGACTTCAGGATAGCTTAAGGAGCTCTTATGCAGGCTAATATAGCGATCGGCATGCTGGAAACTTCCTCGATAGCCAAGGGCATCGAGGCCCTGGACGCGATGTGCAAGGCCGCGGGCGTGAAGCCCGAGGTGCACCAGGCGATCTCCAAGGGCAAGTACATCGTGGTGATCTCCGGCCCGGTCGGCGAGGTGGAATCCGCGATGGCCAAGGGCGCCGAGCTCGCCGGCAATACCGCGGTCTCCCGCCACATCGTCCGCAATATTCACGCCGGGGCCCTCGCGGCCCTCAATAAGAAGGTGAAGCCCGCCAGGCTGGAGGCGGTCGGCATCGTCGAGACCAAAGAGGCGCTGCCCGCGCTGTTCGCGGCCGACGCCGCCGCGAAGGCCGCCTTCGTGCACGTGGCCGAGGTCAACACCGGCAAGGGCATAGGCGGCAAGGGCTATTTTTCCGTGGTCGGCGAGCCCGGCGCGGTGCGCACCGCGGTGGCCGCCGGGGTCAAGGCCATAGGCGAGGACGTCGTGGTCAGCCGCATAGTGATCCCCAACGCCCATGAGCACATGGGCGCGGTGATATAGGAGATCCGAGATGAGAATAGTCATAGGCGCGGACCACGCCGGTTTCGAGGCTAAAGAGCGGCTCAAGAAGTTCCTGCAGGGGCTGGGCCACGAGGTCACCGACTTCGGCTGCTACTCGGCCGAGCCGGTGGACTTCCCCGATATAGCGCTGCTCGTCGGCGAGGCCGTGCGCAAGCGCGAGTTCGACAAGGGCGTGCTGGTGGACGGCTTCAACGGCGCGATGCCGCTGGCCGCCAACAAGGTCCAGGGCGTCCGCGCGGTGGGCGCCTACGACGTCATCTCGGCGCGCTTCGCGGCGGCCCACGAGGACTGCAACGTGCTGTGCCTGGGCGGCAAGACCCACGGCGAGCTGGCGCTGCAGGAGATGCTGAAGGTCTGGCTCTCCACCCCTTTCGAGGGCGGCAAGTACCAGAAGCGCCTGGACAAGATAACGGCGATAGAGCAGCGCTGCTGCTAGGACGAAGATGAAACAGGCCAAGGTCATAGGAAGGGTGTTCTGCTCCCGCTACTGCTGCGGCCTCGAGCAGAAAACGCTGCTTCTTATCCAGCCGCTCGACTGGGAGACCGACAAGCCCGTCGGCGACCCGCTGGTGGCGGGCGACACGGTGGGCGCCGGCGCAGGGGAGACCGTCTTCTTCGTCGCCTCGCGCGAGGCCATAGTGGCCTTCGAAGGCTGGGAGGGGGAGACCGCGGCCAAGTCCAACCCTCCGCCGGTGGACGCCGCGATAGTGGGCATAATAGACGGCAAGAGGCTGGGCTGAATTTTATGTTCGTAGCTAAAGTGATAGGCAATGTCTGGGCCACGCGCAAGCACGCGGGCCTGAAGAACGCCACGCTGCTGCTGGTGAAGGCGGTCAACCCCGCCGACGGCACTCCGGCCGGCGAGGCGCAGCTCGCGCTCGACGGCAACCAGGGCGCGGGCGTCGGGGACACCGTGCTGATCGTGGACGAGGGCGGCAGCGCCCGCAAGATACTGAAGAATTCGAAGGCGCCGGTGCGCACCGTGATCGCCGGCATAGTGGACAAAGTGCACCTTGAGAGGTAACTTATGAACGACGAGGACATAAAGAAGATAGCGGCCGAGGTGGCCAGGATCATGAAAGGCCAGGGAGCCGCGGAGCCCGCCAGGAAGATGCCGGGCGATTCCGTCTCCATCGGCACCGCCGGCAAGGTGTTCCAGCACCCGCTGGTCAACAAGCCCGGCGCCGGCAAACAATGCTCCGGCGGGGACTGCCGCCTCGAGCCCAACACCTGCGGGCCCAACTGCCAGGGCTGCAACCCGCTCAACAGCTACACCCCGCAGCAGATCAAGGCCTCGGCCGACCGCGTCAGCTTCTGCAACCCCAACGAGGCCAGCTCCTCGATCGCCGGCATGATAGACCATACGCTGCTCAAGGCCAACGCGACGCAGGAAGAGATCGGCAAGCTCTGCGAGGAGGCGCGCAAGTACCGCTTCGCCTCGGTCTGCGTGAACCCGGGCTACGTCGCCCTTTGCTCCCGGCTGCTGCGCGGCTCCTGCGTGAAGGTCTGCACCGTGATCGGCTTCCCGCTGGGCTCCACGACGCCGACCGTCAAGGCCATCGAGGCCCGCGACGCCATAGCCAACGGCGCCGACGAGATCGACATGGTCATCAACATCGGCGCGCTGAAGAGCGGCAACGACCAGCTCGTGCTCGACGATATCAAGGCCGTGCGCGAGGCCACCCGCGGCAAGTGCCTGAAGGTGATCCTCGAGACCTCGTACCTGACGAAGGACGAGAAGGTCCGCGCGTGCAAAATGTCCAAGCAGGCGCAGGCCGACTTCGTGAAGACCTCCACCGGCTTCGGTTCCGGCGGCGCGACGCCCGAGGACGTGGCGCTGATGCGCGAGACCGTGGGCCCCGAGATGGGCGTGAAGGCCTCCGGCGGCATCAAGAACGCCGAGGTAGCCGCGGCCATGATCAAGGCCGGCGCCAACCGCCTCGGCACGAGCGCCAGCATAGCGATAGTTTCCGGCGGCGAGGCCGCCAAAGGGCAATACTGAGCTCTGACGGGACGGCCGGGGTATCGCCCCGAACGCCCGTTGGGGAGGGGAGGCTCCAGCCGAACAGGCTGGAGGGGGACCGCGCAACGGTCCCCTGCAGTCCGGGCGGGCGGGACGATACCCCGGCCGGACCGCGGCCAGATTAGAAGTCGCAGTTCCTTCAAGGAGAGAATATGTCCGAACCTAAAGAAGCGCTGGGAATGATAGAGACCAAGGGTTTCATCGGCATGATCGAGGCTTCCGACGCCATGAGCAAGGCCGCCAAGGTGCGCCTGCTCGGCTACGAGAAGATCGGTTCCGGCTACGTGACCACGCTGTGCGTGGGCGAGGTCGGCGCCGTGCGCGCCGCCGTCGAGGCCGGCGCGGCCGCCGCCCAGAAGGTGGGCGAGCTCGTCGGGATGCACGTGATCCCGCGCCCCGCCGACGACCTGGACAAGTACCTGGCCAAGATCTCGGTCAAGGTGGCCTGATAGCCGCCCCGCGCCGGGCGGGCCAGCCCCGCCCGGCCGCCTATGCTCACCAAGGGCGCAGTGGAGGACCTGATCCTGGAGCACCTCTCCCGCTACGGCGGGAAGGCTGCCTCCGCCGCGCCCGCGCCGAAGAAGGTGCCGGAGCTCGGGAAGCGCGTCTTCCTGAGCGACTGGGAGATGCGCAGGCTTTACCGGCCCGGGGACAGGACCGTCAGGGTGCCGGCCAACGCCATAGTCAGCCCGCTTTCGCTGGACTGGCTGGATTATAACGGAATAGAGGTGGTCAGGGAAAAGGCATGAACAAAACTCAGCTCGGGGTGATCGAAGGCTTCTACGGGGAACCGTGGAGCTGGGGGGAACGGGCGGACTACGCGGGATTCCTCAGGAAGCACGGCTTCTCGTTCTACATCTACGCGCCCAAGGCGGACGCTTTCCTCCGCAAGAAATGGCGCGAACCTTTCCCCAAGGTCCACGAAGAGAAGCTCGCCAAGCTCGCCTGGCAGTGCCATTCCGCCGGCATCGAGTTCGGCGTGGGCTTCAGCCCGTACGAGATCTACCTGACGCCTTTCGACCTGGAGGCCAAGCGCCTCCTGCAGGCCAGGCTGGACGTTTTCAACCGCATAGGCGTGGACAGGCTCGGCGTCCTGATGGACGACATGAAAGGCGACCTGCCGGGCCTCGCCGAGCGCCAGCTGGAGATCGTCAACTGGATAGCGGCCCGCTCCTCCGCCAAACAGCTCGTCTTCTGCCCCACCTATTACTCCTACGACCCGGTGCTCGAGAAGCTCTTCGGCAAGATGCCCGAGGGCTACTTCGAGAAGCTCGGCGGCCTGGACAAGAAGGTCAGCGTCTTCTGGACCGGCGAGCTGGTCTGTTCCAAGTCCTATACTCCGGAGCACCTCAAGGACGCGTCGGGGAAGCTCGGCCGCAAGCCCTTCCTGTGGGACAACTATCCCGTCAACGACGGCCCGCGCATGTGCAAGTTCCTGCACCTGCGCCCGGTGACCGGCCGGCCGGCCTCGATGGGGGAATGGCTTACCGCCCACGCCGCCAACCCGATGAACCAGGCCGCGCTGTCGAAGATAGTGCTGCTGACGCTGAAGATGTCGTACGAGAAGGGCCCGTCCTACGACCCGGACAAGGCCTTCCGCAAGGCCGCCGCGCAGGTCACCTGCGCCGAGATGGCCGCCCTGCTGGAGCGCGACCTGCCGGTCTTCATGGACAAGGGGCTGGACGCGCTGACGCAGGACGAGACGATCTCGCTGAAGGCGGATTACGACCAGTTCCTGGAGGCGAGGGAGAACGATACCGCCGCCGCCGCGCGCGAAGTGGTGGATTGGCTGGGGGGGCGCTACAACGTAACCAAGGACCTGTTCCTGACCCAGTAAGGTCAGTCGTCCCCGAAGGAACGCCGGTCGCGCTTGGACGCGGACCGGCGTTTCTTGCTTTCCAGCCGGCGCAGCTTGGACCCGTAGGTGGGTTTGGTCGCGTGCCTGGGCCTGGGCGGCCTGGCGGCGCGCTCCAGCAGCTCCCGCAGGCGGGCCCTGGCGGCCTGCCTGTTCTGTTCCTGGGTGCGGTACTCGCTGGCGATTATGACGATGTCCCCGTCGGCGGTGAGGCGCGAGCCGGCCAGCGCCTTCAGCCGGTGCAGCACCGGTCCCGGCAGGCCCGCCGCGTGCGGCGAGAAGCGCAGCTGCACGGCCGTGGCCACCTTGTTGACGTTCTGCCCGCCGTGCCCGCCGCTGCGCACGAACTTCTCCTCGATGCAGCCGGGGGGCAGGCGGATGCCGCTTATTTCCATGGGTCCATCTTACCAAAATTGCGGGGGCGGGCCGCTGGTTTTCCTATAATATGGTCATGGCTAAGACCGTTCTGATAACAGGCTCTTCGGCGGGCATAGGCTACGCCGCGGCGGAGCTGCTGCTGAAGGAAGGCTGGACAGTGTACGCCGCCGCGCGGCGCGTGGAGCGGATGCGCCCGCTGGAGGCGGCCGGCGCGCGGCTGCTGAAGCTCGACGTGACCGACGAGGCCTCGCTGCGGGACGCCGCGGCCGCGGTGCTGGCCGCCGGCCCGCTGGACGCGCTGGTCAACAACGCCGGCTACGGGGCGCACGGCGCCGTGGAGGACGTGCCGCTGGCCGAGGCCAGGCGGCAGTTCGAGGTGAACCTGTTCGGCCTGGCGAGGCTGACCCAGCTGGTCCTGCCGCGCATGCGCGGCCAGGGCGGCGGGCGCATTATCAATATCTCCTCCATCGCGGGCAAGGTCACCATGCCTACCGGCGGCTGGTACCACGCCAGCAAGCACGCGCTGGAGGCCTATTCCGACGCCCTCCGTATGGAGACGGCGCAGTTCGGGATAAAAGTGGTGCTGATCGAGCCGGGACCGATCCGGACGGAATGGGACAATACCGCGCTGGTGAACCTGCAGAAGTATTCCGGCGCCGGTCCCTACGGGCCCATGGTCAAGCGCATCACCGAAAGGTTCCGCGCCGGCTACCGGGAGGGGGCGCCCGGCCCGGAGGCCGTGGCCGCCGTCATCCTGAAGGCGCTGGAAGCCCCGCGCCCGGCGGCGCGCTACGCCGTGCCGTTCAAGGCCTCGCTGATAATCCTTCTCAGGCTGCTGCTGCCGGACCGGTTGTGGGACTGGGCCATCCGCAAGGCCGTCGGATAATGAAAAAGCCCCGTCGCCGGGGCTTTTTTTACGGGCGCCTGACGGCCCTTTTAATCCATGCCGTAGACGTAAGGGGCTTTTTTGCCGGAGCGCTCCACCACGGCCCAGTAGGAAGAGCCGCCGACGCGAACGAAGAAGACCCAGTTCTTCTCCACGGTCTCGCCGTTGCCGGGCTGGTACTGGCTGTAGGGGCGCACCATGGCGATGAAGGAGGCGGGGCCGTTCAGGGTCTGGAGGAGCCTGCGGCGGGCCTTGT
>JAJZRA010000015.1 GCA_021847485.1 bacterium
ATAAGCCGCATAGCGGCTTTCCGCGACCCCAGCTCGGCAATTTTTCGCTGAAAAAATTGCCTGCGCTCTTGCGGCCGGGACGCGAAGCATGATTATGCTTCGCTCTTCGCCCGGCCTCACACCGTGCCCGCCCCTTGTTCGCTCAGGCCCGGCGCTGGCCTATGGCCGTGCCGCATCAAGCGCTATGCGCGTCAGGCGGCCTTACGCAAGCCGACCACGCATAAGCCGCAGAGCGGCTTTGCGCGGCCCCACCTCGGCGGTTCCGCTTACGCAGGGAACCGCCTCCGGTCTTGCGGCCCTGCACCGCAGGGCCTCACCTTCCGCGACATCCCTCGGAAATCATACCTCCGGAGGCTTTAGGGCCCTTGCCGGGTCCCGGGCGGCCCTGGTCTCAATTGTCCTTTATCCGACCCGGCTCCAGTCCAGGGCTTTCAGGCGGTGTATCGCCTCGTCCAGGCGGGCGTCGGGCTCGGTCAGCGAGAAACGCACGAAGCCTTCCCCGTATTTGCCGAAGCCGGAGCCCGGCGCGGTGAGGATATGCGCCTTCTCCAGCATGAAGTAGACGGCCTCGAGAGAAGTGCAGCCGGCCGGCGGCCGCGCCCAGACGAAGCAGCTGCCCTTCGGGTCGGGGAAATGCCAGCCGGTCCCGTGCAGCGCGGCGCAGAAGCGCCGGGCCCTTTCCTTGAAGCGCGCCCTGATCGGCGGGACTATCTTCTCGTGGTGCTTCAGGCCGTAGGCCACGGCGTTCTGGATCGCGTTGAAGGGCCCGGAATCGATGTTCTCCTTGAGCTGGTTCAGCGCGCAGACCAGCCTGGAATTGCCGACCACCCAGCCTATGCGCCAGCCGGCCATGCAGTAGGTCTTGGACGAGGAGTAGAACTCCACCGCCACGTCCCTGGCGCCCGGCACCTGGAGGATGCTCGGCGCCGGCCTGTCGAAGTAGATCTCGCAGTAGGCCGCGTCCTGCGCTATGACTATGCCGTGTTTCCGGGCCCATTTCACCAGGTCCCGGTAGAAGTCCAGCGTCGCGTCGGCGCCGGTAGGGTTGTTGGGGTAGTTCAGGAAGAAGAGCCTGGTGCGGTCCACCACCTTCCGGGGGATCTTGCCCAGGTCCGGCAGGAAGCCGTTCTTCTCCAGCAGCGGAACGTCGTGGATCCGCCCTCCCGAGAGGATCACGCCGGTGCGGTAGGTGGGGTAGGTCGGGTCCGGGATCAGGCAGTAGTCGCCCTCGTTCATTACCGTGAAAGGCAGGTGGGCTATGCCTTCCTTGGACCCGATCAGCACGGAGATCTCGTCGTGCGGATGGAAGGTCAGGCCGTGGCGGCGCTTGTGCCAGGCGGCGGCCTCGCGGCGCAGGTTCTCGTTGCCCTTGGTGTTGGGATAGCGGTGGTTGCGGCCCAGCCGGACCTCCTTCACGGCGTCGGCCACGATGCGGCGGTCGGTGGGGATGTCCGGGTCGCCCACCGCCAGGCTGATGATGTCCCTGCCTTTGGCGCGCTCGGCCCGCTCCTTGCGGTAGAGCTCCTCGAAGAGGAAGGGTTTGAAGGATTTCAGTTTATCGCTAAGTTCTATCTTCATGATGGGGCCGCTCCGTCGGCAGATAAATTATAACACAATCCCCGGCGGGGGCAGAAAATGCTAGAATCATTCCAGCAGCTATGCCCGTGCTCCTCTTCACCTCCATCGTCGCGCTCGGCGCTTTCGCGGCCGGCTTCCTGGGCTCCCTGACGGGCCTGGGCGGCGGCGTGGTCATCATCCCGCTGCTCACGGTGGGCTTCGGCGTGGACATCCGTTACGCGATAGGGGCCTCGCTGGTCTCGGTCATCGCCACCTCCTCCGGCGCCGCAGCGGCCTACGTGCGCGAGGGCTTCAGCAATATCCGCGTGGGCATGTTCCTCGAGATCGCCACCACCCTCGGCGCGCTGCTGGGCGCTTTCCTCGCGCTGCGCCTGCCGACGGCCGCCATCTCGCTGATCTTCGGCCTGGTGCTGGTGCATTCCGCCTGGGTCTCCAGCCGCCCCCGCGAGGACGGGACGGCCGTCCGCGGGCCGGACCCGCTGGCTACCCGCCTGCGCATGAACGGCTCCTACCCCGCGAAGGACGGCGTGAAGCATTACAACGTGGCCTCGGTGCCGTCGGGTTTCAGCCTGATGTTCGTGGCCGGCACGCTGTCGGGCCTGCTCGGCATAGGCTCCGGCGCGGTCAAAGTGCTCGCGATGGACCAGGCGATGAAGCTGCCGTTCAAGGTCTCCACCGCCACCAGCAATTTCATGATAGGCGTGACGGCCGCGGCCAGCGCGGGTATCTACCTGAAGCAGGGCTACATAGACCCGGGCCTCGCGATGCCGGTGATGCTCGGCGTGCTGGCCGGCTCCACGCTCGGCGCGCGCCGGCTCTACGCCGCCGACACCGCCACGCTGCGCAAGGTGTTCGGCGCGGTGATCTTCGTGCTCGCGCTCGAGATGATCTATACCGGCGTAAAGGGGCTGCTATGAGGCGCATGGCCCGCCGGCTGATGGACCAGGAGATAGAGGTCACGATAGGCCAGCTGCTGCGCGCCGGCGTGCTCTCGTCGGCCGCGGTGGTGGCCGCGGGCGGTCTCCTCTACCTGGCGCGCCACGGCCTGGCCGCCGCGGAGTATTCCGTTTTCGTGCGCCAGCCGCCGGAACTCTCCGGGCCCCGGGGCATACTCGGCCACGCGCTGTCGCTGCACGGCAGGGGGCTCATCCAGCTCGGCCTGCTGATGCTGATAGCCACGCCGATAGCGCGCGTGGTCTTCTCCGTCTTCGGCTTCTTCAAGGAAAGGGACTGGCTCTACGTCGGGGTCACCCTCGTAGTCCTCGCGATACTCCTCTATAGTCTTTTCAACGGCTGAGCGCCTTCCCCCGCGTCGCCCTATTTCACCGCCAGCAGGCTGAGGTCCGGCAGGTAGGTGATCAGCGCCAGCATCGCCAGCAGGATCAGCAGGAACGGCCCGATGGAACGGTAGAGGGTCGGCAGCTTCTTGCGGAAGCGCGAGCTCGCCAGGAACAGGTTCAGGCCCAGCGGCGGCAGCATGTAGCCTATCTCCAGGTTCAGCAGGAAGATCACGCCGAGGTGCACCGGGTCCAGGCCGTACTGCGCGGCCACCGGCACGATGATCGGCACGACGATGATGATCGCCGAGAAGATCTCGATCATGTTGATGACCAGCAGGAAGGCGTTCAGCAGCACGAGGAACAGGACCTTGCTGGCCACGTAGGCGTGCAGCCACGCGAAGATGCGGTCGGGGATCTGCGCGTCGATCAGGTAATTGGTGAAGCCGAGCGCCGTGCCGAGCACCATGAAGATGGCGCCTACGAGCAGCATGCTCTTCACCGCGACGCGCGGGATGTCCCTGAAAAGGTTAAGGTCCTTGTAGACGAAGACCTCGGTGACGATCACGTAGAACGCCATCACCGACGAGGCCTCGCTGGCCGTGAACAGGCCCCGGTAGATGCCGCCTATTATCAGGAACGGCAGCGGCAGTTCCCAGATTATGTCGCGCAGCGCTTTCTTCAGCGCGGCCCCCGAGAACGGGATGCGCCGTACGCCGGCCCTGCGGGCGGTGACGTAGGCGTAGACCGAAAGCGCCGCCAGCAGCAGCAGGCCGGGCAGCAGGCCGGCCTTGAAGAGCTTGTCGATGTTTATCTTGGCCACTATGCCGTAGAGGATGATGGGCAGGCTGGGGGGGAACAGCAGGCCGAGGCTGCCGGTGGTGGTCAGCAGGCCCAGCGTGAACTTCTCCGGGTAACCCTGCTTCTCGAGCATCGGGTACAGCAGGCCGCCGAGGGCGATGATCGTGACGCCGGAGGCGCCGGTGAAGGCGGTGAAAAGGGCGGTCGTGAACAGGGCCACTATGGCCAGGCCGCCGGGCATCGTGCCGAAGAGCGCCTCGGCCAGCGCGAGCATGCGCTGCGGGGCCTTGCTCTCGGCCAGGATGTAACCGGAGAACGTGAACAGCGGGATGGCGATCAGCGCCGGCAGCGAGGCCAGGCGCAGCATCTCGACGATGACCGCCGAGGAGTCTATGCCGGCGCTCGCGAACAGGAAGATCGCGCCGCCGCCTATCAGCGTGAAGACCGGCGAGCCCAGGAAGGCCAGCAGCAGGATCAGCGCGCCTATCAGGAGGCCCATCAGAACGGCCCCTCCTCGTGGTCCTTCGGCCTGAAGATGCCGGCGAGGGTGTGAAGGCCTATCAGCGCGAAAGCGGCCGGGATGACGATCTCGGCCCAGCCGCCCTTCACGCCGAAGTCGCCTATGTAGAAGGCCACCGAACCGGCGGCGAACTCCTCCCGGATGAACTTCCAGGCGGCGTAGAACAGCAGGCCGGCCGCGGCCGCGGTGAACAGCGAGGCCAGCACCTCCAGGGGGCGGTGCAGGCGGCGCGGCGCGAACTTGAGGAAGGCCTCCAGCGCGAAATGCTGGGAGTAGCGGGCGGCCAGCGCCGAGCCGGTCAGGCCCGCCCACAGCACCATGTGCCGCAGCAGCGGGTCCAGCCAGACTATGCCGGAATGGAACAGTATGCGCAGCAGCACCTGCAGGAACGACAGCGCCACCATCGCGAAGATCAGCGAAACGACGGCCGCTTTCTCCGCCTTTACGAGATATTCTTCCGCCCTGAACACCGGCTTCATGCCCTTATTATTCTAAATGTGCGCCCCGCACCGCAAGCGGCGGCATTTTTTGTATCATAGTCGCAGGGGAGACACTTCTCTATCCGCCGCAATTCGGTCACGGAGGCCGCATCATGAAGATAAACAAGAAAGTAGAGGAAGCCATAAACAAGCAGATCAACGCGGAGCTCTATTCCGCCTACCTGTACCTCGGCATGTCGTCGAAGTGCGTGGAGACCAACCTGAAGGGCATAGCCAACTGGCTCTACGTGCAGGCGCAGGAAGAGATGACGCACGCTATGAAGTTCTACCGCTTCGTGCTGGACCGCGGCGGCCACCCGGTGATGCCCGCCATAGAGGGCGTGCGCACCGACTGGAAGGACCCGCTGGAGATGTTCGAGGCCGCCTACGAGCACGAGAAGAAGGTGTCGGCCATGATCAACGCCATCATGGACGTCGCCATCGCCGAGCGCGACCACGCCACCTCCAGCATGCTGAACTGGTTCGTGGACGAGCAGGTGGAGGAGGAGGCTAATTCCTCCGAGATCGCCGAGAAGCTCAAGCTGATCGGCGCGTCCAAGGACGGCCTGCTGATGCTCGATAAGGAGCTTTCGACGCGCGTGTTCGTGGACCGCACGCAGCCGGCCGGCGGCGCGCAGGCTTAAAGGTTCTCGGAGGGGGCGGGCCGCCGCACGGCGCCCGCCCTCTTTGTTACTGGAGGGGAAATGCCTACGGATATAGAGATAGCCAGGAAAATAAAACTTTCGCATATCAGGGACATCGCGGCCAAGCTGGGCGTCGCCGAGGACGACCTGAACTACTTCGGCAAGTACAAGGCCAAACTGCCGCTGAAGCTGATCGACCTTGAAAAGGCGAAGAAGAACAAGCTGATCCTCGTGTCGGCCATCTCTCCCACTCCGGCCGGCGAGGGCAAGACCACCGTCTCGATAGGCCTGACGCTCGGCCTCAACAGGATAGGCAAAAAGACCGCCGTAGTGCTGCGCGAACCGTCGCTGGGCCCGGTGTTCGGCATCAAGGGCGGCGCCACCGGCGGCGGCTGGTCGCAGGTGCTGCCTATGGAGGACATCAACCTGCATTTCACCGGCGACTTCGCCGCGATAGAGAAAGCGCACAACCTGCTGGCCGCGGTCATCGACAATAATATCCAGAACAAGAAGAACAACCTGGGCCTGGACCCGCGCACCGTCACGTGGAAGCGCGTGATGGACATGAACGACCGCTCGCTCAGGAAGATCATCGTGGGCCTGGGCGGCACGATGAGCGGCGTGCCGCGCGAGACCGGCTTCGATATCGTGGCCGCCTCCGAGGTCATGGCCATTTTCTGCCTTGCGAACGACCTCAAGCACCTCAAGGAGAAGCTCGGCAGCATCTTCGTCGGCTACACCTACGACCGCAAGCCCGTCTATGCGCGCGACCTCAAGGCGCACGGCGCGATGGCCGCGCTGCTGAAGGACGCGCTGATGCCGAACCTCGTGCAGACCAGCGAGGGCACGCCGGCCATCATCCACGGCGGGCCCTTCGCCAACATCGCGCACGGCTGCAACTCCATCATCGCCACGCGCATGGGCCTGTCGCTGTCGGATTACGTCGTGACCGAGGCCGGCTTCGCCTTCGAGCTCGGCGCCGAGAAATTCCTCGACATCAAATGCCGCTACGCCGGGCTCTGCCCGAGCGCGGCCGTGCTGGTGGCCACCGTGCGCGCGCTCAAGTACCACGGCGGCGTGGGGCTGAAGGAATTGAACAAGCCCGACCCGGCCGCGGTGAAGAAGGGCCTCGAGAACCTCGAGAAGCACGTGGAGAACATGAAGCAGTTCGAGCTGACGCCGGTGGTGGCCTTGAACAGGTTCACGTCCGACACCGAGGAGGAGATCGCCGTGGTCAAGGCCAAGTGCGAAGGTCTCGGCGTGCCGGTGGCCGTGGCCGACGTGTGGGGCAAGGGCGGCGAAGGCGCCGTGGAGCTGGCGGAGATAGTGGCCAAGGCGGTGGACTCCAGGGCCTCGTGCGGCTTCAAGCCTGTCTACGAGTGGGAATGGCCCGTGGAGAAGAAGATCGAGGCCATAGCCTCCAAGATGTACGGCGCGGCCCACATAGACTATACCGCCCGGGCGAAGAAGGACCTGGAGAAGATCTCCAACCTCGGCCTGGACAAGCTGCCGGTCTGCATCGCCAAGACGCAGAAGTCGCTTTCGGACAACCCGGACCTGATCGGGCGCCCGAAGGACTTCGTCGTGACCGTGCGCGAGATAGAGGTGGCCGCCGGTGCCGGCTTCGTGATCCCGATCACCGGCGACATCATGCGCATGCCCGGCCTGCCGGAGCACCCGGCGGCGGAGAACATCGACATCGACGAGGGCGGCAGCATCACCGGCCTGTTCTGAACGCCGGTCCGCATCACCGAGGAGACAACATGAAGAGGGATACCGCGGCCTGTCCGCATTGCGGACGTTCAGGGAAGAAAGCCGCCGCTAAGCCGGCCTATCTGGCCGTCTCGGCCCTTATGCTGGCGGTTTCGGTCTATTTCTGGTATCTGCCGCCGCGCGGCAGAGCGGCCGGAGCGCCGGCCGCCGGCCGGGACCCTTACGGCGGGCTCAGCGCTGAGGCGCAGGCCTACATCCTTTCGCCGGAAGCCGCCCCCGCCTGCGGGGCCTGCATGGCCTCCGCCGGTGATTTCATGAAGCGCAGACGCCGGGAGGCGCTGGCGGCCAGGACCGGCGGGATGGCCCTGGTGCCGGCCGGCGAATATCCCATCGGCTCTCCCGAGGGGGTCGGCGATCCCGACGAGCATCCGCTCCACCTGGTGCGGCTGGCCGCCTTCTATCTGGATACGAAGGAGACTACGATAGCCGAGTATATGCAATTCGCGGGTTCGGCCCGGGCGCATTACCCGGAATGGAGCGCGCCCGGGGGGAAGTTCAACGTGGAGACGGGGACCTATACGTATTACCGCCGCCTTTCGGGGCTGATAACTTCCTGCCCCGACTGCCCGGTCTTCGGCGTGACGGCCGGCGACGCCGCCGCCTACTGCGCCGCCCGCGGCAAACGCCTGCCGACGGAGGCCGAGTGGGAGGCCGCCGCCCGCGCCGGCTCCTCGGAAGCTTTCAGTTTCGGCGCCGCCTCGGGGATAGGGGACTACGCGTGGTACGCCGGCAACTCGGCCGGAGTGCCGCACGCGGTCGGGACCAGACGCCCCAACGCTTTCGGCCTCTACGACATGCACGGCAACGTCTGGGAGTGGACCTCCGATCTTTACGATAAGAAGTACTACGCGGAAAGCCCCGCCGTCGCTCCGGCTGGGCCCCCGGCCGGCCGCGAGCACGTCCTGAGAGGGGGGTCCTGGGATTTCGACGCGGACTCCCTCCGTTCCGGCAACCGCGCCAGCAGTCTCAAGGCCAACGACGACATAGGGTTCAGATGCGCCGCCGGTCTGGCGGAACTGGAAGGCCTGGCCGAACGGGACGTCTCCGGTCCCGGAGAGGGGACCTGAATAAGGAAGGCCCGGTCTCCCGGGCCTTCCTTTTAACGCCGCGCGCGGTCCGCCTCAAGTCCAGAAGACGAAATTCGGGTCGCCCCGGGTCTCCAGGACGCTCTTGTATTCCGGGACCAGTTCGTGGACCAGCCGCGGGATCTCCTCCAGGTCCCCTTTCAGGTGGTAGGCGGAGCAGGTGATGACCGGTTTGAACTTCCTGATGGTGCCGGCGGCGCCGCGCAGGATCTGCTTCTCGTAACCTTCCGTGTCTATCTTTATAAGGTCCACCCTGGACAGGCCGTTCTTCCGCGCGAAGAGGTCAAGCGTGGTCATCTCGGTTTGCTGGACGCCTTTATAGTCGGCCTCCCGGCCGGCGGCGAACTCGCTGTCGACGACGACGTTGCTGAGGCCGGCCCCTTCCCTGACCACGTTCAAGCCTACCG
Source organism: bacterium (assembly GCA_021847485.1). Classification (GTDB taxonomy): domain Bacteria; phylum Elusimicrobiota; class Elusimicrobia; order Elusimicrobiales; family UBA9959; genus UBA9959. Next base: position 8,565 of record JAJZRA010000015.1, read on the forward strand.
TCCTTTCTTCCTGGCCCAGCGCCGCGTTCACGGGGAAGACGCTGTCCGAAAGACCGTTGCGCTCCACCGCTTTCCGGAGCAGGCCGCAGGTATAGGCCGAGGGCTCGAAAGCGTAGATCCTGGCGGCCGGGTTCAAGGCGTGCGCGTAGAGGGAAAAAACGCCCATGTTCGCCCCGCAATCCATGACGACGGGCTCGCCGCGGCGCAGGGTGTTCGCCGTGACCTCGCCGTACTGTTCCCGCAGGAAGATCTCGTTCAGCATGCTCAGCAGGTTGAACAGCAGCACCACGTGCCTGTTGCCGCGCCTATCCTCGAAGAGATAGTCGAAGGAATAGCCGAGGAAGGAAAGCGAGCCCGTCCCGAAGAGATGCGGCAGTCTCCGCTCTAGGATCTTCTGGTCGGCCGAATATTTCAGCTCCAGGCCGCGGTCCCGGCCGCCCGGATACAGGCGCAGCGGCAGCAGGGCGGCGGCCAGCTCCGCCGCCGAGATCTCTCCGGCCAGGCCGGCGCGGGCTTTTTCGGCGAGCTTCGTGAGCCTGCCGGAGGCGTACCTCTCAAAGAACCTGAATTCTTCGGCGTAATCTTCAGCTTTCATAATGTGCGCGTCCCGCAATCTTAACAAAAAAAGCCGCGGAGGCGGAACCGGGGCCCGGCCTAGGCCAGGTCCTCGTCCGCCGCGGGCGGGAACCATTTCTGCGCTATGAAAGTGGGGATGACGGCGCTGGCCATCAGCACGCTGGTCAGCACCGAGTACTGCGCCCCGTCCAGGAAGCCGCCCTCCAGCCCGAACAGCGCGGCCATCAGGCCGAAGGTGAGGCCCGTGGACATCAGCAGCGTGAAATAGCCGCGGTTCTCCGGGAAATACCGGCCGGCCAGGAAATACACGCCGGCCAGCTTGGCCAGCTGCTTGGCCGCGAACAGCCCGGCGAACAGGGCGAACGAGCCCAGCAGCGCGCCCGGCGAGACCTTCATGCCGGCCACGAGGAAGAAGAAGGGGGTGATGAAGGCGTAGGAGACGGTGCGCAGCCTGGCCTTCACCGGCGCGGTGGCGCGGCCTTTCTTGAAGTGCCGCGCCATCACCAGGCCGAACAGGAAGGCGGGCAGCATGGCCTGGCTGGAGCCCAAGGCCGCCAGGTAGACGAAGGCCAGCAGCACGAAGAAGATGTACTTGATCTCCGGCTCTATCACCTTGCCGGCGAGCGCGGGATGGCGCAGCACGCCCAGCGAGAAGCGCCCGGCGAAAGCGAGGAAGCCGCCCGAGACGGCCAGGAACAGCAGCGTGTAGAGGTTGGGCCTGAGGAAGGCCGCGCTGAGGGCGAGGGCGGTCAGCGTGTTGGTCAGGAACGTGCAGGCCATCAGCACCTTGCCGGTGCGGGTGCGGCTGAGGCCGGTCTCGGTCAGGACCGAGTAGACCACGGCGAGCGAGGTCTCGGAGAGGGCCACGGCGGCCACGAGCGAGGCCTTGAGCGGCCAGTGCGCGGCGTAGCGGCAGAAGAGGTAGCCGGCGGCGAACGGGGCGAGGAACGAGAAGAAGCTGAGGATGCCGGCGGAGCGGAAGTTGTCCTTGAGCAGCTTGTAGTCCACCTCGGCGCCGGCGAGGAAGGTGAGCACGATGCCGCCGAAGCCGGCGACGTAGGTCATCCACGGCTCGGGCTTCAGGCCTGCGGCGCCGGCGGCCAGGCCCAGCAGCATCTCGAAGATGGCCACGGAGACGCCGAGCCGCAGGCTCAGCACGCTGGCCGCGAAGATCAGCAGTCCCGCGATCAAAGGTATCCTGTCAGGTGTCATAGTCTCTCCGATGCTCTTCAGTTGTCCGTCCCCCTCCGCGAGAGGTGTGCGGCCATCGGGTCGGTGTCTCGCACACCGTGCTCGCACCTTGTTCGCTCGGCCCTTGAGCGCTGAATTGTGTCGCCTGCTACGCAGGCTCCACCCGCGCTTACGTAAGCTCGGGCCTGCGCGACATCCCTCCTGCCGCACACCTCTCGCGGAGGCGGCCCTTAAACAAATGACCTCTACCTTGCCAGGTAGAGGTCATTAGTCCCTGAGGACGGTTCCCCCGGTCTTTCACGGGGCGGCGGACTTCATCGCCTCGGCTATATTATAGCAGTTACTTCTTCTTGGGCGCGCGGTACTCCTTCAGCGCGGCCTCCACCTTGTCCAGCAGGCTCTTGGGATAAAGCTTGCCCACCAGCGCCAGGCGGGCGGTCTCGCCGGCCTTCTCCAGTTCCGCTACCACGGCCGGCCCCGCGGGCTCGGTGAAGATCAGGCCCTTCTTCTTCAGGACGGCCACCGATTCGGCGTTCTCCTTGCGGCTCTGCAGCGTCAGCGCGCGGAAGTCCTTCTCGCCGAGTTCCAGCATGGTCTTCTGGTCCTCCGCGGAGAGCTTGTCGAAGGCCTTCTTCGCCACCACCACCGCGCCGGAGGCGTTGGTGAGCGGCAGGCCGAAGACGTACTTCATCCGGGTGAACCACTGCATCGCTATCACCGACAGCGGCGAGCCGTAGACGCCGTCGATCATGCCGGTCTGCAGCGAGGTCTGCACGTCGGTGATTGAGAGCGGGATCGGCTTGATGCCGAGCGCCTCGAAGGTGGCCTCGGCTATCGGGTCGCCTTCCCAGATCCACATCTTCACCTTCCTGAGGTCCTCGGGCTTCGTGACCGGCGTGTTGGAGAACACGTAGACGTTGCCGACCTCGGCCCAGCCGAGCAGCACGTAGCCGCGGCTCTCGAAGATCTTCCTGAAATCGCCGTCCAGCGCCTTGTAGACGTGGTCGATCTCGCCGGCGTTCTTGAACAGGAACGGCGTGTCCAGGATGCGGGCCTCGGGGGCGATCTCGCCTATGCCGACGCCGGTGAAGCCGCCGGCCTGCAGCTGTCCCAGGCGGATCTTGCGCACGACGTCCTTCTCGTCGCCGGCCACCCCGCCGGGGTAGATCTTGAACTTGACGCGGCCCGCGGTCTTCGCGGTGACCTCGTCGGTGAACCGCTTCATCGACTTCATCCACGTGGAGCCGTCCGGCGCCAGCGTGGCGAACTTGACCACGGTCTGGGCCCGGGCGGGCAGGGCCAGGGAGGCCAGCAGGACGGCGAGCGCGAGCTTCTTAGAAAAGTTCATCTTTTTTCTCCAGCAGTTTTTTGGATTTCAGTTTGGCCACTTCGTCGGCCAGGCGGGTGGCGCCGTCGCGCGGCTCGGCCTCGAGCACCGAGTTCAGCAGCCGCTCGAAGAGCTCCGGGTCCTGCGCGGCCACGGCGGCCATCCTGGCGTACAGGTACCGGTTCAGCAGGAAATTCTCTCCCGCGCCCTTCAGCGAGGCCTCGAAGTAGGTCCTGGCCTTGTCGGGGTCGCCGCCGAACAGCCGCGGGCGGATGGCGTAGTAGGCGCCCATCAGCGTCTGCGGGCCGTTGTAGTAGAAGGAGGGGTCCAGCTCCAGCAGGCGCCTGGCGGCCGGCTCTATGGCGGGCAGCTCGGCCACGGCCTCGGGCTTGTCGCGGTTGACGTTGATGTAGAGCGCTTTGCAGAAGGTGTCCCAGAAGAGCGGCGGCACGTCCTTGCGGCCGGCTTTTTCCGGCGTCCGTCCGTCCAGCGCCCGGGCCGCGTAGGCCTCGCCCTTGGCGTAGAACTCCGAAGCGCGGGCGGGGGCATCGTCCTCCAGGAACAGCAGCCCGTAGCCGCAGAAGCCCTGCGCGGCGTTGACGAGCAGCGACTTGTTGCCGGGGTCGCTGGCCAGCAGGATCTCCATCAGCTGCAGGTTGGCCGGCAGCGCCTCTTTAACGTACTGCACGTCGGACTGGCTGAAGACGGCGGGCAGGCCCTTGTCTACGACGCCGGCGGTGACGCGGGCCGCCGTGCGGTTTAGCGAGCAGGCGCCGAGCGGCGTCAGCGCCAGCAGCAAAGCGAGCTTCTTCATGCGCGTTTCTCCCTGACCAGCGCCGAGAAGGCCTCGGCGGTGTCGGCGTGCTTCTTGGCGAAGTCCTCGGCGGGGGTGGGGAAGCGGTAGGTCCAGTTCTGGTCCCCCAGCGTGCCCGGCGTGTTGACCCTGTCCTTCGTGCCGAAGATGTCCTGGATCGGCAGGATCACTATCCGCGAGCCGGCGCCGAGCAGCGAGCCCAGGGCCTTCTCGCGCGCCTTCGCGTAGAGCGGCGGCTTGGAATCCTCTCCGGAGACCAGCTTCCAGAACAGCTTCTTCTCCACCGGGTCCACGGTGTCCCACCAGTCGGCCAGCGGCTCGTTGTCGTGCGTGGAGGAGGTGGCCAGGGAGACGGGCGCGTAGGTGGCCGGGTCGGTGTAATTGCCGTCCTTGTTCTTCTCCCAGCGCATCACCTTGTAGCCGGGGACGCACAGCTCCTGCAGCACCTCGCGGACGTAAGGCGGGATCACGCCCAGGTCCTCGGCCACGGGCAGCATCGGGCTGGCGGAGGCGACGGCCTCGAGGAAGCGCCGGCCGCGCAGCCGCTGGCCGTGCTCGTCCCTGATGTCGAAGTCCGGCTTCTGCGAGACGTCGCGCGGGATGATCCACGTGCGGAAGAAGCCGACCATGTGGTCGATGCGGAACAGGTCGTAGAACTCGGAGGCCTTCTTCACCTTGGTGCGCCACCAGTCGAAATTGTTCTGCTCCACGGCGTGCCAGTTGTAGGCGGGCAGGCCCCAGCGCTGGCCGGTCTCGCTGAAGGCGTCCGGCGGCGCGCCGATCTCGCGGTCGATGTCGAACTCGCCCTGGCGGCTCCAGACGTCGGCGCTCTCCTGGTTGACCATGAACGGCAGGTCCCCCAGCAGCTTGATGCCCAGCTCCGAGGCGCGCCTGCGGGCCGCGGCCCACTGGCGGTGGATGGTCCACTGCAGGTACTTGAAGAACAGCACCTGGTTCTCCTCGCCGGCGTGCAGGCCGCGGAGGGCATCGTCGTGCCGGCGGCGCAGCGGCTCCTCCCAGTGGGTCCACGAGGTCCAGTTGTGGGTGTCCTTGAGGCGGCGGAAGGCGGCGTAGTCCTCCAGCCAGCCGGCGTTGGCGCGGCAGAAGGCCCGGAACTCGGCGGCGAGGGGCGTGTCCTTGAGGACGTGGCGCTGGTGGAAGGCCGTGTAGATCTTCCAGAGCGCGGTGAACTTAAGATGCCGCACTTCGTTGTACATCACCGACTTGGCCGCGCGCAGCTGCCTGAGGCCGGCCTGGAAGCGGCGGGAATTCAGCTCTTCCAGGATCTCGGGGAAGTCCTTGAGCTCCGGGATGTCCTCCACGGCGATGTAGATCGGGTCCAGCGCGAAGGCGGACAGCGCGGTGTACGGGCAGGAGACGCCGGGCGGCATCTCGTTGATGGGCAGGACCTGCAGCAGGTCGAGGTTCAGCGCTTTCATCGCGTCGAACCAGAGGGTCATGGCGCGGGTGTCGCCGATGCCCCAGTCCTTCTTGGAGCGCATCGAGAAGAGGGGGAACAGCGTGCCTGTGTGCTTCTTTTCCAGTAAAGGGTGCATAAATAGTCAGCGTAGATTCCCTGCTGGGCCGGCCGGGGTCTTGTCCCGAACACCCTTTGGGGAAGGGAGGCTCCGGCCGCTTAGGCCGGAGGGGAACCGCGCAACGGTTCCCTGCAGTCAGGGTGGGCGGGATAAGACCCCGGCCGGCCCTTGAGCGAAAACGGTGCTAACGGGCGGCGACGGCCTCGATCTCCACCAGCGCGGCCTTCGGGAGGGCTTTGACCTCTATCGTGGCGCGGGCGGGCGGGTTCTCGGCGAAGAACTTCCCGTAGACTTCGTTCATCTGCGCGAACTGGCCCAGGTCGGCCATGAAAACGGTGGTCTTGAGGACGTTCGCCAGCGAAAGCCCCTCGGCCTTGAGGATCGCCTCGATGTTCTTGATGACGGCCTCGGTCTGCGCCTTGATCTCGGCCGGGGCCATATTGCCGGTGGCCGGGTCCACGGGCAGCTGCCCCGAGATGAAGACGAGCCCGCCGGCCTCTACGGCCTGGGAGTAGGGGCCGATGGCGGCCGGGGCGTTCTTGGTGGCGATGATCTTCTTCATGGTCAGCTCCTTTTTGACGTGCGCAGGAAATTGGACATGGACCGGTCGTAGGTCCGCTCGGCCTCGGCCGTGAAGAAACAGCCGGGCAGTTCGCCGTTGCGGCGGTGGTAGGCCACGCAGTCGCAGCAGAAGCCCTTGCGGGGACAGGGCTCGTAGGTACAGGTACAATCCGTCCGGTTGACGGCTTTCTTGCAGTCCATCGCCATATATTACAAAAATAGGCTTCGGCTTGCCCACGTCCCGCGATTTAATGAATAATAATGGGCGTGAAAGATATCATACACTTTTCAGGCATCGGCGGGGTGGGCATGAGCGCGCTGGCCCAGGTGGCGGCCATGGAGGGCCGCGGCGTCAGCGGTTCCGACCGCGACTTCGACCGCGGGCGCAACCTCGGAGTGAAGGCCGCTCTCGAGAAGCTCGGCGTGAAGATCTTCCCGCAGGACGGCTCCGGCGTGAACGGCGCCACCGCCGAGCTCGCGCTGTCCACCGCGATAGAGGACACCAACCCCGAGGTGGTCAGGGCCAAAGAGGCCGGCATAAAGATCAGCCACCGCTCAGAGCTGCTGGCGGCCTACGTCAACGGCTTCGACACGGTCGCCGTGGCCGGCACGAGCGGCAAGTCCACCGCGGCCGCGATGGCCTTCGCCGTGCTGGAGGCCGGCGGCCTCGGGCCGTCCATCATCACCGGCGGCGCGCTCGGCGCGCTGAAGGAGCGCGGACTTATCGGCAACGCTTTCCGCGGGAAGGGCCGCGTCCTCGTGGTGGAGGCCGACGAGTCGGACGGCACCATCGTCCGCTACCGGCCCCGCGTCGGCGTGCTGCTCAATATCAGCAAGGACCACAAGGAAGTCCCCGAACTCAACAGGATCTTCACCGAGTTCGCCGGCAACTGCGGCCGCGTCCTCGTGAACGCCGACGACCCGGCCGCCTCCGCCCTGCTGCCCGGCGCGGAGCGCTTCGGTTTCGACGCCGGCGGCTGGAAAGTTACGGACGTGAAGGCCGGTCCTTTCTCCTCCGAGTTCAAGGTCAACGGCGTGCCTTTCCGGCTGCCCGCCCCCGGGCGCTACAATGTCGAGAACGCCCTGGCGGCCTGCGCGGCCGGCGCGGCCTGCGGCGTTGGCCTGGAAGCCGCCGCCGCCGGCCTGGCCGGTTTCCGCGGAGTGGAGCGCCGCTTCGTGCTGGTGGGGGAGAAGAACGGCGTCACCGTGATAGACGACTACGCCCATAATCCCGCCAAGATAGCGGCTGTCCTGAGCGCGTTGCACCAGGCGCCCGGCCGCCGCGTGATCGCGGTCTACCAGCCGCACGGCTTCGCCCCGACGCGGCTGCTCAAGAACGAGCTGATAGAGAGCTTCGCCGCCGGCCTGAACCCGGAGGACCGCCTGCTGATGCCGGAGATCTATTACGCCGGCGGCACGGTCAACAAGAACATCTCGTCCAAGGACATCGCGGACGCGGTGGCCGCGCGCGGCAGGAACGCCGCCTTCTACGAGGACCGCTCGGTCATACCGGGCGCGGTGGCCGGGCTGGCCGCTCCCGGCGACATAGTGGCCGTGCTGGGCGCGCGCGACGCCACGCTGGCGGACTTCGCCGGGCAGATCCTGGCCGCTCTGCCCTGAAGGCTTTTGATAGAATATCCGTATGGCCCGTGTCACGGTGATGATCTACACAACGCTGCGCAAGCGGCTCGGCATCTCCAAGCTGGAGCTGGAGGGCCGCAGCGTCCGCGAGGTGCTGGACGGCCTCTGCGCTTACAGGAAGCCGGAGGTGGAGAACATCATCCTGGACAAGGAAGGCCACGTCCGCCAGCATTTCGTGCTGACGCTCAATTCCGAGATACTGGACAATAAGCGCACCGCCGGGGTGCCGGTGAAGGACGGCGACATACTGCACGTCTTCCCGCCGGTCTCCGGGGGCTAGCGCGGGAGGAACCATGAAACCCTCGAAGATAACCGAAGGCGTCTACTCGCTGCGCGTCAACCATTTCAACCGCCGCCTGTTCGACTCGCTGATCCCGCTGCCGCAGGGCACCAGCTACAACGCCTACCTCGTCAAGGGCTCGGAGAAGACCGCCCTGCTGGACACGGCCGATCCGGAGAAGGCGGAAGTCCTCTTCGATTTCCTGAAGGACGAGAAAGTGGATTACATAGTCGCGCACCACGCCGAGCAGGACCATTCCGGCTCCATCCCGCGAGTGCTGGAGAAGTACCCGCAGGCCAAGGTCGTCACGAACCCCAAGTGCAGGGAGTTCCTGATGACGCACCTGCACCTCCCCGCCGACAAGTTCATCGAGGTCAAGGACGGCGAGACCCTTTCGCTCGGCGGCAAGACGCTGGAGTTCGTCTACCTGCCGTGGGTGCACTGGCCCGAGACTATGGGCACCTACCTGCGCGAGGACAAGGTCCTCTTCTCCTGCGATTTCTTCGGCTCGCACCTCGCCACCGGCGAGCTGTTCGCCGAGGAGCACCTGGTCTACGAGCCGATGAAGCGCTATTTCGCCGAGATCATGATGCCGTTCCGCTCCAACATCAAGTCCAACCTGGAGAAGCTGGCCAAGTACCGGCTGGAGTTCATCGCCCCGAGCCACGGCCCCGTGCACTCCGACCCCAAGTTCGCGCTGGACGTCTACCGCGACTGGGCCGTCTCCGACGCCAAGAACAAGGCCCTCGTGGCCTATATCTCGATGCACGGCAGCACCTACGCGCTGGTCAACCGCCTCGTCAGCCGCCTGCAGGAGCGCGGGGTCTGCGTCGAGAAGATCAACCTGGACCAGTTCGACGAGGGGCGCGTCGCGATGGCCCTCGTGGACTCGGCGACCGTGGTCATCGGTACGCCCACCGTGCTGACCGGGCCGCACCCCAAGGTGGTCTACGCGGCGCACCTGGCCAACCTGCTGCGCCCCAAGACCAAGTACGTTTCCATCATCGGTTCTTTCGGCTGGGCGGGCAGGGCCGTGGAGACGCTCTCCGGGCTGATCCCCAACCTCAAGGTGGAAGTGCTCAAGCCGACGCTGGTCAAAGGCCTGCCTACCGAGGCGGACCTTAAGCAGATGGACGAGCTGGCCGACCTGATAGCCGAGAAGCACAAGGGGCTGGCCGCCTGCTGCGCCGACGGCTGCCTGGCCTGAAGGTTGGGCCTTTTTTGGGCCTTGAAATTCCGGGTTTCGTCTGCTAAACTCTAATTAGCGAATTACCTGTTTTTTCAGTTTCCCCGCGGGGAAGGGTGAAAAAGCAGGATTTCATGTCGTTTTGCCAGGGGGCAGCTATGACGGACAACTCTAAAGCCAGGAAGAAAGCGCTGATCGTCAGCGTCCTGCTTTTCCTGGCGGCGGGCGGCGGCGTCTTCCTCTTCTTCGTCATACAGGGTTCCAACGACCTTACCGGCGCCAACAAGAAGAACTCCTTCACCTTCGGCGGGGCGGCCCGCGACGCGGCCACCTCCTTCTTCAAGTTCGTGGGCTTCGAGGACGTGGATTCGATAGCCAAGGAAGGGCCTAAGGACAGGCCGCGCATCAAGGAGTACGAGGCTGCCGGAATGATCGACTCGGCAGGCGCTGGGGCCGCTTCTTCTTCCGGCGGGGAAATGCCTTGGGCTTCATCTGCCGGCGGCGGCCGTTCTGCTTCTCCTTCGTATGTGCCCAAGATGGCCGGCCGCGGCGGCTCGTCCGTGGGCGGCCTGGGCGGCGCCGGCACGCGGTCCTCGGCGGAGGTCTCGCGCTTCGGCGGCGGGGGGGACGCCGGTAATACCCGGGTCACCACCGCCAAGCCGCACGAGGCGGCGGACGGCATAAAGGGCAGCGGGACCCTGACGGCGCTGGCCAAGAGCCGCGCCATGCTGGGCGACGGCCTGCGCAGCGGCTCGGCCATGACGGCCAAGAGCAAGTGGGACGCCAGCTTCGGCGTGGGCCGCACCGGCGCCTCCGGCGGCGGCGAACTGGCCTACGGCAAGACCGGCCTGGTGAACCTCGACAAGATAAAGAAAGGCGAGGTGGACAACCTCAAGACCACCGACCCCAAGTCCCTTAAAGTGCCGGAGGTGGGGAAGCCTGAATATGCGGGCGACGGCAAAGGCGGGGACGGCAAGGGCGATAAGGAAAGCGCGGCAGATGCGATGAATAAGAGTATGGCCGCGTCCATGTTCGGCGCCATGGGACAGGGGCTAAGCAAGCCTCTTGTCAGCGATAAGGGCGGCGGGGACATGCGCAGTTTGTCCGAGGATCCCGCGGGGGGGTCTTCTCCCGGATTGAACGGGTCCTGCCAGGCGGGATCGACCGCTCCCTTGTGCAACCATGTGGACGGGATGAAGGTTAATACGGACACAAATATATCTTATAGACAGATAGGGACTACGGCGGATGGGCCGGTCGTGCAGATAACCTATTCCGGAAGCGGGCCCGGGATCACCCCGGAATATAAAAGTAACCCCGACGTGCAGGTGGATTACCACGATACCGTTAACGCCGTTGTCGATCCCAAGACAGGGGAGATTAAAAAGATAATAGGTTGGTTCGACCCGATAGAGAAGCCTTCCCCCGGCGGCTCTTGACAAGTCAAGTTTTGTCTGCTATAACATATTGAAAATTAGCTTTGCCTTGAACGCCCCGGGGGCTGTGTCAAGGAAAGTTTAAACTTATTTTATATCTTGAGGGCGGGGTTTTAAGGGCGGGGTTATGATAAAGATCCAGAGCAGAAAGTCCAAAACGACGCAGTACGCGATAGGCGCGGCCGTCGCGGTCGTCATAATCGGGCTGTGGATATCTCTGCCGCTGATGAACAACTCCTCGATGGACGCCTCGGTGGCGGCCGGCAACCCGTTCCGCTCCAAGGTGGCGGACATCTCCATGCTGGGCAGCGATATCCCCTCCGAGGGCGGCGCTCCCGGCTCCCCGTTGAGCGGCGAGATGATCAACAATCCCGCCACCTCCGGGGAAGAGGTGGCCTCCGCGCTCTTCCAGTCCGGTTTAGAGGAGGATCAGCCTCTCGCAGACGCTACGGCCGACGCTTCGGCCTCCGCCCCTTCCGGCTCGGCCTCCGTTTCCGCTCCCGCTCCAGCCCCGGCCCCGTCCGGGATGGGCGCCAAGCTCAACATGATGCCCTCCATCACCGGGGGCAACGCCAATTCCATGACCGCTGGCGGCGTGCACAACAAGTTCTTCGGCTCCGCCGGCCAGAAGGCGGAGTTCGCTCCCAGCACCGGCCCGGACCTGAAGAAGCTGGCGTCCCCGCAGGAGAAGCGCTCCGCCCTGGTGGCCATGCTCAATAACGCCGCCGACAAGAGCGAGTTCGCCGCAAAGGCCGGCTCTATAGACGCCGCCAAGGGCGGCGCCACCGCCGCCTTCACGAATTCGGCCAAAGCCACCGGGTCCGACCTGAACGAAAAGTTCGAGGCCCAGGCCAGCGCTTCCGGCCTGCAGCTGGGGCAGACCGCCCAGGACCTCAAGAAGAGCGATCCCAACCTCAGCAAGCATAAGGTCAACATCCCCGAGCCCAAGGTCGACAAGGCCAAGGAAGAGGATGAAGAGATGAAGAAAATGATCATCCAGATGATAATTCAGAACGTGCTGGGGCCGATGTTCGGTTCCCTGGCCGGCGGACTTACGGGCGCCACGCCCGCGGCGAAGTAAGAGGATATCGCGGAGGATATATGAACGACTATAACGAGAAGAAAGAAAAGAAGGGCGGCTTCCTTTCCGCTCTTTCCGGCCTGCTCCGCGGCGGCGGCTCGGCCGCGGGCGGCGCTTCGGGCTTCGGCGGCGCGGGCGGCGCGGCCGGCGGCCTGGGCGGCCTCTTCGCCACCAAGGCCGGCGTGGTCGGCCTGGTGCTGGGCGGCGCGACCATAGCCGCCGGCGTCGGCGTGGTCTACAACTTCATCGGGCCCTCCTCCAAGCCCGCTTATTCGCCCGAACTCTTCCAGAACAGCTACTACGAGGAAGAAGCCTCCAAGGCGGGCATGGAGCGCGCCCAGGCGCGCGACGCCTCCGCCGCTTCCGCTTCGACGCTGGATATGTTCAGGGAGCAGGCCAGGAAGGACGGCCTGGGGCTGGGGGGCGAATCCGCTTCGGGCGAGGCCCCGGACGCCAACGCTAACGCTAACGCCTCCGCCGAGGCTCCTTCCGCGGACGGCGCGGCCCCCGGCGCCCCTGGCGCCGACGCAGCCGCTGGCGGCGGCGGTCCCAGGCTACAGGCGGCCGCGGGCTTCGGTTCCAAGGGCGGCGGCAGCAGCGGGACCTCTATCCCGCGCATGCAGGGCGGCGGCGGCCTTTCGGGCGGCATAGGCGGCCAGTTCGCCTCCGTTTACAGGCCCCCCGTGCAGAACACCGGCAAGCTTTCCAATATGTCCGCCTCGGCCGCGCGCGTGAAGAGCTCGCCGCGCTACGCCGTGCCTAACTTCAACAGGAAGGGCGCCTTCGGCCAGGCCAAGGCCGCCAAGAAGATGGGCGGCATGGCCAGGTACTCCAGCGACTCCGCCGCCAAGGGGCAGGCCGGCATACCGTTCGACTCTTCCGAGCAGGCCGGCAGCGGCGACGTGGGGACTCCCGCCACCGGCTCCGGCCTGGGCGGCGCGGGCGTCTCCAACGGGGCCAACCTCAAGAGCAGCGACCCCAACCTCAGCTCCAACGAGTCCACCCCTCCGAAGCCGCCGGAGCCGACCAACGTCTCGCCCTGGCAGAAGTGGGTGGACATCGCGATGTACGCCATGCTCGCCGCGGCGGCCCTGATCCTGATAACCAAGATCCTGGCTAACGTGGGCAAAGCCAACCCGCTGGCGCTGAAAGCCGCGATGATAACCGCTTACCTGGCTATGGCGGCCGCCAGCATGGTGGTGCTCGCCGGTCTCATGCTGATGAGCAAGTTCGGCCAGAAGTGGTCCGGCATCATGTACATGATCACCGGCGCCGGCCTTATCTACGCTGCTTATCAGGCCCTGCAGGGGGTGGGAGAAGCCGCTACGAAAAACAAGGTCGACCTTGGCGGAATGGGCAAGGCATGTCCAAACTATGACGCTCCTAAAGCTTTCCAGGGGCAGTTGGCCGATGCCGGCGGCGACCCCACCAAGATGAGCGGGTTCGTAGATAGTTCGAGCGGCACTCCTAAGGTGGACCCTCCTGAAGGAGTGGTGAAAGCAGGTGACAATTATGCCATACAAGGCGCGGACGGAAAGCCCGGCACGCTTATAGACTCCAAAGGCGCTACTGTCCCTAACAGTGATGTTTCGCCTAAAGGGCAGATATCCATCAACAATAAGCCTTATGGGAACATAGCGGACGGCAAGTTCACCGCCGAGGCGGCCGCTGAGGGGACTACCGGCCATTGATAGCGATGAGGTGAACTTGTGAGCTTTAGTGTAGGGAGGCGTTATGAACGACAATCTGCCTGACATAGGTTTTAAAGAGAAGAAGGAGAAAAAGCGGGGCGTGCTCGGCTGGCTGAAGAGCCGGCTGGGTATAGGCTCCCGCGGCGCCATGGGCGAGGCCGGCATCAACCCGTCCGTCATGAACGTCGGCAAGGCCGCCTTCGGCGGCGGCGCCAAGTTCGGCGCCTCCACCGGTATAGCCGGGCTGCTGGCCGGCAAGGCCAGTATCATAGCTACCGTGGCGGCGCTGGCCGTGGGCACCGGCGTGTACCTGGCCAACCAGGCCCCGTCGCCTTCCGGCGGCAACAGCGCCTTCACCTCGGGCAAGGTCCAGCAGCAGGGCGAATACGTGCCCGCCATCCTGCGCAGCCAGGCCGCCAACCAGGGCTCCTCGCTGGACATGTTCAAGGATACCAATAAGAACGCAGGTCTCTCCATGGAGGAGGACCTCTCCAAGAAGGCGGCCAAACCCGCGGAAGAGAGCCCGGCTCCTTCCCCGGAGGAGCAGGCTTCCCAGGACCAGGAGCAGCCCGCTCCCGGCCAGGGCGACATGGCCCAGGCCATGGCCGGCAAACTGCAGGGCGCATCCATAGGGTCGCTGACCAGCTCGCTCGGCGGCGGCTCCAATAAGTTCTCTGCTATGGGGGGCTTCGGCAACAAGTTCAACCAGGGGCAGACCGGCGCCAAGACAGGCTTCTCCAATAACATCGGCTCCGGCTTCCAGGCCATGCCCAAGTTCGAGGCCCGCAAGGCCAAGCTCGGCGCCATGAGGGCCTCCTCCCGCCCCGTCTTCACCAAGGGCAGCGCCGGCAAGAAAGGCAAGTTCGGCACCGGCGCCTTCGCCCAGGCGAAAGGCATGAAGAAGGTGCAGCAGTCCTACGGCGGCAAGAACGCCGACACCCTGGCCGCTACCCAGAACGAGGCCTGGACCGGCTCCACGCCCGACGGCAGCGCCACCGGCGGCACCGGCGTCAGCGACGGCGGCGCCGGCATCATGAGCTCGCCCTCCCTAGATAACGCCGGCGGCAGTTCCGGCGGCGGCGGCGGCAGCAGCGCCGATGAGCCCGTAGTGCCGGAAGCGTCCGGTCCTGCCGACGTCAGCCCTTGGGCCTCGCTCATCAGCAACGCCATGATGATGCTGATGATAGCCTGTATGCTGATAGGCCTGGCCGCGCTGGCGGCTAAGCTGCCCGCCCCGTGGGGCAAGATAATCGCCATAGCCCTGATCGTCATAGCCATAGCGATGGCCGCCATGGCGCTGATGATGGCCGTCAAGCTCATGGGCACGCAGAAACTGATGGGCACCTTGTACATGGTAGGCTCCATTATGGTGATAGCCGGCGGCGTTATGGCCATAAGCGGCATAGACAAGTTCATGGGCGGCAGCTACCTGACGCCGCTGTGGCTGGCGGCCGGCGCCGGCATCATCTCCATGATCGGCAGCATGCTGGGCGGTAAGTAGCGGACGTAAGCGGCAACCGAGTTCCCGCTGCCGCCGGGTTATATCCCCGGCGGCATCGGGCGTAGTGGAGGAAGATTTTTTCGGAGCAGTAATGTGGTTAAGAGGTGCTTTCACCCGCAGGCGGCGGCGCCGGGGAGGGTATATGGGCAGCAAATTCGTAGAAAAGCACAAACGCAAATCGATCCTGGCCGCCTTGCTCCTGATCTTCCAGGGCAGGGCCAAGTACGTCGCCATCCTGCTGGTGGTCGCCATCATGTCGGTGCCTTTCGTTATCTCCGGCGAGACGCTTGGCCGGATCATCGAGCTGCGCCCGGTGGCCTCCTTCCTGCGCTCGGTCGGCATGGGCAGCGTCGTCTCCGCCGTCAACCCGAAGTACTCCAACGACCTCATGCGCGCCGCCCTGGAGAAGGCCGCCGAGGACAGCAAGGCCGAATCCTTCTGGAACAAGTTCCTCAAGAGCGTCAACGCCACGCTGCCGCCCGCGGGCAGCCCGTCCTCCATGGCCATGATCCGCGGCGGCGCGGACCTCTTAGGCGAGCCCGAGCTGAAGGGCCCGGTGCCCAATAAGCCCGGCCAGGTCAAGGGCGTGGTGAACGAGCAGGAGCGCGAGCGCGGCGAAGCCCCCGAAGGGGTCGACCTGGAATCCATGCTCGCCGCCGGCCGGCCCGGCGGCGAGGGGGCCGGAGAAGGCTCCGGCCTCTACGGCGACCTGATGGGCCAGAACCTCGCGGGGCGCTTCGAGGGCGGCGGCAGTTTCGGCTCCAATTCCCCTTACGTCGGCGGGGCGCTGTCGGGCGGCGGGCTTTCCGCGTCCGGCCGTTCTTCCGGCATGTTCAGCAGCGTCATGGACCAGGCTTCCGGAAAGGTGCCGGTGCCCGGCAAGCCGCAGAAGGTCAACACCAAGCGCATGGGCCGCGTCAGCGGCTTCACCTGGCGCAACGTCGGCTACAAGACGCAGAAGAACAAGATCGACGTGCAGATGGGCAACAAGAAGCCCATGTTCCAGCTGGCGCAGACCTTCGCGATGACGGCCTCGGCCTTCAAATCGCGCGACTCCGCGCCGGAATACCAGGCGGCCTACACCGGTTCGACCTACGACGGCAACGACGTGAACGCCGAGGCTATCCAGACCGACGCCTCCGCCCCGGCGCTCCCGGACAGCTCCTATACCGGCGACCTGATGACCGGCGTGCAGGGCATGCAGGACGCCGCCCGGACCTGCTCCGACGCCCAGGGCACCCACGGCGCCAAGATGTCGGAGGACGGCAAGCTGATGGACGACACGGCCAAGACGCTGGGCAAGCCGCCCAAGTGCTGCAATCACGGCGCCGTGGACGCCTGGAACGGAAAGATAGACAGGATCATCTCGTATTGCAACGACTTCAACGTGCACGAGGCCCAGCTGGCCGCCGCCTGCCAGAACAAGAGCAGCCCGATGGACTGCAGCAGCTATAACGGCATGCATCAGCCTAAGTGCTCCAAATGGCGCTGCTGGCTCGGCATACTTGCCGCCCTTCTGATGATGCTTGCCGGCTTGCTGTTGCTGGGCACCGGCCTCGGCGTGGCCCTGCTGGCGGCCGGCATAGGCATGCTGGTCGCGCAGTTAGTCCCGGGCGTGCTGGGACAGATACTAGGCTTCGTGGCAGGTCTGATGATCCCCGGCCTGTTCTTCGCCAACGTGGCGGTATCCTTTATGGACAGGACGATAGCCGCCATAGTCTCCATAGGCAGCAATTCAGCCGGCGGCCAGGGCGGTGAATGACAGGTTTTTATTCGGTCCTTAAGCCCGCGGTTAAAGCCATGCAGGAGGGAGCAGGCGCGCCCGGTCGCCGGCTTGTGTCAGGCTTCTCGTGGTGCGGCGGCGCGGCCTGCGGCCCCTGCGGGAGCGTACAGGCGCTCCGGCTTTGCCGGCGGGATTTTTTATGCGGCGGCGGCTGGGCCTAAAGACCCAGAAATTTCGGGGACCAACGACACTTGGCCCCCGCGGCGGAATGAAGTAAATTATAGTCGGAGTGGTGCGACGCCGCGTCGGCGTATTTGTACGGATATATTGGGTATAATACATAGGTTAAACAGCAGGACCCGGAGGCAGTTATGAACTTCTACAACGAAGACGAGAAGAAGGACGGGGCGGCCGGCGTGCCGCCTTTCAAGAAGACGGCCACCTTCGGCAGGGCCCCGCTTTTCTCCAGGACCGCGGGCGGCCTCATGGAACGCCTTAAGAACCTTTCCCGCAAGGACATGGCCTTCGTCGGTATCGGCCTGAGCGTGCTGGTGATGGCGCCCGTCGCCGAGTACATGATGTCCAAGCCCTCCGCGGACAACCTGCTGACGCCCGGCTTCGGCTCCCGCGAAGGCTCGGCCGTCCCCGGCGGCGGCGTCTACGAGCCCGGCATTAACGCCCTCAGCCAGGGCTCGCCCGACGGCTCCGGCGAGGTCATCACCCCGCTTTCCTCGCGCGACCCGGCCTCGCTGATCCTCGGCTCGCAGCCCGCCCAGGCCGCCGCCCCGGCGCCGTACACGCCTCCGCCCACCACCTTCCGCGATTCCATGAAGGACGTGGCCCGCGAGTCGTTCTCGGCGGCCGCCAAGTCCGCGGGCGCGCCCACGCCCATCCCCCGCATGCAGGCCGCGCTGCGCAGCTTCGGCTCGTTCTTCAGCGGCGGCGAGGGTACCCGCACGCAGGGCTCCATCGGCGGCGGCAAGATCCTGGAGGACGCCAAGTCCGCCTCCTCCAAGGCCGCCAAGCGCTCGATGGTGGGCCCGGTCGCCATGCCCGGCTATAAGGGAGTGGCCTCCAATACCCCCAACAGCTCCTCCAGGGACGCCTTCGAGAAGCTGCGCTCCGCGGCCGACAAGTCCGCCGGCAACTTCAACGGCGGCTCGGCCATCAGCTCGCTGGACAAGGCCGCGGCCGACGCCCCCCAGATAGGCAGCGGCGCCGGCGGCCTCGGCTACGGCCAGGACTCCGCCGCGACCACCAAGCCCTCCAACTCCAACAATAAGTACGAGCACAACCGCTCCGGCGAGTCGCTCGAGGAGATGGCCGCCAAGCACCGCATGCAGAAGGCGCTCGAGTGGGAGGACTTCAAGAAGTACGAGATCCCCAAGCAGATCATCAACGCCATCGTAGAGGCCGTCGGCGGCGTAATGAAGGACCTGGTGGACGACAAGCTGCGCGGCATCCTGAACATGTATCCTGGTGCCTCATACTGCTGGCAGCCGGCCGTCTGCCCCGACGGCGACTGCGCCGCTATGGTAAAGGCATATAAAAAGCGCGCCCCTGTGGACCTTTGCTACGACCCCGGTGCCCAGAAATTCGCCTGGGAGTCCGGTGGCAAGGATAAAACACAGGGCAGTCAGGTTAATTGTATCTGCGGTAAGGGTTCCGAACCGATAGGTAAGAAGCCATACGAGCCCGGCGGCGCTCCTCCTCCCGACAACCCGCAAGTCGGCCCGGGCCCGGATAACCCGCAGGGCGGTGGCGGTGGCGGCGACGGGCATACCCCGGCCGCCGGTTCGCCGGAGGCCATCTCGCAGGACACCAACAAGCTCTTCGCCAAGTACGACGAGGTGCTCGGCCGCGTGATCGACAACGTGGTCTTCACCGAGAAGGCCCTCAACGATAACAAGAAGCCGGAAGAGGTCGAAGTCCAGGTGAAGGCTCTTGAGGACGTGGCTAAAGAAGCCGGCGGCGCCGCCAGCTCGGTCGTTCAGCCCACGCTGGCCAAGCTGGGCTCCGAGGCCAAGACCGCCCTTAGCCGGTACTTTAACAGGACCGACGCTATGGAGAAGAAGTACCGCGCGGCCAAGGCGGAGCACGATACTTACGTCAAGGCGGTCGCCGCTATCAAAGCCGATATAAAGAACCACACGCTGAAGATGAAGGATACCGTCCCGACCGCCAAGTCCGGAGAGCCTACGGCCGGGCGCAACAGCGAGTCGGAGATAAACACCAAGCCTATAGAGGAAATAATCGCCAAGTACGACCAGGGGATCACCGACAACCTGGGTACGGCCCGCGGCCAGATAGACTTCCATACCTACCGGTTCGGCGTCTTCTCGAGGCAGCTGGACCAGGTTACCGGTTCCATCGAGGGGCTGGTGCAGGCGCATAATACCGCTCTCGGGGCTATGAACTCGGCCCTGGCCGCGGCCGATACGCCCGCTTCCGAGCGTCTCGCCAAGGCTACCGGCAGGCCCGCGGTGGGCGGGAACGCCCCGGCCGCCACCGGCGACAAGACAATCGGCGCGGCCGTCGGGACTACCGTGAAGGGAGCTGCCGGCCAGGCGCTTAACGGTGACAACGCGGCCCCGTTGCAGCAGGCCGTGGCCTTGCGCGGCGTTAACTGGGACCTGCTGTGGCCCCAGAAAGAGGCCCGCAAGTTCGACAGCACCGCGGCCGCCGCCGAGGAGAAGAAACTGTGGGCCGCGTACCTGGAGAAGGTCAACGCCAAGCAGGAGGCCAATATCGCTCCTACCCACGACTTCGTGGCCAATGCCGCCCGCAGCGCGGCTATCCAGGGGGAAGTGGTCACCGTGGACTTCGGCAACCTGCAGGGCATAATAAATTCGGCCGTAGCCGACATGCGGATAGTCCAGCAGACCGTCCTTATGTCGGTGAACGCCTGCTACTTCGAGAACGCCGGCTGCTCGTCCGCCATAACTCCCTCCGGCTCTGCCGACGGCAACGCGACGGTGCTGATGGCCCAGGGGCTGGCCAACGGCGTTTATAAGGACTTCCACGCGGCGGACCAGAAGTATTCCCAGCTCAAGCCGGAGCAGAAAGCGGTCATATCTTCCGCCCACGGCAGCCTTCAGTCCGCGGCCGACCTGGTGGAGGAGAAGCAGCAGGCGCTGGATAAGCTGGTGAAGAGCAAGGCTCCGGCCGATCAGATAGCCAAGGCTACCGGCGAACTCGCGGGCGCCTCGAAGGAGTATACCAGGGTCCAGTCGGCTTACGACGCTTCCTATGACGCCGCCAGGAAGACCCTGACCGGGGCCCAGAGGTCCGCGTTGGCGGACTATCAGACCGTGCTCTCCTGCGACGACGCGGTGACCGGCTTCGTGCCGCACGGCTCCGGCATGTGCAGCAAGAGCCTGTCCACCCGCGTGGGCACCATCGGCAGCAGCGCCGACAGGGACTACGGCCTGATCATGAGCGACGACCCGGCCTCCGCTAACGCCGGCGCGCGCCTGGCCAACCAGAAAAAGACCGCCTGCACCTGGGCGTCCAAGTGCCTCAAGCAGCTGCCCGCCGGCTGTAAGTAACCGGCAGATCAGAGAAAAACCCCGCGGTCCGCAAGGCCGCGGGGTTTTGCTTTCTGGGACGAAAGGCCTATTAAATCGGGGGACTAACGGCTCTTACCAGGCGGCTCTGTTTCTGGTTGAATATAGGTGATTTCTTTGTAATTCGGGGGATTGGCCCCGGAGTATCCACGACCCGGCCGTAACCGGGTGTATCCAGGGAAAGCAAAATTTTTTGCTTTCCCTTTTTGATTGTAACGAGATAAAGCGGCGTTAGGGGGATTATGAAAAAGAGCATGCTTATGGTCGCGGCGTTCATCGCTTCGTGCTCTCTGGGCGCGAGCGCGCAAGAGATAAAGCCTGACTTCGAGGGCAGGGGCGCGTCCGCTCAGGAGATCAGCCTTAAAGAGACGGTGCAGGCGCAGGCCCCGGAGGTGATCACTGAAGGGATAAGGCCGGTAGCTCCTTCTTCCAGGGGCTATGCCAATAGTAATGTGTGCGAAACGTTCGTCTTCGATTCCCGTGATGGGGAAACGGTGCGCCGGGCGACGTATCTCAGCACGACTTTTCATTGGCGGGAATGCGACGAATATCATTATTGCCAAGATAATTCTCAAGACGAGAGTACGTACGTCGATCTTACCATCGGCCCCCGGCAGTTGCAGGCCAATGAAGAGGAGCGGATAGAGGTGTGCTACAACTTCCCCAAGGGAAAGCCCTCCTTCCGTATCCTCAAGAGCCCGTTCAAGTATACTTCCCGCGAGCGCGGCACCGGCTCGTATTTCCTCGAACTTACCCCTGTTGACCGCCTGCCGAAGGCCGTGGCTTCTCTCCGGGAGTTCAGCGTTTCGGCTCTCGGCTCGAAGAGCGGTGAGATCGGACGGTATTCCCCTCAATGGGACGAGAACGGGATGGGGTTTATCCCCTGCAAGGAGCAAGACCTGACCTGGCAGTCCACCGATACCGAATCCAAGATCATGAAAAGGGAAGGCAACGACATCTATGTCTGCGATTTCTCAGTCACCTGGGATTTCCGCTGGACCGGTTGTCGGGAGTCCAATCCGCATACCAGCCCCGGTTGGTGTGCTTGCAAGGCCAAAGGCAGCAAGGGTACTCCTCAGAACACCGGTCGCTGTGCCTGGGAGGCCAGGGAATAAAGCGGATGACGCGACCACAGAAAGCCCCGCGGGGAGACCCGCGGGGTTTTGCTTTATGGGGGGGCGGTAAAATCGTATAATATACAGGGAGATTTCAAGGTGAGGAGGCGCCCGGGGCACCGGCGCGCCGACCGTTTTGGGAATACACGAACAAGGGGAGAAAGATGAAAAAACTCATTGCATCCGTTACTCTGCTGGCGGGCTTAAGCCTCAACGCTTCCGCCTGGTACTTCGACGGCGGCCTGACCGGCACCACCGGCAAGGACTACAGCGGCTACAAGCTGAACCTGCGCGTCGGCGCGGACGACTTCGCCCTGGAGCCCACGCTGACCTCCTATAAATACGACACCGCGGCCCTCAAGAACAAGACCTACCGCACCTACGGCCTGCGCGGCGCGTGGGAGAAAGAGAAATACACGGTCGGAGCCGAGGCCGGTACTACCCCCGAGGTGAACGGCTATAAGAACATCTACGCCGGCGGCGACATCACCTTCTCGCTGATGCCCGGCACCGGCGGCCATAGCCGCCTGGCCGGCCCCGGCGCGCACGCCGTCTCCGGCGGCGGCGAGGGCGTGGCCCGCATAGACGTGGGCGCCTCGCTGAAGCAGATCCAGCACACCCAGGCCGTCACCGGCTCCTCCGACCTCAAGACCGCCCAGACCGAGGCCAGCCTGTTCGCCGGCGCCAAGGTGCTGATGCTCAACCTCTCGGCCTCTTACACCGGCTACTCCTACGGCGACGAGAAGGCCGTGCCGCAGGGCTTCATCCCCGGCCTGGACTTCGCCGTCATCGCCAAGCCGCGCTCCAGCGTGACCGCCCGCGTGGACATCCCGTCCACGATCCCGATGATCACGCCCTTCGCGGCCTACACGACCACCAAGTACAAGGGCGCCAAGGACAGCTCGGCCGTCACGATCGGCGGTTACGTCGACCTGAACATGGTCGTGGCCAACGTGGCCTACCAGAACTTCGACAACGGCAGCAGCAACAAGAGCTTCGTCTCCGTCGGCGCAGGCGTCAAGTTCTAAGCGTTTTCCCCGCGGGGAGGCCGCGCGGCCTCCCCGCCGTCGGTCACCCCAGGTCCCGCTATGTCCTACGAAAATCTCGCCACTAAATACCGTCCCGGCAACCTCGGAGAGGTGATGGGCCAGGAGACCGTCAAGCAGACCCTGCAGAACGCCGCCAAGCTGGGGCGCATAGCCCATTCCTACGTGTTCTACGGGCCCCGCGGCTGCGGCAAGACCACGATAGCGCGCATCCTGGCCAAGACGCTCAACTGCCACCACCCCTCCAAGGACGGCGTGCCGTGCGGCAAGTGCCCGTCCTGCGTTGAGATAGCCGAGAGCAAGTCGCTGGACGTTATTGAGATAGACGCCGCCTCCAACACGCAGGTGGACAAGGTCCGCAGCGTGATCATCGACCAGGTGGACTTCGCCCCGTCGCGGGACAAGTACAAGGTCTACATCCTCGACGAGGTGCACATGCTGTCGGCCGGCTCGTTCAACGCGCTGCTGAAGACCGTCGAGGAGCCTCCCGCGCACGTGGTCTTCATCATGGCGACGACCGAGCAGAACAAGGTCCCGCCGACCATCCTGTCCCGCTCGCAGTGCTTCCGCTTCCGCCCGATCTCCGAGGCCGACATCGTGGCGCGGCTGGAGGCGGTGACCGCGGCGGAGAAGATCAAGGCCGAGCCCGAGGCGCTGCGCCTCGTGGCGCGTTCGGCCGGCGGCGCGCTGCGCGACGCGCTGACGATGCTCGACCGCGCGGCCTCTTTCGGCCGCGGCGAGATAAAGACCGGGGTCATCAACGAGCTGCTGGGCCATCCCGGCGCCGAGCTCGTTAATTCCCTGGCGCTGGCGCTGGTGAAGCGCGACGCCCCGGCGCTGCACGCCGCTTTCGACAAGCTCAACGCCGAGGGCCACGACCCGCTGGCCGCGCTGCGCGACCTGCGCAACGGCTTCGCCGAGGCCTTCCTCGCGGCGCAGGGCTTCGGCGGCGGCGAGCCGCTCAAGGGCCTGCCCAAGGACGTGCAGCCCGGGACGCTGGCCCGCCTGTCGCGCAAGCTCAACGTCGTCATCGAAGAGGTCAAGTTCTCCGATTCGCTGCCGCTCGCGGCCGAGGTGGCGCTGTTCACGCTGATCGAGGTCCCGCAGGACCTGGAAGGCCTGGTGCGCAGGCTGGAGGGCATGGAGAGCCGCCTGGCCTCCGGCGCCGCCCCGTCCCTGCCGCCGGCCTCCGGTCAAAAAAAAAATGAGCCGCTAGCGGCCCCGGCCGCCCCCGCGGCCCCCGCTCCTTCGCCGGCCCGCGCCGTCCCGGCGGCCCCCGCCGCGGCCGCCGCCCCGGAACCGGAAGCGCCGCAGGCCGGCCCCGCCGGTTCGGCCGAGGCCTGGAAGAAGCTGCTGGGCCGGGTAGCCTCCAGGAAGCCGGCCCTCTACAATATCCTCCTTTCCGTCCGGATCGTGTTCTCCGACCCGCTGAAGTGGCGCCTGCTGAGCGGCAATAAGTTCGAGGCCGCCATGATAGAGCGGGCCAGGCCGGAGCTGGAAGAGCTGCTCGCGGCCGTCGCCGGCGAGCGGATAGCCCTGCTGCCGGAGTTCTCCGCCGCCCCCGCGGCCGCGGAGGAGACCGTGGCCGCCCCGGAGGGGCCGGCGGAGGAGACCGCCATGACCGAGGACATCGAGGCCGAGGCCGCCGCCGAGGCGCCCCAGCCCCATAAGCCGGCCGCCGGGCCCAAGGTCGTAGGGGCCGATTCCGAGCCCGAGCTCAAGCACCTGGCCAAGGTGTTCCACGGCCGCATCACCAGGATCAACAAGGTAAAATGAAAGCCCTCGAAAGGATCATCGGCGTTTTCCGCAAGTTCCCGGGCGTGGGGCCCAAACAGGCGGAGCGCTTCGCGCTCTACGTGGTGCGGGCCTCCGACCCCGAGATCGAGGACCTCGTGGAGGCGCTCCGGGCCGTCAAGGCTTCGGTCAACTACTGCCGCGAGTGCTACAATTACGCCGAGGGGGACCTGTGCCCGGTCTGCGCCGACGCTCACCGCGACCGGTCCTCCATCTGCGTCGTCGAACGGCCGCAGGACCTCGCCGCGATAGAGAAGGCCAAGAGCTTCTCCGGCGTCTACCACGTGCTGCACGGCGCCGTCTCGCCGGCCGCGGGCGTCGCCCCGGAGCATATCAAGCTCAAGGAGCTGCTCGACCGCGTGCGCGCCTCCGACGGCGGCGTCAAAGAGGTCATCATCGCCACCAATCCCGACGCCGACGGCGAGGCGACGGCTATGTACCTGATCCGGCTGCTCAAGCCCTACGTCCAGAAGATCACCCGCATCGCCTACGGCGTGCCGCTCGGCGGCGACATCGACTATATGGACGAGGTCACGCTGGGCTACGCGCTCAAGGGGCGCATCAAGATCTGACCGCGGGCGGCCGCGGGGGCGGCCGCCGCTCTCCCATCCGCGTAAGGCTCCATCCCCGAAGGGGCTTATGCGTCTTTCCTACTACCGGAGACCGCTGTTCCTGCTGCTGGCGCTCTACGCGGCGGGCCTTTACGTCTTCAGGGACCGGGTGCTGAGGCCGCCGGCCGGGCTGCCTTTCCCGCTGCCGCGCGCCGGCGTGCTGGTGACGGGGCGCGTGGCGGAGTACCCGGCCGCGGCCCGGGGCGGCTGGCGCTTCGCGCTGGAGACCTCCCGGGTGGGCGGGCGGCCGCTGGCGGCCGGGCTGATGGTCTACGCCCGCTCCACGGGCGGCGCCTCCTACGGCGACACGGTCTCTTTCCTCGCGGACCTCTCCGCCGCGCGCGGCGCCGACGTGCCGGGCGGGCTGGACTGGGCGGAGTATCTCTCCCGCCGGGGCATAGCCGCCGAGGCCGCGGCCGTGGACCTCGGCGTGGTCCGGCCGGCCAACCCCCTGGTCAGGCTGGCCCGGGCCGTCCGCGAACGCTCTCTCGCCGCTTTCTCCGCGGCGCTGCCGCCGGCCGAGGCGGGCGTGTTCGGCGGCGTGGTGCTGGGGGAGAAGCGCGCCGTGCCGCCGGACCTCAAGGAGGCTTTCAGGGATTCCGGCGCCATGCACCTGCTGGTGGCCTCCGGGTCCAACGTGGGCTTCGTCGTGGCGGTGGTCTATTTCCTCTGCTCCCGCCTGGGGCTGCGGCGCCGGTGGGCGGGCCTGGCCGCGCTGGCGCTGGCCGGCCTCTACGTGCTGGCGGCCGGCCTCGAGGCGCCGCTGGTGCGCGCCTACCTGATGTTCTCGGCGGGCCTGGCCGCCTGGCTGCTCGGCCGGGAGTCCGGCGCTTTCCACGCGCTGACCGCCGCGGCGCTGCTGATCCTGCTGTTCTCGCCGCGGTCCCTCTTCGACGCCGGCTTCCAGATGTCTTTCCTGGCGGCCTACGGCCTTACGGCCGGCATGGGGGCCTGGGGGAGCCGCCTTAAGCTTAAGGGGCCGGCCGGCTGGGCGGCCGGGCTGCTCGCGGTGAGCTTCTTCGCGCAGCTCTTCCTCTACCCGCTGCTCGCGGCCTATTTCCACAGGATCTCGCTGGTCTCGCCGCTCTCCAACATGGCGCTGGTGCCGGCCTCCGCCGCGGCCATGGGGCTGGGCTTCCTGCTCGCCGCGCTGTCGTGGGCGGGGCCGGTCTTCGGCTGGCTGGGGGCGGCCGCCGGATTTTTCATGGACGCGTTCATCAGGACGGTACGGTTCTTCGCCGGGCTGCCCTGGGCCGCCGTGAGCGTGACCGAGCCCTCCGCCGCTTTCATCGCCGGAGCCTTCGCGCTGGCTTTCGCGGCGGCGCACGCGCCGTTGCTGGGCTTCAGGCGGCCGCGCCTCTACGCGGCGGCCGCGGCCGGGCTGGCCCTGATGGCCGCCGGCCCGCTCCGCTCGGCGCTGGCCCCGGCGCCGCGGCAGGGGGCGCTGCTCTTCGGCGACAGCGACACCCGCAGCGCGCTGCTGCGCTCCCGGTCAGGCGGGTTGTGCCTGCTGAACCCGGGCGTCGACGGCCGCAAGCTGGCCCTGGCCGTCCTGGACAGGGGGGAGAAAGACCTGGAGGCCGTGCTGCTCTCCTCGCTGGAACGCAGGGACTACGCCGGCCTGGCGGAGCTGGCCGGGCAGGTGCGCGTGAAGCGCGTGCTGCTGCCTTACGGCCCCAGGCCTGAAGGCCTGAGGCTGGCGCTGGCCGCGCTGGAGAAAGGCGGGACGGAGGTGACGGCGCTCTGGCCGGGGGAGCCCGGGCCGGGCGGAGCGGTCTGCGGGTGGGACGGCTATCCGGCCGGCTATTCCGGGCGGGGGGACCGCTACAGCTGGACCGTGGGCGCCCTTAAGTTCAGCCGCGGCGGCGCCAGGGCGGAGCTGGGAGCGGAGACCGCCGAGGCGGCCAGGGGGGCGGTGGTCCCAATAGGCGCCCCCTTATAAATTGTTATAATTTTTTATATGGAAACCCCCGCCAAGAGCAACTTCATCTACGAGCTCATCGACAAGGACAACGAGACCGGCAGGTTCGAAGGGCGCGTGCATACCCGTTTCCCCCCGGAGCCCAACGGCTACCTGCACATCGGCCACGCCACCTCGATCATCCTGAACTCCGGCATAGCCCGCCACTACAAGGGCAAGTTCAACCTGCGCTTCGACGACACGAACCCGGCCAAGGAAGAGCAGGAGTACGTCGATTCCATCGTCGAGGACGTTAAGTGGCTGGGCGGCGACTTCGAGGACCGGCTGTTCTTCGCCTCCGACTATTTCCAGCGGATGTACGACTGGGCCATGCAGCTCGTGAAAGCGGGCAAGGCCTTCGTCTGCGACCTGAGCGCCGACCAGGTGCGCGAGTACCGCGGCGCCCCCGGCACGCCCGGCAAGGACTCCCCTTTCCGCGACCGCCCGGTGGAGGAGAACGTCGACCTGTTCACCCGCATGAGGAACGGCGAGTTCCCCGACGGCAGCCGCACGCTGCGCGCGAAGATAGACATGGCGCACCCGAACATCAACATGCGCGACCCGGTGATGTACCGCGTGCTGCACGCCGAGCATCACCGCCAGGGGAACAAGTGGTGCATCTACCCGATGTACGACTGGGCGCACGGCCTCGAGGATTCCATCGAGGGGATCACGCATTCCATCTGCACGCTGGAGTTCGAGGACCACCGGCCGCTCTACGACTGGTTCCTCGACCAGCTCGGCGTCTACCACCCGCAGCAGATAGAGTTCGCCCGCCGCACGCTCGGCAACACGGTCACCAGCAAGCGCAAGCTGCTGGAGCTCGTGAAGACCGGCCGCGTGGACGGCTGGGACGACCCGCGCATGCCCACCGTGTCCGGCTACCGCCGCCGCGGCTACACCGCGAGCTCGCTGCGCGCCTTCTGCGACGAGGTCGGCATTTCCCGCGTTCCCGGCGTTTCCGACATCTGGGTGCTCGAGAACGCCATCCGCAACGAGCTTAACGCCAGCGCGCCGCGCGCTATGGCCGTGCTGAAGCCGCTCAAGGTCGTAATAGACAACTA
>JAJZRA010000089.1 GCA_021847485.1 bacterium
CACCACAAGGGCGGCGGGCGCATCTTCGAGACGCTGCACGACGCGCTGGAATGGGCCGAGGACAGGATCCTGGAGGAGGCCGGCGTGAAGCGGCTCTATTACGGCGAGCTGCTGGACCTGGCCGAGATAGAGTTCCTGCGGGAGATGGACGAAATGTCGCTGGCGGACCTGCGCGTGGTCTTCAAGGAACGGCGCGCGGCGGCGGGGGAGGCGGTCTTCCTGCGCAAGAGCCAGGGCGAGGAGCTGTTCCTGATCCGGCGCGGCGAGGTGCGCATGGTGCTGCCGCTCAAGGGCACGCACCGCCACCACCACCTGGCCGTCTTCGGGCCGGGGGACTTCTTCGGCGAGGTGGCCTTCCTGAGCCGCACGCCGCGCACGGCGGACGCGATAGCCCTGAAGGACACGGACTTCTACGTCATCACCAGGGCCGCCTTCGATACCATCTCCACGCGCAACCCCAAGGTGGGCATGGTCTTCTACCAGCGGCTGGCCACCACCATGTCGCTGCGCCTGCGCGACACCGACCGCGAACTGCGCCGGCTGCAGGACAGCTGACGTGTTATAATTTACCCATGAGCGTTAAAGGCGTGGTGCGCGAAGTGCGCGACTTCCTGCGCGGGCTGGCCGGCGAGCTGCCCGAGGTGTTCCCGCCGCCGCGCGCGGTCCGGCGCGTGGTAAGGTACCGTTACCGCAGGCCCCGCCCGCCGCGCCCGGCCCCGGCCGACCTGGCCCGCGCCAAAGAACTGATAACGGCGCGCGTGGCGCACTGGGCCGCCGTGCTGGGCGTGACCTACGGCCGCGTGGCCGTAAAGGACCAGCGCTCGCTGTGGGGCAGCTGCTCCCGCAAGGGCAACCTCAATTTTACGTGGCGCCTGGCCGCCGCGCCCGCGGGCGCGCTGGACTACGTGGTGATCCACGAGCTGTGCCACCTGCGCGAGATGAACCACTCCCGGCGGTTCTGGGCGCACGTGGCCGCGGCCTGCCCCGACTACCGGGCGCACCGCCGCTGGCTGCGCGACAACGCCCCCGCGCTGATGAGCGCCTCCTCCCTGAACTGAAGCCCCTGCCGCCTTAGGTCCAATGCCCGGGCCGCGGCCCGGGGTTATTTGGCGGTCTCGTAGAGGCGGGCGAGGATCTTGACCATGGCCATGGTGTCCTGGCCGCAGTAGACCAGCAGGTCCGCGCGGATCTTCTCCGCGGCGGCGCGGTCCACTTTCCCTTCCAGCATATCCATGTAGGCCAGCTGGGCGTCGGCGCCGTTGCCGATGGGCAGGCCTTCGTAGGTCATGTCCGGCACCATGGCCGGCAGCAGCACCTTTATGGAATAGCGGCCGCGGAACTCCGGCAGCACGTAGGCCTGCTGCTTGAAGGGGCGCATCAGGTCCACGGCGCGGTCCGCCAGCGCGCGCAGGGCGTCGCCGCGCGCGGGGAAGTTGTCCGCCATCTCCCGCAGGCGGCTGCACTCGAAGGCCGAGTTGTAGGCGATCAGCGAGCCCTCGGGCCCGATGTTCTTGAGCAGGAAATCTATAAGGCCGGGCCGCGGGTCCGAGGCCGGGTCCCCCAGGTATTCGAAGTGGCGGGGCTCGGCGCCGGGCGCGTCCTGCACGTGCAGCGACACCTGGAACGGCAGCTGCTGGTAAGGGCGGGTGCCGTCGTAAAGGGGGATGCCCGGCATGATGGTCTCGAAGTCTATGTGGTAGAGCGGGTACTTGAGCTCCGCCAGGAACTCCGCCAGCGCCTTGCGGTCCATGACGGGCTTGCCGGTCTTCTCCACCTTGAGGTAGAGGCGCTGCGCGGCGTTCAGGTCGAAAGTGTCGGGCACGTCCCTGACGCTGATGACGCCCATGGCCTTAAGCAGGTTCTTCTTGTCCCAGCCCAGGCGGGGGATGTTGTAGATGGAATATTCCGGCACGCCCTTCCAGCAGAACGGGCGGAACTCGCAGTCGTACGGCTCGGAGCAGTGGCGGCCGATGCCCGGCTCCGGGCAGGGGGCGGCGAGCAGCTCCAGGAATTTGGCCAGGTTCTCCTTTACCGAGGGCAGCAGCTCCGCCACCTCGGCGGTGATGTCCTCTTTGACGAAGAACTTCCTGGGGTCTATCTCCCCGTCCTTCACGAACTCGTTGTTTATGCGCATCAGCCAGGTCTTGCCGACCCTGACCCCGGCGGCCTCCAGCACGTGGCGCTGGATGGCGACGTCGGAATGGTGCTCTTCTTTGACGGAGGTGGAGCTTTTGACCTCGATGAGGTCCCAGCCGCCGGAGGTGTTCTTCTTTAAAATATCGCAGCGGACCAGCACGTTGTCGGCGGTGAAGGCGCCTTCGTAGACGGCCGGGACGCCGGCCTTGATAAGCTCGGCGGTGCGGGCCACGGCGCGCTGCAGCTGGCGGAAGTCGTAGGAGACCAGCTCGCCGCCCTTGTAATATTTGCGGGACAGCTCGTCCACGCGGTGGCCTTCGTCGAACAGGCGCTGGGTGGCCGGGTCCGTGGGCGGGACCAGGTCCTTGCGGAAATTGTAGAGCCACAGCCGCTTGGGGCACTGCAGCCCCATCATGAACTGCGACTTGGAGATGCGCTTAGCCATAATAAGCCTTCCTTCCTTATTATAGTCTAGCACATCACCCCGACAGCGTGGTGTCGGGGTGATTTTCAGGGTTCGGAGACGTGGGCGCGGGTCTCGGCGGCGGCCACGCCGGCCAGCAGCAGCAGCGAGACCAGGTTGGGCACGGCCATCAGGCCGTTGAAGATGTCGGCGAAGTTCCAGACCGCGGGCAGCGCGGCCACGGAGCCGGCCATCACGGCGGCCACCCACAGCCAGCGGTAGGGCTTCACCGCCCGGCCGCCCAGCAGGTACTCGGCCGCCTTCTCGCCGTAGTACTCCCAGCCGAGGATGGTGGAGAACACGAAGGTCAGCAGCCCGAGGCTGAGCACCGCGTGGCCTATATAAGGAATATGGGAGAAGGCGCTCTTGGTGAGGGCCGCGCCCTTGAGGCCGCTCTGCCAGTCGCCGGAGCTCACTATCACCAGGCCGGTCAGCAGGCAGACCACGACGGTGTCCCAGAAGGTGCCGGTGGAGCTGACCAGCGCCTGGCGCACCGGGTTGGTGGTCTGCGCGGCGGCCGCCACTATGGGGGCCGAGCCGAGGCCGGACTCGTTGGAGAACAGGCCGCGCGCTATGCCGAAGCGCATGGCCTCGCGCGCGCCCGCGCCCAGGAAGCCGCCCACGGCGGCGTGGCCGTTGAAAGCGGAGGAGATTATGAGCGCCGCGGCGCCGGGCAGCCTGTCGAAGTTGACGGCGAGGATGGCGAGGCAGCCCAGCACGTAGAAGGCGGCCATGAAAGGCACCAGCCATTCGCAGGCGCGGGCTATGGACTTGATGCCGCCCAGGATCACCACCGCCGTCAGCGCGGTCATCACGGCGCCCGAAGCCCAGACCGGCAGCGAGAAGGATTCCAGCAGCATCTGCGAGATGGAGTTGGCCTGCACCATGTTGCCTATGCCGAAGGCCGCCACCGCCGTGAAGAAGGCGAAGACGAGGCCCAGCCAGCGCGCGTTCAGGCCGCGCTCGAGCACGTACATCGGGCCGCCGGCCATCTCGCCTTTGGGCGTGACGACGCGGTACTTCACGGCGAGAAGCGCCTCGGCGTACTTGGTGGCTATGCCGAACACGCCGGTGAGCCACATCCATAGCACGGCGCCGGGGCCGCCGGCCGCCACCGCCGTGGCCACGCCGACGATGTTGCCGGTGCCGATGGTGGCCGCGAGCGCCGTGGCGAGCGCGCCGAAATGGGAGATGTCGCCCTGCCCCTCGGGCTTGCGCGAGAGCGAGAGCTTTATGCCCTTCAGCAGGTGGCGCTGCACGAAGCCCAGGCGGAAGGTGAGGAACAGGTGCGTGCCGAAGAGCAGCACGATGAGCGGCGCGCCCCAGACCGCGGCGCCGGCCTTCTCGAGAAGAGCGTTGAGATTTTCCATGCGGGAATTTTAACTTATTTCGCAACCCGACAGGACGCTGTCGGGTTGGTCTGCTAGGCTATAGCGCGGGAAAAAACTAAGGGGGGTATGTATGTCCGACCTGAACAAAGTAATGCTGATCGGGCGGCTGACGAGGGACCCGGAAGTGAAGGAGTTCCCCGGCGGCGGCAAGGTGGCGCAGCTGGGCTTCGCGGTGCACAACCGCCGCAAGAACCAGGAGAGCGGCGCCTGGGAGGAGGTGCCGGTGTGGCTGGAGCTCAAGGCCTACAACCGGGAGAACGGCCGCAAGCTCGCGGACTTCGCGGCGAAGCTGGCCAAGGGGCGGCGGGTGTACGTGGAGGGCCACCTGGCCATGGAGGAGTGGACCGGCAAAGAGGACGGCAAGCGCCGCTCGAGGACGCTGGTCTACGTGGACGCGCTGGACTTCATAGGCGGCGGCAAGCCGCAGGACGCGGCCGGCGGGGGGGCGCCCGACCACGCGCCGGGCGAGCACGTGGCCGACGGGCCCGCCGCGGACCACGCGCCGGGGGAGCACGTGGCCGACGCCGCCTGGGAGGGCGCGCCGCCGGCGGGCCCGGCCAGGCGCGGGCGCCGCAAGTAAGGGGCCGCGGTCCGGGGCGCGGGAGGGGGGCGCCCCGGACCGCGCGGCCTCCTCCCCCGGCCTGAAAATTTTGTAGACTTTTTTCAGGTTAAGGGGGAAGTTGAATGAAGCACAAGGATTACGATCCCGCCGTCGAACTGGCGAAGGGAGCGGAACTTACCGCCTCTTCCTACGACAGGACGCAGGGCGTGGCGGTAAGGGAAGGGAAAGTGACGGTGGGCGGCAAGCCCGGCGTGGCGGAGTTCACCGGCGCGGCCACGGGCCGGGCGGCGGACGGCGGCATAGACGGGACGATGAGCCTGTGGCTGTCCATCTTCCGCTACAAGCGGCCGGACGGCACGGTGAACCACGTGGCCGGCTGGAACATCATGCTGGCCCTCAGGGCCGGGCAGACCGCGCTGGACACGGCGCGGGCCTTCGAGACGTACATAAACGCGGGCCGCCGCCCCTACAGGGCCCTGGCCTCCGGCGACGCGGATGCGGCGGCGGTAACTATAACCTACAAAGAATAAGCCCCGGAGTAAGGCATGAACTTCCTGGATTTCAGAACTATCCTCTTCGGCAGCCTGCTGCTGCAGGCCGGCTGCGCCGCGGTGCTGTGGCTGCTGTGGCGCCACAATAAGGGGCGCTACCCCGGACTTGGGTGGTGGTGGACGGCGCTGGCCGTGCAGGCCGCGGGGACTTCGCTGGTAGTTCTGCAGGGGCGGCTGCATCCCTTCTTCTCGGTGCTGACCGGCAACGCGCTGGGGATGTACGGCATGGTGCTGTTCTACGAGGGGCTCCGAAGGTTCGGCGGGCTGCGCGGGTACCCGGCCCTGAACTGGGGGCTGCTGGCGGTCTTTACGGCGGTGCACGCCTATTTTACTTTAGCGCGGCCGGACTTCTGGGCGAGGTCGCTTAATTTCAACCTCGCCCTGGCGGCCTTCTGCCTGGCGGCGCTGGCGCTGCTGCTGGCCTACCCGGTACCCTTGCGGCGCTACGCGCGGCCGGCGGCCTACGCCTACGGGGGCTTCGTGGCGGCGGGGCTGGCGCGCGTGGCCGTGGCCGTGAGGGAGCCGGGCCTGGACCTGTTCCATAACGTGCCGGCCGACGCGGCGCTGTTCCTGCTTTACCCCGGCCTGCTGATCCTGCTGGTCTTCGGCCTGTTCCTGATGGTGAACCAGCGGCTGCTGGAGGATACCCGGGCGGACTACGAAGGCCGGCTGGAGGCCGAGAAGGCGCTGGCCGCCGCCATCAGGATGACGCGCCTGGGCGCCTGGAGCTGGGACGTTTGCGGCGGAGTGGTGCGCCTCTCGGAGGAGGCGCGCAAGGCCTTCGGCCTGCCGCCGGGCCGGCTGACCGTCACGATGGCCGAGATCGCCGCGCTGATGCCGCCGGAGGAAGCCGACAAGCTGAGGGAGCTGGGCCGGGACCTGCTGGCCGGCGGCAAGCCGCAGCCTATAGAGCACCGCGTGCGGGCCGCCGGCGGCTGGCGCTGGGTGCACAGCGACATCATGGAGGTGCTCCGGGAGGACGGCGCCGTCAGGACCGTGCGGGGTTATATCCAGGACGTCACCGAGCGCAAGCGGGCCGAGGCCGCCATGGTGGCCGCGCAGAAGCTGGACTCGCTCGGCACGCTGGCCGGCGGCATAGCGCACGATTTCAACAACCTGCTCACCGGGATCACCGGCAACCTGTCGCTGCTGCGCCGGGCCGTGGGCGAGGGCGCCGGCGCCGGCGAGCTGTTCGCCGAGGCGGAAGCGGCCTGCTTTTCGGCCCGGGGGCTGGCCCGGCAGCTGCTCACCTTCGCCTCCGGCGGAGAGCCGGTCAAAAGCTTCGTGGACCTGCGGACGCTGGTGCGCGAGGCGGTCTCCTTCTCGCTGCGCGGCACTTCGGTCAAGGCGGAGCTGGCGGAAAAGGACGGGAAGTTCTGCGTGCTGGGGGACAAGGACCAGCTGTTCCAGGTCTTCCAGAACCTGGCCCTGAACGCGGCCCAGGCCATGAGCGGCGGCGGGCGCATGAAGGTCTCGGTGAAGGCCGGTCC
>JAJZRA010000090.1 GCA_021847485.1 bacterium
CAGTCGCAGAAGGTCCCCCATTATTTCGTGCGCAAGCAGACGCTGGTCAACGCGGAGCGCTACATCACCGAGGACCTGAAGACCCTCGAGAACAAGATCCTCGGCGCCGAGGAGAAGATGTCCAAGCTTGAGACGCACCTCTTCTGCGCGCTGCGCGAGAAGGTGAAGGCCTCGCTGGGCGAGCTGAAGACCTTCGCCAACGGCGCGGCCGAGCTGGACGTCTTCTACGCGCTGGCCGAGAGCGCCGTGCGCTACGAGTTCGTCCGCCCGAAGGTGAACTCGGGGGACCTGCTGAAGGTGGAGGAGGGGCGGCACCCGGCGGTGGAGCGCTTCCTGCCGGCCGGCACGTTCGTCCCAAACGACCTGGAGATCGGCGGCCCGGACGCCCGCGTAATAATCCTGACGGGGCCCAACATGAGCGGCAAGAGCGTCTACCTGCGCCAGGCCGCGGTGGCGGTCATAATGACGCAGATCGGCTCCTTCGTGCCGGCCCGCGCCGCGGAGGTGGGCGTGGTGGACCGCATCATGACCCGCATAGGCGCGCAGGACCGCATGGCGCGCGGCGAGTCCACGTTCATGGTGGAGATGCGCGAGACCTCGGCCATCATGCGCCTGGCCACCCCTAAGAGCCTGATCCTGCTCGACGAGGTAGGCCGCGGCACGTCCACGTTCGACGGCATCTCGATCGCGTGGGCGGCGGTGGAGCACCTCTACAGGCCGGAGGGCGGTCCCAAGGTGCTGTTCGCGACGCACTATTTCGAGCTGACGGAGCTCGCCGAGAAGTTCGCCGGCATCAGGAACTGCAACATCGCCGTGAAGGAGTGGACCAACGCGCTCGGCCGGACCGAGGTGGTCTTCCTGCACAAGATCTCGAACGGGCCCGCCGACAAGTCCTACGGCATCCACGTGGCCCAGCTGGCCGGCCTGCCGGAGAGCGCTATAGCGCGCGCCAGGGAGATCCTGCACGCGCTGGAGACGAAAGGCAACATCCAGGTGGAGTCGAAGGACGAGAACCAGACGCCGCTGCTGCCCATCTTCTCCGGGCATCCGGTGCTCGACGAGCTGAAGATGTGCGACGCCGACAACATGACGCCGCTGCAGGCGCTGGCGGCCATAGCGGACTGGAAGAAGCGTCTCAAAGACTGAGCCCGCCGCCGAGGCGGCCCAGCTCCGAGCGGAGCCTGAGCATCACGTGGCAGCAGGAGTACAGCGCGCCGGGCAGGGCCGCGGCGTAGGCCGAGCCCGCTTCCCCGGCCCCGGCGTCGGCGATGTTCGCCGCTATGTCCCACGGCGCGAACAGGATGAACTTCAGATAGATTATGACCAGCGCGGCGTTCTCCAGCAGCGCCGCCGGCCTGGCGCAGGGCAGGCGGAAATAGAGCGCCGCTCCCAGCCCGCCCTCGGCCGCGTAGAAGGCCAGGTTCCCCCGGAAGGAGCCGCCGGTCACGGCGCCTGCCCTGAAGTTGGGCCAAAAAAAGGTTTCCAGCAGCAGCCAGGCGGGCGCCGCGTAGTAGAAATAATCCAGCCAGTTCCTGTTCCTGTCCATACGGCCTACGGCGTACCCGGACCATACGGCCCATGCCCAGCAGGCGCATAATTATTATAATTTAAGGGTACAGGGAGGCACAATGCTGAATACGATAGCCGCCGCTGCCGCTTTTTTTATCCTCGCAGTCCCGGGTTTCGCCGGGAATTTCACCCTTAACTCCTATACGGCCGGCAGCGTGCCCGCCTCCCAGCCTTACGCCCCGGCCATCCCCGCGCCGCACGGCCCCGCGCCCGTAACCCCCCCGGGAGTAGCGATAGCCGCCTATACCACCGACGAGACCTTCTCTTTCGAGAGCCAGGCGAAGCCCGCGATGGAGGCCCGCATAAAGGACCTCAACGCCGCCGGCGTCGCCACCCTGGGCGGCCGCGTCGTGCCGGCCGGCAACGACTACAGCTTCGCGATAGACTATATCCCTACGGTCAAGGCCGGGGCCGCCCTGCCTCCGGCAGTGCTGGTCAAGACCTATAACAACGGGGCGTCGTACTGGCCTTCCAACAGCGCCGCGGCCGCGATGAACGACTGCGCAGCCGCCTTCCGCGCGGCCAGGCTGCCGGTGGTCGGCTCCTATACCTACGATTCCGGAGGCAACGGGTCCTTCGCCGTGGACTACCTGGTGAACGACGTGCTGCAGCGCGCGCCTGAGTACGACGTTAAGTTCCTGGAATATACCGGCGGCAAGTTCACCTTCGAAAGCGAGGCGAAGAAGAACGTCACCGCCTATCTCTCCCTTTTCAGGCAGGCCGGGGTGCCCGCTATACGCGGCAAGGCCGTGAGCCGCCCTGACGGCGACTACGCGGTGCGGGTGGAGTACGTGGTCAAGGCGGGCAGGACCGCCCCGCGGCCGCAATACTCGGTGCTCCGCTACGACGCCAGGGAAGTCTTCCCCTTCGAGAAGAACGCGCTGGCCGCCGGCAAGGCCGCGCTGCCGCTGTTCCAGAAAGCCGGCGTGCCGCCGCTCTCCTCCGTGTCCAGGCCGGTCGGCGGCGATTATTCCTACGGCGTGGATTTCCTGGTGCAGAACTTCTACCAGCACTCCGGGGTGGTGCAGTCCGCCGCCGTGGAGACCTACCAGGCCCAGGAGACCTTCACCTTCGACAAGGACGCCAGGAAAGCCATGCAGGACAAGGCCGCCGCCTTCGAGGCGGCCGGCCTGCCGGTGGTCGGCTCAGCCGTCACCGGCGAGCTCGGCGGCTATACCTACGCGCTGGATTACATAGCCAAGGCCGGCCAGGCCCCCGCCCCGCGGCCCTGAGCCGGGACCCCAGGGCATGGAGGCTAACGACCCTTTCGGCGGCGCGGCCACGTGCCGCGACGGCGTGCGCCTGCTGGCATTCTCCGCCTTCATAGTCTTCCTGCACGCCGTGCTCTCAGCCCTGCCCGCCCTGGCGGAGGAGCTGCTGCGCCTGCGCTTCACCCCCCTCGAGTCCATAGCCCCGGCGATGCTGGGCACCGCCGCCGCCTCCGCAGCGCTGCTGGCTCGCCTAGGCGCCGACTGGCGGGCGGCGCTGGCGGACTGGAAGCGCAAATTCCCGGACGACCTGCTCAAGGCCCTTAAATATTTCGGCGGCTACGTGCTGCTCGCCGCCGCCATCGCCGTGGTCCTGTCCGGCCTCTGGCTGCTGCTGGGCGACCACGGCATGAAAACGCTGCTGCAGCCGGTCTCCGCGCCGGCCGCGCGGGAGGGCGTGATCCTGCGCAAGGTGGCGGCGGTCTCGCCGTGGCGGCTGCTGCCGTCGCTGCTGACGGCCTGCGCGCTCGGCCCGCTGGCCGAGGAGCTCTTCTTCAGGCGCGTCCTCTTCGCCTCGCTGCGCGCCTCCCGCGGCTTCTGGTACAGCGCCGGCTGCTCGGCGGCCTTTTTCGCGCTCTTCCACGGCGCGGCCGCCCCGCTGATGCTGCCGGTAGGCCTGTATTTCTGCTGGGTCTACGAGAAGGAGCGGCGGCTGCCGGTCAACGTGATGATGCACGCCATGGTGAACCTGGTGATGATGGGCAACCGGATGCTGGGCTGAGCCGGAATTGATAAAATCTTCCTATGCCAGAGATAAAAGTGCTGCCCGAAGATGTGGTGTCCAAGATCGCCGCCGGCGAGGTCATCGAGCGTCCCGCCTCGGTGCTCAAGGAGCTGATAGAGAACTCCCTGGACGCAGGCGCCTCGCGCGTGGATATCGAGATAAAAAAGGCCGGCCGCGGCCTGATCCGCGTGCACGACGACGGGCGCGGCATGGACCGCGAGGACCTGCGGCTGGCGCTGGGCCGGCACGCCACCAGCAAGCTCGGCGCCTTCGACGACCTCTACTCGCTGGCCACTTTCGGCTTCCGCGGCGAGGCCCTTTATTCCGTCTTCGCGGTGTCCAGGCTGAAGCTGACCTCCTTCAGGGCCGGCGCGGATTCCGGCTATTCGCTGGAGGGCGAGGGAGGGAAGGTGATCGCCGAGCTGCCGGCCCCCCCGGTGAAAGGCACCACGATAGAGGCCGCGGACCTGTTCTTCAACACGCCGGCCCGGGCCAAGTTCATGAAGAGCGACGCGGCGGAGCGCTCGCACCTGATACGCGCGGTGGAAGAGGCCGCGCTGGCCAGCCCCGGCGTCTCTTTCCGCCTGGTTATAGACGGCGCCGGGATCCTGGATCTGCCTTCCCTGCCCGGGGGCATGTGGGAGAACCTCAAGAACCGGGCGGCCGTCATCTTCGGCAAGAGCGTCTACGGCGGCCTGGCCCGCGTGGAGAGCAAGACCCCCGGCATGGCCGTCTACGGCCTGGTGTCCAGGCCGGACGCGCTGGCCTCCACGCGCGTCAACCAGCACTTTTTCGTCAACCGCCGCCCCGTCTCCTCGGCGCTGCTGCGGCAGGCCCTCTACCGCGGCTACGGCCACATGCTGACCGGCCGCCACCCCGCCTGCGCGCTGTTCGTGGAGCTGGACCCGGGCGCTTTCGACGCCAACATCCACCCGCAGAAGCGGGACGTGAAGTTCTCTTCGGAGAACGAGATCTTCAAGACCGTCTCCAACTGCGTCTACGAGGAGCTCCTTTCGAGGCAGACCGCCGCCGTGGTCCTGGCCCCCGTCGCCGGGGCGAAGCCTTTTTCCCCGCCCGACGTGCCGGCCTACCGCGAGGCCGGGGCCGCCCCGTCCCCGGCCGCGGAGACCGGGAGCCTGTTCGACGCGGCGCCCGCCTCCTCGCCGGCGGCCGCCCCCGGGGCCGCCCCGGCCGCCGCCGACTGGCGCGCCCACGACCTCTCCTACCTGGGCCAGCTGGCCAAAAGCTACCTGCTGTTCGAAGCCGACGCGGGCCTGCTGGTGGTGGACCAGCACGCCGCGCAGGAGCGGGTGCTGTTCGAGAAGTACCTCGGCGAGTTCGACAGGGGCGGCGTGAGGGTGCAGCCGCTGCTGGTGCCGCTGGAGACCGAGCTTTCACGCTCACAGATGGAGACCGTGCTGAAGTGGAAGGACTGGCTGAAGACGGCCGGCTTCGAGGTGGAGCAGCGCGGCCCGGCGACGGCGCTGCTGCGCGCGGCCCCGGCGCTGTTCTACTTCACGCAGCCCGCCTTCGCGGAGTTTTTGGGTTACCTGTCCGAGGTGCTGGGCGAGCCCGAGAAGGCCGCCGAGGATATGAAGCGCAACATCATAGCCACGATGGCCTGCAAGAAATCCATCAAGGCGCACGATTTCGTGAAGCCGCAGGAGGCGCTGCGGCTGATGGAGGACCTGCGCGGGACGAAGGACAGCTACCACTGCCCGCACGGCCGGCCCACGCTGTTCTTCCTCTCCGGCGCCGACCTGGCCCGCCGCTTCCAGCGCTCCGGCGCGCTCTGATATTTGAAATTTTCAGTAACAGGAAATGGTTCGCGGGTCCTGGCAAGGGTTTGTCGCGTCAGGCACGCGGTCTCGCACTAGGCTATGCCTGTGCCGCATCAAGAGCTATGCTCATCAAGCGGCCACCGTGCGGAGCTTGTCACGCAGACCTGTCGCTTCGCTCCATCCAGTCGTCGCGCTTACGCAAGCTCCTCCCTCCGCGACGGCCTTCCTCGCCAAAACCCTTGCCACCCGCTCCTGCGCGGGTCTTTAAGGGAGTTACGGCTTCCTTATGAAATGCGGCATGTCCGACGGCAGCGGCAGCGAGAGCTCCACTATGCCGGCGAGCTTGCCGTTCTCCATCACCGGCGTCTGGTAGATCAGCTTCTTAGCGCCGTTCTTCTCTATCGTGTAGGCGTTGAGCCGCGGCGAGGCGAGCAGGCCTTTGAGTTTGGTCTTCGAGGGCTCGGGGTGGCAGTCCAGCAGGCTCTTGCCCACCAGCTCCCCGCCGCCGCTCTTGGCGAAGGTGGCGGCCGCCTTCGCGTTCATCAGAATTATCTTCCCCCCGGCGTCGCAAACGGTTATGGCGAGATCCACGCCGTCTTTCCAGTCGTTCATAGCTGTCACCTCCGGGCAAATAGGGCCACGCTATATTATAAAATATGGGGATGCGGAGTTCCCCGTTCCTGGCTCTGGCGGCCGCGCGCCGCAGCATACGCAGCTACCGCCCCGACCCGGTGGAGCGGGCGAAGCTGGATATCTGCCTGGAGGCCGCCCGGCTGGCCCCGTCGGCCTGCAACGCCCAGCCCTGCCGTTTCGTGGTGATAGACGAGCCCGCCCTCAAGGAGAAGTTCTGCTCCGCCGCCTTCGGGGGCGTGTACGCCGCGTGCAAGTTCGCGGCCAAGGCGCCCGCAATGGTTGCGGTGGTCTCGGACACCGGGAAGCTTACGGCCTGGCTGGGCAACCAGGTGCAGGACACCAATTTCAGGCTGGTCGACGTGGGCATAGCCGCCGAGCATTTCGTGCTGGCCGCGGCCGAGCAGGGGCTGGGAACCTGCTGGCTGGGCTGGTTCAACGCCAGGGCGGCCGGCAAGGCGCTGGGCATAGGCCCCGGCCGCCGCATACAGGTGCTGATCTCCATCGGCTATCCGGCGGAAAGCCCCGCCCCGCGGCCGCGCAAGACCAAA
>JAJZRA010000091.1 GCA_021847485.1 bacterium
TATTGGGGGACGTTGTTAGTTACTTAGTTTTTTCGCCCCCCATCCCCCGCGGAACGACCACGCCTCCCCTTAAAAAAAGCTAATTAACCAACAACGTCCCCGCCCGGGCGGCGGCCGGAGGCTTCCATGCCCAGATCCTTGCGGTACTGGGCCACGGAGCGCCGCGAGAGCTGCACGCCGTGGCGGACCCGCAGCTCGGCCTTGAGCCTTTCGTCGCTCAGGTCGGGGCGCTCGGCCGCTATGGCGTAGAGACGCTCCCGGTTGACCTGCTTGGAACTGGGCAGCAGCACCGTCATCGGCACCTCGGTGCCCCAAGGCATCTGCAGCGATTTATTGGAGACCAGGCGGTTGAGCACGCTGGGGTGCACCTCGAGGTGCTTGGCCAGCGTCTTCTGCGACAGCGGCCTGCGGCGGCCGGGCTCGCCGGTGCGCAGGTACTCGGCCTGGATGTCCAGCAGCAGCTCGAGCGCGCGGTAGAGCGTGGTCTTGCGCTTGTCGGCGAACTCCAGCTTCTTGAGCAGCTTCTCTATCCCCTGCCGCTCTTCCGGCTGCAGGCCCCCGGAGACCTCGGCCAGCTTGTCCTGGTCCACCTTGTAGCGCCCCTTCCAGATCTCGCGGTGGAAAAAGCCGAGCACCGGGGCGCCGTCCTCCAGCTCCACGCCCGCCACCGCGCTGTAGACCTTGGCGGCCGGAGCTTCCGCGCCGCCCGGCCCTTCCATCTCGGCCTGGATGAAGGCCCTGTCCACGAAGGCCCGCAGGCGCGCCGCGTCGGCGACGGAGATATCGCACTCCTCGGCCCGCTCGACGTCGCTCATGGCGGCGTCCCTGAGGAAGCAGGCCTCGAACTTCTCCTGCCCCACGCCCTGGATCAGGCCCACCAGGTCCCCGCCGCCGTCGGCCAGCTCGGGCAGGCCGCCGCCGGAAAGTTTCAGGTTGTAGCCGGCGTAGCGCC
The DNA here is from genome assembly GCA_021847485.1 of bacterium. Taxonomy (GTDB): domain Bacteria; phylum Elusimicrobiota; class Elusimicrobia; order Elusimicrobiales; family UBA9959; genus UBA9959. Next base: position 953 of record JAJZRA010000091.1, read on the forward strand.
GGGCGGCGTAGCGCGCGGAGGGGAACTCCGCCAGGTTGACCGCACCCGCGGCCTTCAGCAGGCCGAACAGGCGGCTGCCCTCCAGGTCCTTGAGGGTCTCTTCGAACTCGCTCTCCGGCATCTCGGCCATATGGGCCAGCTTCAGCGCGCCCATCATGGCCGCCGAAGTCCTTGCCCCCGCCGAAGCTCTGATCTTGAATTTCATGGTCTTCTCCCCGCAACCCCGGCCTTCCGGGCTCCGCGCCCTTTCCGGGTATTATACTTAAAAGCAGAGCAATTTTAATGCCAAAAACCGTGCCCAAGACCGGGAAATCCTGTATAATATCCCGGTAGGGGCGGTTTATTTTCAAAAGAAAATCTGTTTTTTCAAAAGAGAATACCATGGAAAGACTCAAGGTGCTCGTCCTGGAGGACGACAAGCTGGCGCAGAAGATCATGGCCTCGCGGCTGGCCGACCACGACGTGGCCGTGGCCGGGGACCTGAAGACGGCGCTGAAGAAGCTCGAGAGCGAGCCTTTCGACATCGGCTTCTTCGACCTGATGCTGGGCCCGGACGACGACTACTCCGGCCTGAAGGCCATAGCCGCCGCCGCGGCCAAGGGCGTCCACGCCGTGGTGGTCTCCAGCTCCGACTCCGACGAGATCATCGACCGCGCCTACGAGCTGGGCGCGCGGGACTTCTACGCCAAGGGCAACGAGGACGCCAACGTGGCCGACATCCTGCGCAAGGTGACGCAGGCCCGCCGCTCCGCGGCCGCGCCCGACGTCTTCGCCTCGGCCTTCATCACCGGCGACGCCGCGCTCAAGGCCGACGTCGGCGAGGCGCTCAAGTACGCGCCCACCGACCTGCCGATCATGCTGCTGGGGCCGTCGGGCACCGGCAAGACCTCGCTGGCCCGCGTGCTGCACGAGCGCTCCGGGCGCGAGGGCGCCTTCGTGGCCATCAACTGCTCGGCCTACACCGAGGACCTGCTCGAGGCGGAGCTGTTCGGCTACCGCAAGGGCGCCTTCACCGGCGCCGCCGACAGCCGCAAAGGCCGCCTGCTCGAAGCCCACAAGGGCACGCTGTTCCTCGACGAGATCGGCACGATGAGCGCCAACATGCAGATGAAGCTGCTCAAGGCCATCGAGGAGCGGTCGTTCCATCCGCTGGGCTCCGACAAACCCGAGCGCTCCGATTTCCGCATCATCAGCGCCACGCTGGAGGACCCGCAGGACCTGATCGCCCGCGGCAGGATGCGCTTCGACCTGTTCCAGCGCGTGCACGGCTACACCGTCAACCTCAGGCCGCTGGCCGACAGGCCCGCCGACATCTTCCTGCTCGCCCAGCATTTCATGAAGGGCGGGCGCAGGCTCTCTTTCACGGCGGAGGCGAAGAAGGCCATGGAGGCCTACGCCTGGCCCGGCAACGTCCGCGAGCTCAAGAAGTTCGTGGACCTGCTGGCGAGCGGCCAGGAGGGCCGGGTGGGCCTGGAGGCGGTGAAGAAGCTGCTGAAGGGCGGCGCGCGCGCGGAGGCGCCGCGCGGGGGCCCGCTGGACGCCCTCTACGCCGACGCCCTCAAGCGGGGCCTCGAGGCCGCGCTTGAGAGCGTTTCCGACGAGCTGGTGATCCGCAATCTCAACGAGAACGGCGGCAAGCGCACCAAGACGCTGGCCGACCTGAAGATCTCGACCAGGCTGCTCTACGCGACGATGAAGCGCCGCGGCCTGGACTCACAGGGGGACTGACATGAATTCCGACGTTTCCAAACTGCTGCACGACCTCCGGTCGAAATGCTCCAGCCTTAAGAGCGCGGCCGAGCTTTTCAAGGACTGCTCCGCCGCCGAGCGCAAAGAGATGCTGGCCCTGATGAACGCCGCCGCTGGCGAAATAACAAAAACCCTCGAGGCGCTCACCAAGGCCCTCTAGCTCTCACAGCAGCACTAACATAAACAGGCACACTATCCCGAAGCCTATAAGGCCGGCGAGGGCCTGCTGCCAGAGCGGCGGCTTCTTATCCTCGTCCTTTTTGCCTTCTTCCTTCTTGCCGTCGTCCTTGGCGGAAGCCTCAGGGGCCGGCGCGGCCGTGCCGGCGGCGGCGCCAAGTTCCGCGGCGGCGCCTTTGGCCGTTAAGGCACGGGCCGGAACGGCCGGGCGGGAGACGGGCGCGTCGCGCAGATCGGAAGCGGGCCTGGCCGGAGCCGCCTTGGCGGCGGGCACGGCGGCGGCCTGGCGGCGCACCGCGGGCCGCGCGTCCACCCTGGCGGCGGCCGCGGAGCCGGAGTAGATGCCGGCCAGCATGCCGCCGGCGGCGGAGTAGTCGCCCTTTTCGGCGGCGGAACTCACGCGGCCCGCGGCCTCGGACAGCGCCTCCAGCTGGGCGGCCCGCAGGGCCTCACCGGCCGAAGAGGCGGCCTGGTAGCCGTCCACCCCCATCGCTATGCTTACTTCGGCCCTGGCCGCAGCGGCCAAAAGCCCCTGCGCCAGCATCGCCGCGACCATCATTTTCGTTATCTTCTTCATAGTTATCTCCGTATTCAGATCTGGGCGGGCCGCTCTCCCTCATTTTAACCATCTGAACGGCCCGCTTGACCCATACAGAGCAATTTATATGCCAATCAGGCATAAAAAAAGGCGGGCCGGAAGCCCGCCTTTTCCCCCGCCTACAGCCCGCCCTTCAATCCTCGCCCGCCAGCTTGGCCGCCAGGAACACCGTCACGAAAGCGGCTATCACGAACGAATAGCCTATGCTGAAGAGATAATCCAGTGCTCCCATAACGCGCCTCCTTTCTCTTATCTTTTCAGCGTGGCAAGGCTCATTTCCCCAGCCTCTTCTCCGCCAGCCCGGCCGCGTAAGGCACGGCCAGGATGCAGAGCGTAAGCGCCAGCCACTTGTTCCACCCGGACAGCCAGGGCAGCTGCATGATCCCCGCCCCCATCGCGGCGCCCGCCATTACGCCTATCAGTCTCTTTAGCGTTCCGTTCATATTGTCTCCTTAAGAACGGAACACCCGGGGAGATCCGCCTCCCCGGGTGCCCCGGCGTTATAGTTTAGTTGCTGTAGTACCAGTTGGCCACGTGCTCGGAGACCGTCGACACGCCGTCGCCGACCGCGTCCCAGCAGTCCTTGTTCACCATGCAGCCGCCCACGAAGGCCGCCCCGGCTATGATGTTGGCGATCTTCTGCTGGCCGCGGGGGTGCACGATGCCGTCCACCCGCGAAGCGAGACCGGCGTCTTCGATGCGGGCCATCCCGGAATCGCGGAAGACGAGCACCGAGCCGTTCTCGGCGCAGATGCGCACGTCCTTGGCGGCCAGGACGGCCGCGGAGGCGCCGTCGCCGCGCCCCTGGAAGTAGGCGGCCACTTCGGCCTTTATCTTATCCTGCGCCATGTAGTACTTGGCCAGCTCGCCGAAATTGGGCGCCGGCTGGGACTTGATCATGCCGTCCTCGTCCGTGCACGGCACGAAGCAGAGTATCATCGGGTTATCGCAGCAGGGGTCGTCGCTGTGTAACGCCTTGGCCGAGCCGGCCGGGTCTATCGCCGGGGCCGCCTTGACCTGGCCTATCGTCATGTCGGTATTGATGGTGGTGGCTCCCGCGCCGTAAGCCTTGGCGTGGGTGATGGAGATGTCGTCGTTGACCACGGAGCCCACCGCGTAAGCCCTGGAGCCCCTGCCGTCGAAGTCCACGCTGATCTCGCCGGCCTTGGCCGCGGAGGCCGCCGCCAGAACCGCCAGAACCGCTATCAGAACCTTGCTATTTTTCATTTTAGTCTTCCTTCCTCGTTCTAGTTTTGGCTTTGCAGCCTTCGCCGCATACGGAGCAATTTAAATGCCACTGGACGCAAAAAAAAGAACGGGCGCAGGACCCGTTCTTTCACGCGTGTTCTCCCGTTCAGGTCAGGAGGGCCCGCCCCACGGCGGCTCCTTGCCGGTCACCTTCAGCCACGGCAGGGCGGAGAATTTTTCCGGGGAATGCCCCGTGGCCATCGAGATATCGCTGAAGCCCTTGGCGCGCAGCCCCGCGGCCACGTCCTCGCCGCGCACGCCTCCGCCGAGATCGGAATCTATATAGATAGGTATGTCGCGCGGCAAGGCGCCTGCCGCCGCCTCCAGCTCGGCCGCGGTCTTATAGCTCTTCAGTTCGGCCCCGGCGGCCTTGGCCGCCAGCCGCCAGTTCATGTGCACCAGCGGATCGTCGTCCAACAGCACAGCCGCGCCCGCGTGACCGCCGGTCGCCGGCAGCGTTACGGTGATGACGGTACCCTTGCCGACCGCGGAATCTATTTTAAGATCGCCGCCCCAGCTCTCCACGCTGGCGCGGGCATGGTAAAGACCGAGGCCCGTGCCGCCGGCCTTGCCGTGCGTGGCGCCCTTCCGCCCGAGCCCGGCCAGTATTTCCGGCGGGATGCCCTTGCCGTCGTCTTTAACTTCCAGCAGCACTTTGCCGTCCAGCCGGGACAGCGAGAGCGCCACCGTGCCGTCCCTCTCGAAAGCTTCCACCGCGTTATTGACCAGGTTGGAAACGAGGCGCTGGAATTCACGCCGGTCCACCGCGGCCCTGAGGCCCTCGCCGCCGCCGAACTCTATTTTTATGCCGGGCCTGTCCTTGTACTGCAGGGTCTTCTCCCCCACCACCTGCAAGATGAGCCCGGCCAGCCCGCAGGGCTCAGTCCCGCCGCGCGCCGCGGCCCCCGGAGCGCGGTAGCGCCGCAGCAGGTCGTCCGCTATGCCCTGGATGCGCCCGACCGCGCCGTCCACCAGCCCGCGCTGGTCCGCGGGAAGGTCCAGGCCCTTCGCCGCGGCCCCGAGGGCCGCCAGCGGCGACCTTATATCGTGCGCCACCTGCGCGGCCATATCGGAGAGGGCCTTGCTGACCGCCAGCTCGCCCTCCAGCCGCGCCGCCCGGCCCAGCGCGTCGCTCATGCGGCCGGTCATCTCCGCGAACGGCGTACCTATGATGCCGGCTGGGAGCGAGGCCACGTGCCTGCGGATGGACTCCCGGATCTCCTCGCTGCGGCCGGCCTCGCTTACGGCGTTGATCTCCTTGACCGAGCGCTCTATGGCCAGCAGCGTCCTGATGGCGCCGAGGTTGGAGATCACCAGCAGGCCCAGGAAGAAGAACACGACGGTGATGAACAGCGCGTAGTTCTGCAGGAACACGGCCTCGTTCACGTCGACGAGGTCGATGACGTAATCTAGCGAGCCGAGCGTGGCCCCGTTGGAAACGAACGGCACCGTGCGCGTTATCTGCTCGTGCGGCCGGTCGTAGAGATTGCCGACCACCGCCTCTTTGAAGATCCAGCGGCTGCCCTCGAACCGCACCGGGTGGAAGGTGACGCGCTTGACGTTGTCGTTCTTGATGCGCCACATGATGCGCTGCGTCTCGAAAACGTCCCCGTCGAGGAAGGCCTTCTCGAAATAAGCCGCGTTCTGGCGCATCGCCGTGCGCAGCTTGTCGTCCGCCACGCGCAC
>JAJZRA010000092.1 GCA_021847485.1 bacterium
ACGCGGGCCTTGAAACCGGCCTCAAACTTCTTTCGCATCATACGGCCTCCCTACAGGTGCTATTGTACTGACTTTTTCACCTTAGGTCAGCCTAAAACCCGGTCCAGTTTTTCCCGACCATTATAGTGCGCTTATGTTTCCTACAGATCCGAAGGCCGGCCTCGCGCCGGCCTTCCGCTTTTACCGGGAATTTACAGGGCCTTCATACGGCCCTGACCTGTTTCTCCTAAACTATAGGCGATGGGACAGGACAAGACCGCCAAAGAGAGGACGATCCGGCTGCTGTTCACCGTGACGGCCTTCGCCTCGCTGGCCTTCCTCGTCGGCATAGTGCTGGTCCTCTTCAGGGAGGCCCTCCCAATTTTCAAGACCGTCCCGCTCAAGGACTTCCTCCTGGGGCAGAGCTGGTATCCCACGTCGGATCCTCCCGAGTTCGGCATCCTGCCGCTCATCCTGGCCTCGCTGTGGGTGACGGCCGGGGCGCTCGTGATCTGCGTGCCGCTCGGCGTGGGCAGCGCGCTATATCTGCACGAGCTCGCCGGCCCCCGCCAGCGCGCGGTACTGAAACCCGTCATTGAGATACTAGCCTCGGTGCCTTCCATAGTCTACGGCTTCTTCGGCATGGCGGTGCTGGCGCCGTTCATGCAGGACGCCTTCGGCCTGCCGATAGGCCTTTGCGCGCTGACCACCAGCATCATACTGGGCGTCATGGCCACCCCGACGGTGGCCAGCATCGCCGAGGACGCGCTGGGCTACGTGCCGCGCTCTTTCCGCGAGGCGTCCTTCGCCGTGGGCGCCGACCGCTGGCAGACGCTGACGCGCGTTATCATCCCGGCTGCGGGCTCCGGTATCTCCACCGCGGTGATACTGGGCATGAGCCGCGCGATAGGCGAGACGATGACCGTGCTGATGGTGGCCGGCGGCTCCGCCGTGATCCCGTCCTCCGTCTTCGACCCGGTGCGGCCGATGACGGCGGCCATCGCCGCCGAGATGGGCGAGGCCCCGGTGGGGAGCGCGCATTATCACGCGCTCTTCGCGATAGCGCTGGTCCTTTTCCTCATGACGTTCGCTTTCAACATCGTGGCTGAGCTGATCAGCCGCCGCTACAGGCTGAAGCTGGGGCTCTCCAGATGAGCGGCACGGCGATGGAGCTGAGCGCGGCCGCCGCCGGCCCGGCGGCGGTAAGCCTGCCGCCGGCGCGTTACGGCCGCGCGCTGGTTCAGAAGCTGGGGTTCGCCGCGCTCGGCGCCTGCATGGCCGCCAACATACTTTTCCTCGGGACCATATTGTTCTTCATAGCGCGGCGCGGGCTGCCCGCCATAAGCTGGGAATTCCTGACGCAGGCCCCGCGCGACGCCATGACCGCCGGCGGCGTCGCCCCGGCCATACTCGGGACCTTCTACCTGACGCTGGGGGCCATGCTCTTCGCGCTGCCGCTGGGCGCGTCCTGCGCCGTGTACCTGACGGAGTACTCCCCTAAAGGCTGGGTGGTGAACCTGCTGCGCGTCAGCGTCAACAACCTGGCCGGCGTGCCGTCCGTGGTGTTCGGGCTGTTCGGCCTTACGGTGTTCGTGAAATACTGCGGCTTCGGGGTGTCCATACTGGCGGGCTCGCTGACGCTGGGCATCCTGGCGCTGCCGGTCATCATCTCGGCCTCGCAGGAGGCGCTGGTCGCCGTGCCGCAGTCGGTGCGCGAGGCGTCCCTGGCGCTGGGGGCCACGCAGTGGGAGACCATCCGCAAAGTGGTGCTGCCGGCCGCGCTGCCGGGCATGCTGACCGGCGTTATTCTGAGCGTAGGGCGCGTGGCGGGGGAAACCGCCCCCATCCTGTTCACCGCGGCCGCGTTCTACGTCAAAGGCTACCCGAAGTCCCCGTTCTCGGAAGTCATGGCCTTACCCTACCATATCTACGCGCTTATGACGGAAGGCACCCATCCGGAGGAGCAGACGCGCATCGCCTACGGCGCGAGCCTGCTGCTGCTGGCGCTGGTGCTGTCGGTGTCGATGGCCGCTATCTGGATCAGGCAGCGGCAAAGGAAGACATATCATGCATGACGCGAGCATAGCTTCAGGGCTGAGGCCGGCGGCCGAGGGGTTCCATCCGGCCCTGGTCGGCGGGGCCATAGGCCTCAACGCCGGTCCCACCGGAGAGGCGGATATGCTGGGCAGCGAGCCCAAGATAGAAGCCCGCGGCGTCAACTTCTACTACGGCACCAAGCGCGCGCTGAAGGACATAAATATCGCGTTCCGGCAGCGCCGCGTGACGGCCATCATCGGCCCGTCCGGCTGCGGCAAGTCCACCTTCATCCGGCTGCTCAACCGTATGCACGAGCTGGTGCCGGGCACGCGCCTGGAGGGGGAGATCCTGCTGGACGGACTGGACATACTCTCCCCGGCCTGCGACGCGGCGGGGCTGCGCAAGCGCGTCGGCATGGTCTTCCAGAAGCCCAATCCCTTCCCCAAGACCATCTTCGAGAACATAGCCTACGGCCTCGAGGTGAACGGCGTGCGCGACCGGGCCTATATAGCCGGCAAGGTGGAGGATTCGCTGAAGAAGGCCGCGCTCTGGAACGAGGTGAAGGACCGCCTGAAGGACAGCGCGCTGGGCCTCTCCGGCGGCCAGCAGCAGCGGCTCTGCATAGCCCGCTGCCTGGCCGTCTCGCCGGAGGTGATACTCTTCGACGAGCCGTGCGCGAGCCTCGATCCCATCTCCACCGGCAAGATCGAGGAGCTGATCCTGGAGCTCAAGCGGGAATATACGATAGTGATAGTCACGCACAATATGCAGCAGGCGGCGCGCGTCTCCGACCGCACCGCCTTCTTCCTGATGGGCGACCTGATAGAGGAAGGCGCCACCGAGCGCCTCTTCAAGGCGCCGCGGGACAAGCGCACGGAAGACTACATCACCGGGAGGTTCGGATGACGCCGCGGCATTTCGACGACGAGCTGGCCCAGCTTAAGGGCGATATCCTGCGCATGGGCGCCATGGCCCAGGCCGCGATAGCGGCGGCGGTGGAGGCGCTGAAGGCCCGCGACGCGGCCGCCGCGCAGAAGGTGATAGACTCCGACGTGGGCATGGACAGCCTGGAGCTGGCCATAGACGACAAGTGCCTGGAGCTCATAGCGCTGCACCAGCCGATGGCCGGCGACCTGCGCTTCATCACCACGGCCATAAAGCTCAACGCCGAGCTGGAGCGCATAGGCGACCTGGCCGTGGACGTGGCGCAGCGCGCGCTCGACATCTCCGGCAAGCCGCTGCTGAAGCCGCTCGAGGACATCCCGCGCCTGGCCGATCTGGCCAGGACCATGACCGGCGGCGCCATAGAGGCCTTCGTGAAGAGCGACACCGCGCTGGCCAAGAAGGTGGTGCTCTCCGACCCCGAGGCGGACGAGCTCAAGCGCGCCGTGGAGCGGGAGCTGATAAACGATTATATGATGAGGGACGGCTCCACCGCCGACCGCGCGGTGCCGCTGCTGCTGGCGGCGCGCCACCTGGAGCGGGTCTGCGACCACGCCGTCAGCATGGCCGAGGACATAGTCTATATGGTCTCGGCCGTGGTGGTGCGGCATCACCCGGAAGAGCTGAAGTAGCGGCTCCGCCGGGTTTACACGGATTTTACACGGGCTTTAAACGGCCTTGACCGGCTTTGTCTAAAATTCAGGTATCACGAAAGGACAAGGAGACGGAAAATGGGCATAAGCTTCGTACCTAAGGAAGAGAAGTTCTTCGATTTCCTCGGCCAGCAGGCCGAGAACCTGATGAAGGCGGCGGATTTCTTCAAGACCGCCATCCGCGACGGCAAGCTGGGCGAGGACGAGGTCAAGAAGATCCGCGACCTCGAGCACGAGGGCGACACGCTCGCGCACGAGATCACGGACATGCTCAACAAGACCTTCATCACCCCGATCGACCGCGAGGACATCTACTCGCTGGCCAACGGCCTGGACGACGTGCTGGACCTGCTCAACGCGATGGCCGGCCGCATGAAGCTCTACAAGCTGAGCCCCTCGGACGAGGACTTCGCGCAGTTCATAGACCTGATAGACCAGTCCGTCTCGGCCCTGGCCAGCGCGGTCAAGCACATGCCCGACATGAAGCGCCAGCGCCGCGTGCTGGACTACTGCATCGAGGTCAACCGCCTGGAGAACCTGGGCGACGCCGCCCGCGAACGGGCCATCAGCCGCCTGTTCGACAACGAGAAGGACCCGCTGCAGGTCATCAAGTGGAAGGAGATCTACGAGACCGCCGAGGGGACGCTGGACAAGTGCGAGCACGTGGCCAAGGAGATCGAGGCCATCCTGGTGAAACATGGATAACCCTCTCATACCTATCGTCGCGCTGACGGCGCTGGCGCTGTTCTTCGACTTCCTGAACGGCTTCCACGACGCCGCCAACTCCATAGCCACCGTGGTGGCTACCCGCGTGCTGTCCCCCAAGTACGCGGTCATGTGGGCCGCCTTCTTCAACTTCATAGCGTTCCTGTTCTTCGGGCTGCACGTGGCCGGTACGCTGGGCAAGGGCATAGTGTCGCTGGGCCAGATGGACAGCTACGTCATCTTCGCGGCCCTGGTGGGCGCCTGCGCGTGGAACCTGATCACGTGGTACTACGGCATCCCGTCGAGCTCGTCGCACGCGCTCGTGGGCGGCCTGATAGGCGCCGCGCTGGTGAAGGCCGGGCCCTCCTCGCTGGTGATGAAGGGCATAGTGAACACGGTGGCCTTCATAGTGATCTCGCCGGTGGTGGGCCTGATCCTGGGCCTGCTGCTCGCGGTGCTGGTCTACAACCTGTTCGCGCGGTCCACGCCGGCGAAGGTGGACCATATCTTCCGCAAGGGCCAGCTGCTGAGCGCCGCGGCCTACAGCCTCGGCCACGGCGGCAACGACGCGCAGAAGACGATGGGCATCATCGCCGGCCTGCTGTTCAGCGCCGGCTACCTGGGCAAGGATTTCTACATCCCCACCTGGGTGGTCATCGCCTGCCAGGCGGCCATAGCCCTCGGCACGATGTCGGGCGGCTGGCGCATCGTCAAGACGATGGGCGACAAGCTCTCGAAGCTGCGCCCGGTGGACGGCTTCTGCGCCGAGTTCGGCGCCTCGCTGATGCTCTTCGGGGCCTCGGCCATCGGCGTGCCCATAAGCACCACGCACACCATCACCGGCTCGATAGTCGGCGTCGGCATGATAAAGAACATCAAGGCCGTGAAGTGGGGCGTGGCCGGCAACATAGTCTGGGCCTGGATAATAACCATCCCGGCCGCCGCCGGCATAGCCGCCGCGGCTTACTGGGCCTCGCGCCTGGTCTTCTAAGCCGGCCCCGCCCCGGGGTCGGCGCTTTCGGGAAGTAGAGGCCTTGGTTTTTTGTATAATCCACGAAGGCCGTATTTGCCTGGGAGGTGGCTTGTGGGATATATTCTTTCTTTGCTCATGCTGGTCTGCCTGGGCGGGCCGGCTTTCGCCGGGGAGAAGGCGCCGGCCGGCTCCATAGACGTCTATAAGTACTGGCCATGGACGGCCGGTACGGAATGGAAGTATAAGGAGATGAGGAAGGGTTTCCTGCCCTCGCGCTTGGACACCGTCAAGGCCCTTGCGCCCGCGGACGGGGCCTCCATCCGGGTGCAGTGGCCCGGCGGCTGGCTCGACCATTATAACGAGACCGGGAAGGGGCTGGAGCGGCCCAAGGATTTCGATGCCGCCCGCGGGATCTACGGCGTCTATACGCCGCCGGCGGTTCAGTATCCGCATTATGCCCGCCTGGGAGAACCCTACCGCAGGACCGCCATGCGGCGCGAGTTCTACTCCGCGGACGGCAAGCCGGTAGGTCCCGAAAGCCGGGAGGATATGACCTACGCGGCGCTGGGCTTCGAGGACGTCAAGGTGCCGGCGGGGCTGTTCAAGGACTGCCTGATGCAGATCAGGGATTATAAGGACGTTAACGATAAAGGGGTGGAGAGGCGTAAGATCGTGATCAGCTGGAACGCCCCGGGGGTGGGGCCGGTTCGCAGCTGCGTGAGGGAATTCTCGGAGGGACGCATTATAGAGGATTTCTGCGTGGAACTGACCGGCGTCTCAGGGCCCGCCAAGTAGAGGCCGGGCTGCGGCCTAAACCTGCAGTTCCCCGTGACCCCCCGAAAAGGAGCCAGGCTCCTTTCGGGGGGTCCGGCTTTTTGTATAATTTGATATTGATTATGATGCAAAGCCTCCAGATACGCAAAAGCTTCCTCGATTTCTTCGCCCGCAACGGCCACCCGGTCGTCAAGTCCAGCCCGCTGATCCCCGAGGGCGACCCGACGCTGCTGTTCACCTCGGCCGGCATGGTGCAGTTCAAGCCGTACTACCTC
>JAJZRA010000093.1 GCA_021847485.1 bacterium
GCGACAACAAGGATTATGAGGTGGTGGCCTTCACCGCCTACCAGATCCCCAACATCGCGGGCCGCAAGTACCCGAAGGAGCTCGCCGGCAAGCTGTACCCGAAGGGCATCCCGATATACGAGGAGAAGCACCTCGCCGAGCTGATCAAGAAGCTGAAGGTGGACGAGGTGGAGTTCGCCTACTCCGACGTGAACTTCAACACGCTGATGAGCAAGGCCTCCATAGCCCTGGCCGCCGGCGCCAACTTCAAGATCCTCTGCGCCGAGCAGACCTACATCCGCTCGAAGAAGCCCGTGGTGGCCATCTGCGCGGTGCGCACCGGCTGCGGCAAGAGCCAGACCACCCGCGCCATCGCCAGCATGCTCAAGGGCATGGGCAAGAAGGTAGTGGCGATACGCCACCCGATGCCCTACGGCGACCTGGTCAAGCAGACCTGGCAGCGCTACGAGACGCTGGCCGACCTGAAGAAGCACGAGTGCACCATCGAGGAGATGGAGGAGTACGAACCTCACATAGCCGCCGGCCACATCATCTACTCCGGCGTGGACTACGGCGAGATCCTCAAGCGCGCCGAGAAGGAAGCGGACGTGATCCTGTGGGACGGCGGCAATAACGACGTGCCGTTCTACAAGCCCGACCTGCACATCGTCGTGACCGACCCGCTGCGGGCCGGCAACGAGGCGACCTATCACCCCGGCGCCGAGAACCTGCGCATGGCCGACGTGGTGGTCATCAACAAGGTGGACACCGCGAGCGCCGCCCAGATAGCGCTGGTCCGCGAGAACATCCGCAAGATGAACCCGAAGGCCCAGATCATAGAGGCGGAGAGCCCGGTGACCGTGGACAACCCCGCGGCCGTGAAGGGCAAGCGCGCGCTGGTCGTCGAGGACGGCCCGACGCTGACCCACGGCGAGATGAACTTCGGCGCCGGCCACGTGGCCGCCAAGAAGTACAAGGCGAAGTCCATAGTGGACCCGCGCCCGTACGCCGTCGGCACCATCGAGAAGGTCTACGAGAACTTCAAGCAGATCACGGACATCCTGCCCGCCATGGGTTACGGCGACAAGCAGATGGCCGAGCTGAAGAAGACCATCAACGACGCCAAGGCGGAAGTCGTCATCGTCGGCACGCCGATAGACCTGGCGCGCCACCTGGCGTTCAACAAGCCGTCCGTCCGCGTGACCTATGAGCTCAAGGAGCGCAGGGCAGGCGGGCTGAAGGCCGCGCTGAAGAAAGTGCTGTAACACTGACCGACGCCCGGGCCGCCGTAACGGACCCGGGCGCGGACGATTTAGAAGTTATTCTGCGGTCCAGGAGTACAGGAAATGACCACTGAAAGCAAGACGGTGCTCAAGCTCGCGAAGGTGCAGGACGCCAAGCTCAGCGGCAAGAACGTGCTGATGCGCGTGGACTACAACGTCCCGATCAAGGAAGGCGTCATCAAGGACGATACCCGCATCCGCGAGACGCTCAAGACCCTTAAGCTGCTGCTCGAGGGCAACAACCGCGTGGTGCTGATGGCCCACATGGGCCGCCCGAAGGGCCAGCCCGTGGAGAAGTACAGCCTTAAGCCCGTGGCCGCCAAGCTCGAGGAGCTCGCCGGCGTCAAGGTGCATTTCGCTCCCGACTGCGTGGGCCCGGAGGCCGACAAGGTCGTCGCGGCCGCCAAGAAGGGGGAGATAGTCCTCCTCGAGAACCTGCGCTTCCACTCCGAAGAGGAGAAGAACGACGAGGCCTTCGCCAAGCAGCTCGCCAAGCACGGCGAGTTCTTCGTGCAGGAGGCCTTCGGCGCGCTGCACCGCGCGCACGCCAGCACCGCCGCCATCGCCAAGTTCCTGCCGGGGGCCATCGGCTTCCTGGTGCAGAAGGAGCTGGAGTACCTCGACCACGCCATGGTGAGCCCCGTCAGGCCTTTCCTGGCCATCATCGGCGGCGCCAAGGTGGCCGACAAGATCGCCGTGCTCTACAGCCTCATCGAGAAGGTGGACACGCTGATCATCGGCGGCGGCATGGCCTACACGTTCCTGGCCGCGCAGAACACCAATATCGGCAAGTCGTTGCTGGAGGCGGACAAGGTGGACGAGGCCAAGAACATCATCCTCAAGGCCCACCGCAACAACGTCGAGCTGCTGCTGCCGGCCGACCACCGCATCGTCCAGGAGATCAGCCCGGAGGCCAAGGTGGAGATCACCCAGGCCATGGCCGTCCCGGACGGCTGGATAGGCGTGGACATCGGCCCGCGCACCGAGATGATGTTCGCCGACAAGATCAAGGGCGCCAAGACCATCTTCTGGAACGGCCCCGTCGGCATCTTCGAGACGCCGGCCTTCGCCAGCGGCAGCGTGACCGTGGCCAACGCGATGGCGGCCGCCACGCGCGCCGGCGCCACCACGATCCTCGGCGGCGGGGACACGCTCTCCGTGCTGAAGACCGCCAAGGTGAAGCCCGAGAGCATCTCTCACTGCTCCACCGGCGGCGGCGCCAGCCTGGAGTTCGTCGAGGGCAAGCAGCTGCCGGGCCTGGTGGCCCTGTCCCAGAAGTAAGCTTTAGAAGTCTACCGGAGGAATAAAGAATGTATAACCTGATTGTGATACTGCACGTGATCCTGGCTTTCGTGATCATCATTTCGATCATCGTCTTCCAGACCAGCAAGGGCTCGGCCCTGAGCATGTTCGGCGGCGGCGGCGACTCGCTGTTCAACGCGGCCAGCGGCACGACCTTCATCAAGAAGTTCACCGCGGTGGCGGCCGGCCTGTTCGCCGTGACCTCGCTGCTGCTGACCGTCTTCGGGGCGAACAACCGCTTCCGCTCGGTGGTGCAGCAGTACCCGCTGCAGATGCCGCCCGCGCAGCAGGCCGCCCCGGCCCAGCCCGGCGCCCCGGCGCAGCCCGCCGCGGCCCCCGCGAAGCCCGCGCCCGCCCCGGCCAAGAAGTAACCTAAAATAGGGACAGACACCTATTTAATGAGAACGCCCCGCCGTAAAGCGGGGCGTTTTTTTCTTGTTTTATAAGGTTTTTTTGTGGGCCGGGGTCTGTCGGTTCCAGGATTAAATAGGTGTCTGTCCCTATTTATTTCATTACTTTGTTCTCGAAGGTGCGGATGATGTCGAAGAGGTCCTCGGGGGTCTTGGCCGAGAAGAGGCGCTTGCGGAGGGTGACGTTGGAGATTAGGCCGGAGAGCTGCGAGAGGATGTTGAGCTGCAGCGTGGGCTCGTTGAAGGGCGTCAGGATGAGGAAGAGGACCTTGACCGGCTGGTTGTCGGGGGAGGGGAAGTAGATGCCTTCCCTGCTCTTGCCGACGGCCACGAGCGGCCGCGACAGCGAGGCGAGACGCGCGTGGGGGAAGGCCGTCTGGTGGCCGAGGGCCGTGGAGAAGTTGGTCTCGCGCTTGATGATGGCCTTCAGGGCCTCGTCCTTGTCGAAGGAGGGGGCGGCGGCGTGCAGCTTGGCCAGCACTTCCTCGATGGCCTCGAAGCGGCCGGCTTCCTTGAGGTCCAGCTCGCAGGCGTGGCGCACCAGCAGGTTGCTCAGCAGCAGCTTGGGGGGCTGCTCGAACTCGTCGCGGATCTCGCCGGTCAGCTCTTCGACAATGTCTTCCATGGTCAGCAGTCCCGTTATCTCGCCCTTGGCGCTCTTGACCAGGGCTATCTGGATGCGCTTCTCCTGGAAATCGCGCAGCGCGCGCTCCACCGAGATCTCCTCGGAGACCTCGCCGAGCGGGCGCTTGATGGCGGCGAGCTCCGGGCGGACCGGCGCGTTCTGGGCGATGAAGCAGGCGGCCATGTCCTTGAAGTGGGCGTAGCCGTCGAAGGCGCCGTCCGCCGTAAGCAGCGGGTAGCGCGAATACTGTTTGGAGCGGATCAGCTTGAGGTTGTCTTCCCAGGTCTTGGCGAGGTCTATGGCGCTGATGGAGGCGCGCGGGGTCATGACCTCCTTGACCCGCGTCTTGCCGAAATCGAAGAGGTGCTCGAACATCATCAGCCTGCCCAGCGAGATCTTGCCGTGCTCCTGGCTCTGGCCCAGGATCATGCGCAGCTCCTCGTCGGAGTGGATGGTCTCCTCCTGGTTGGGCTTTATGCGCAGGGTCTTGAGCACGAAGTTGGCGCTCTCGTTGAGCACCCACATCGGCACGAAGAAGACGGTGTGGAAGAACTTGAAGGGGGCGGCTATCCAGAGCGTGGAGGTCTCCGGCATGCGGATGGCCATGTTCTTGGGGACCAGCTCGCCCAGCACGACGTGGAAAGAGGTGATGAACGTGAACGCGATGCCGATGGCCAGGGTGTGGGCCGCGGCGGGGGCGAGGGTGACCCCGAAGAGGGCGAAGACCGGGGTGATCAGGTGCGCAAGCGCGGGCTCGCCCACCCAGCCGAGGCCGATGCTGGCGATGGTGATGCCCAGCTGGGCGGTGGAGAGGTAGGCTTCCAGGTCCTTGACCGCCTCTTTGGCTATCTTGGCGCGCGTTACGCCTTTGGCCGCCAGCTCCTCGAGGCGCGTGAAGCGTACCTTGACCACGGAGAATTCGGAGAGCACGAAGAAGGAGTTGAGCAGCAGGAAGAAGAGGGCTGCAAGCAGGTAGAATATATCGGCCATCGGTAGGGATATTCTACACAATTTAGCATAGCGCGAAAAATTTGATAGAATATATGCGGCTCTTTTAAGCGCGAGGCGGGGAATAACCGCCGAAAAGATTTAAGCGCGGGTGGTGGAACTGGTAGACACGCACGTTTGAGGGGCGTGTGCCTAACGGCTTGGGGGTTCGAGTCCCCCCCCGCGCAGAATATACCACGAAAGTGGGGGGAAACCCCCGCTTTTTTTATATCATAACCCTATGCTTTCCCGCTATTTCAAGCCCGCCCTGCTGGAGAAGATAGCCGCCGGGGCCGGCACGCCGGTCTACGTCTACTCCCGCGAGCTCTTCCTCCGGCAGATCTCCTCCTACAAGAAGGCCTTCAAGGGCCTGGACCCGCTCTTCTGCTACGCGATGAAGGCCAACTCCAGCCGCGGCCTCTGCGGCCTGGCGGCCGCCGCGGGCTGGGGCGCCGACGTGGTGAGCGGCGGGGAGCTCTACCGCGCGCTGCGCGCCGGCTTTAAGCCGGGCAAGGTCATTTTTTCCGGCGTGGGCAAGACGCCGGAGGAGCTGGAGTACGCGCTGCGGCAGGGGATCCTCTTCGTCAACGCCGAGTCGATGGAGGAGGTGTTGGAGCTGGAGCGGGCGGCCGCCCGCCTGAAGCTGCGCGCGCCGCTGTCGCTGCGGATCAACCCCGACGTGGACCCGCATACCCATAAGTACATCACCACCGGCAAGCTCGGCAGCAAGTTCGGCGTTTCCTTCGCCGAGGCCGAGAAGATCTACATGTACGCGGCGGAGTCCCGCCACCTGGATCCCGTGGGGGCGCAGTTCCATATCGGCTCGCAGGTGCGCTCGGCCGGGCCTTACGCGCTGGCGGCCGGCCGGCTGGCGGCCTTCATGCTGCGGCTCGCCAGCCGCGGGGTGAACCTTTCCTACGCCGACGTCGGCGGCGGCTGGGGCGTGAAAGAGGGCGGCGAGATGCCCGACCCGGCCGCCCTGGCGCGCGCTGTGGGCGGCGTGTTCGGCGGCACCGGGCTCAAGCTGGTGCTGGAGCCGGGCCGCTCGGTGGCGGCGCCCTCCGGCATCCTGCTGACGCGGACCATCTACCGCAAGCGCGGCGGCACCAAGAACTACGTGGTGGTGGACGCCGGCATGAACGACCTGGTGCGGCCGGCGCTCTACGGCGCCAAGCACCCGGTGGCGCTGGTGGGGAACTGCCGCGGGCCGCGCAAGACCTTCGACCTGGTGGGCCCGGTCTGCGAGAGCGGCGATTTCCTGGCCGAGGGCGTTAAGCTCTGCGAGCCGGCGCCGGGGCAGCTGGTGGCCGTCTATTCCGCAGGCGCCTACGGCTTCTCGATGAGCTCGCAGTACAATTCCCGGCCGCGCGCAGCCGAAGCCCTGATCACCGGGCCTTCCTCCTGGAAACTCATAAGACGCCGCGAAACCTACAAAGACCTGACCGCCGCCGAGCTCTGACAGCCGAAAAAAAGGGGACAGGCTACTTTTTCCTGGAAAAAGTAGCCTGTACCCTTTTTTTCTGAAAAAGTAGCCTGTCCCCTTTTATTGGGTTTCCAGGTATTGGGTCAGTTTGCGGAGGGCTTCTTGCTGGGCGGGGGTCATCGGGGGGGCGTCCTGGGGGAGGGGCTGCGGGAG
>JAJZRA010000094.1 GCA_021847485.1 bacterium
CAGGTAGCTGCCCAGCAGCGCCTGCTCGGCTATGTTGGCGTGCACTTCCACGCCGGGAAGGACCGGGTTCAGCGCCGTGACGCGCAGGTCGCGCAGGCCGGCCGCGCTGGTGCCCACGAAGTCTATCGTCCCGTCTATCAGCGCCGGGTCGAAGTCCTTCTCGAAGAGCCGCCAGGCCGGGATGGTGCGGCCGGGCGCGTCCTTGGTGAAGTAGACCCAGACCCGCCCCGCGTAGTCGGTAGGGATCACTAAAGAGCCGACCTTGACCTTGTTGATGCCGGTGTGGCCGCCGGTCTCGCCGCTGCCGCCGGACGATTTTACCGCGTAGCCGCGCGCGCCCTGGGCCACGCGCAGCGCCTCGGCAGCGAGCGATGGCAGCAGCGTCCCGTTCAGGTCGAACAGCAGCGGGACGCGGCGCACCACGCCGTCGCTCTCGGCGATGAAGCCGAAGCTGCCGTTGCCGGCGGCGGCCTTCTCCAGCTCCGGCAGGTCGGTCACGGCGCCGGCGAAGGTCCCCAGGTAGGCGCGCGGGTCGTCGCCGGAGTAGGAAAAAGAGGCCTTAACGGCCGGCGCCCGGCCACTCTTCTCCCCGATAAGGGAGAAACCGGTGACCACCCTGGAGCGGGCTATTGCCTTGGCGAAAACGCGGTCGTTGTCCGGCAGCCTGGCGACCTGTTTCTTCAGCGCCTCCACCTCCGGCGTGGCGGGCCAGTCGTTGACGACCCTGTCCGGCGAGGTGCGGTCCGGCTCGGCGAAGACCGCGTCGAAGGCCGTCACCGAGGACCCGAGCTCGTTGAGCCTGTCCACCAGCCTGGCCAGCAGGGTGCGCGGCCACGGCCACTGCCCCAGCCTGGCGAGGCTCTCGTCGTCTATATCGATGACCCGCACGGGGACGGGCTCGTAGGCGCGCGGCTTCAGCGTTATCAGAGCGTCGAAAGCTTTATGCTGCAGCGTCTCCACCCAGCCCCAGCCGGAGAACCGGACCGCGGCCAGCCCAAGCAGCAGCGCGAGCGGCAGCAGGTACTGGACCCAGCCGAGGAAACTCCTCCGCCTTAGGGAATACCAGGCGCCCAACTCCCGGGACTTCTCCAGAGCCGCGCCGAAACCGCTGCGTATCTTTTCGCGCATATAATGATTTTCCCGTATTTAGGGCGCGTTTGCAATATTTAGTAGAATTTCCGTTATCGTGACAAAGAGAACCCTGATACCGACCGCCCTGGCGGCCCTGCTGGCATGTACCCAGCTCACCGCCCTTTACGCCCAGGACCTGGAGCGGGAGCCGCTGCGCCCCGCCCGCGAAGAGGCCTCCCGGGACGAGGCCGCGCGCCTTGCCGCCGAGGCCAGGCCCAGGATAGCCGTGCTGGACTTCACCGGCGCCGACCCGGCCGCCGGGGAGAAGGCCGCGCAGCTGCTGCGCGAGAGCCTGGAGTCCACGGGGGATTTCTCGGTACCGAACCGGGAGGACATGGCGCGGACCCTCGCCAAAGAGAAGCTGGGGCTGACCGGCGTAACGGACCCGGGAGAGGCCGCGGCCATAGGCCGCGTCCTCGGGGCCAAATACGTCGTCACCGGCTCCGTCTCCGGGACCGGCAAAGGGTACTCGGCCGCGATACGCTTCATCTCCGCGGCCGACGGCCGCCTCGTCTCCGCCAAGACCGTGACCGCGCCCGGCAGGGACTTCTTCCTGGGGATCGTGAATTATTTCTCCAAAGAGGGCTACGGCTACCTCGGGGCGGCCCACCTCCCGAAGCGGCAGCAGGCCGCCGCCCCCGCGCCGGCCGTCCCGCCCGCCGTCAGCACCGTTCCCGCCGCCGCCCCCGCCGCCGTCAGCACCGCGCCGGCCGCCGGCGACGTTACCTACGAGCAGGTGCTCGCGAACCCCGACGACATAGAACTGAACTACGCCTTCGCCAGGACCCGCGTGCGCCAGGGGGACCTCAAGGGCGCGGCCGCCGCGCTGGAGCGCATCCTGATGCTGAACCCCTCGCTGGACGCGATCCGGCTCTTCTACGCGGTGGTCCTCTACCGCCTGGACGTGCTGCCGGAGGCCAAGCGCGAATTCAAGACCGTGGCGGAAGGCCGCGCCTCCGGGGCGGTGAAGAGCGAGGCGCAAAGCTACCTGAAGGTCATCCGCAGGCGCGAGCTGCCCACTACGTTCTCGGCCGGGCTCAGCGCCGGCGCGGAATACGACTCCAACCGCAACGCCTCGCCTCTCTCGCAGAAGCGCCTCTTCCTGGACACCCCGCTGGCGCTGACCGGCGACAGCCTCCGGAAGGACGACTTCTCGCTGCTGACGATAGCCGACGCCGAGGTCCGCCGCGTGGTGGACGCCTCCCGCAGGCACGAGGTCTTCGGCTCCCTGTCCTATTTCAGGACCGACCAGGCCCGGGTGGCGAGCGTGAACCTGCAGGCGCTCTCCGCCAAGCTGGGCGGCGTCTACAAGGCCGGCCGCTACGAACTGACCCCGGCCCTCTCGTGGGACCGCGTGCTGCTGGCCCGCGAGAAGTTCCTGGTCAACACCGGCGGCAGCCTGCGCCTGGACGGCAAGCCCGGCAAGCGCGACGGCTTCTGGGCCGAACTGGGCTACGTCTACCAGGACAACTTCGCCACGCCGGCGGTCTCCTCCAACCCGGAGCGCCGGGGCCCGCTCTACACCGTCTCGGCCGGCGCAGACCGCGTGCTCACGCCGGTCATGAAGGCCGGCGCGGGGCTGACCTACACCGCCAAGCTGGCCGCCAAGGACTACGACGCCTACGGCGGGCTGGCGCTGAACCTCCGCCACCAGTGGCTGCTGGGCCGCGGCTTCTTCCTGATGTCCTCGCTCTGCCTGGGCAACGACGTCTACCGCGAGGCCGACGCGGCCATCAGCCGCCGGGTCCGCAAGGACGCCACGCTGCGCGCCGGCACCACGCTCGGCGCGCCCGCGCAGGGGCTCTTCGGCGGGCCGGACCTGCTCAAGGACCTGACGCTCACGCTGAGCCTGGAATATTTCCGCGCCAACTCCACGGTGCTTAACTACACCTACGAGAACTTCAAGGCCGCGCTGCTCCTGGGCTACCGCTGGGACGCCGGACTCTGAACGCGAGGCCTATAACGATGAACAAGACCCTTACTAACGTTATCCTGGCGCTGGCGCTGGCCGGCGCCGCCGCGGCCCAGGCCGCGCCGCAGCGCATAGGCGCGGCCGCCGCCGTCAGCGGGCGCGTGACCGCCGCCGCTCCCGGCGCAGCCGAACGCGAGCTCAAGAGCGGCGCGCCTGTCTTCCTCGGCGACCGCGTCGTCACCGCCCCCGGCGCCAAACTGCAGGTGCTGCTGCTCGACGAGACGGTCTTCACCGTAGGGCCAGGCAGCGACATGACCCTCGACGAGTTCGTCTACGATCCCTCCAGCGCGGCCGGCAAGGTGTCGGCCAAGGTCTCCAAAGGCGTCTTCCGCTTCGTCACCGGCAAGGTGGCGCGCCGCAAGCCCGAGAACATGAAAGTGGCCATGCCGGTCGGCACCATAGGCATCCGCGGCACCATGGTCTTCGTCTCGGTCGGCCAGCAGCAGGGGGCCGGCGCCCCGGCGGAGACGGTGGTCCTGCTGGGCCCCGGCGCCGGCAACAACGCCAACGAGCCCGCCGGCGCCATCCAGGTGGGCAACGGCATCAGCTCCGTCTTCATCGACCAGCCCGGGTTCGGCGTGAACATCGGGCCGGACCAGAGCCAGCTGCAGGCCGAGGACATGTCCTCGGTCATAGGCCAGCTCAGCGCCCCCCTCGAACAGCAGCAGGCGGCCGACGCCGGGACCCAGGAGGGACCACCGCCCCCCGGGCCGCAGCCGGAGCAGCTCTCCGGCAGCGAGGCGGCCGGCCAGATAACCGCCGCCGCCGGCGCCGTGATGACCGACGTCTCCGGCCTCGCCGACATCGCGCAATCCTTCCAGGACGCTTCCGAGACCGCGGTCTCCGACATCATCAGCTACGCGCCGGCCGGGCCCACGCTGGCCACCTGGGACGACGTCCGCTCCAGGCAGACGGGCTTCGCCTCCTACATCGGGAGCGGCCTCGCCACCCTCTCCGGCACGGCCTCGGGGACCTACGACCTGAACCTGACCCTGTACGTGGACTTCGCCAACCGCACCTTCGGCGGAGGAGACCAATCCAGGATAGAACTGGCCCAGCAAGGTTCGACTTTCGACTCTGCTTATATCCTGTCCAACGACTTCAGCGCGCTGACCGGGCCGGCCGCCAAACAACTAACCGCGGCCGCCGGAGAAATCGACAACCCCAACTTCGACAACTCGGTGCTGAGCTTCCTGAACAACAACGGCATCGCGGCCGCCCAGGTCTCGCTGGCGCTCAACTATAACGACGGTTACGGCACCTACGGCACCGGCAGCGCGCTGGCCCTGGCCCCGACCAGCGCCGTCTCCACCTGGGACGACGTGCGCAACGCCGGCTACGTCAACACCATGCTCTACAGCGGCACCGGCATCGCCGCGCTCTCCGGCAGCGCCAGCGGGGTCTATGACACCAGCTTCCAGCTGCTGGTAGATTTCACCAACAGGACCTACGGCGACGGGGTCGCATCCTACATCAAGATCCTGCCCACAGGCAGCGTCACCCCGCTGGACATGACCTACATAAACAGCACCAGCTTCAGCGCGCTGACCGGGCCGGCCGTCATCCAGCTGACCTCGGGCTCAGGCAACATCAGCAACGCCAAGTTCGATAGCTCGGTGGTCACCTTCGACAACGTGGGCTCCGGCCTGGCCAACCAGGCGACGGTCGCCATCAGCTACAGCGACCCGCAGGCGAACATCTACGGCGGCGGCACGCTGACCACTCCTCCGCCGACCATTCCCGTATTCTGACCCGGGAGCCGGGCCCGGTCATTTTGTAGAATAGTAGTGCGCCGACGTAGCTCAGCGGTAGAGCAACCGCCTTGTAAGCGGTAGGTCGAGAGTTCAATTCTCTCCGTCGGCTGTATTTTTAACCTCAAAGGACGACAACATGAAGAAGCTCCTCTGCGCCTGCCTGCTGCTGGCCGCCCCCGCGGCCGCCGGCGTCACCTCCAAGTTCGACCTGAACTTCTACGGGTTCATCAAGACGGACCTGATCTACTCCGACCACGGCACCAGCACGAACGAATACCGCACCTACGCCGCGAGCGGCCGCAAGGAGCGTTCGTTCAGGGCCTCGGCCCGCGCAAGCCGCTTCGGCGCCGACCTCAGCACCGGCCCGGTCTCCGCCAAGCTGGAGGCCGACTTCCTCGGCCTGACGGACAGCGTGGCCGGCGCGGCCGGCACCGTCTCCGACGTGCGCCTGCGCCAGGCCTACCTCGCCTTCAAGGCGGGCCGCACCGAGATCCTGGCCGGGCAGACCTACTACCCCATCACCGCCGACATCCCCGAGAGCCTCAACGACTACTACCTCGGCAACTCCGGCGCGCTGTGGGCGCGGGCCCCGCAGCTGCGCGCCACCTACGCCGCCGGGCGGGGCGTCAAGCTGATCGCCGCCGTGGTGCGTCCCACCTCCAAGCTGACCGACGCCGAAGGCACCCACTCGGCGCTGCCGGGCGTGCAGGGCAAGGTGGAAAAGCAGCTCGGCCGCGCGCGCGTCAGCCTGGGCGGAGCGGCCGGCGTCTGGAAGAGCACCATCACCCAGCGCACCGCCGACGTCTCCGCCGTGGTGGCGGCCTTCAACGTGCCCTGGCGCGACCTCACCGCCTACGGCGAGGCCTGGACCGGCCGCAACCTCTACGATTTCCTCGGCGGCCTGGGCAACACCGGCTACGGCCCCGCGGGCGTGCGCTCCTCGGGCGGCTACCTGGCGCTCAAGTACAAGCCCTCGCCCGACCTCTGGTTCACCGCGGCCTACGGCGTGGACGACCCCGACAACGCCAAGGTGGCGGCCAAGGGCAAGACCCGCAACGCCACCGCCCTGGTCAACGCCGTCAGGCGCCTCTACGGCTGCGTGGAGACCGGCCTGGAGGTCTCCGAGCTGCGCACCGACTACAAGGGCCTGGCCCCGCGCAGCGCGCTGTGGTACCAGCTCACCTTCA
>JAJZRA010000095.1 GCA_021847485.1 bacterium
GCGCAGCTGTCCCAGGTCTTCTCCAACCTGCTCGAGAACGCCCTCAAGTACCGCTCGCCCGGGCGCAAGCCGGTCATAGAGATCTCCGGCGCGCCGGTCCCCGGCGGCTGGGCCGAGTACTCCGTCTCCGACAACGGCATAGGCCTGTCGGAGGAGGAGGAGGCCGGCAGGATCTGGACGCCTTTCTACCGGGCCCAGCCCCGCGGCGAGATAAAGGGCGAAGGGCTCGGCCTGACGGCGGCCAAGCGCATAGTGGAGAAGCACGGCGGCGAGATCCGCGCCGCCAGGATAGAAGGCGGGGGGGCGCGGTTCACGGTGAAACTGAAGGCCTGGAGGCCGGCATGAACGAAGAGAACAACAACGTGCAGGTGACGATAGTCATAGCCGAGGACGACGACGGGCACGCCCGGCTGATAGCCGAGCATTTCGAGGACGCCGGCGTCACGAACCCGCTGCTGCGCCTGAAGGACGGCGAGGAAACCCTGGATTTCTTCTTCCGCTCCGGCGCCGGCCCGAAGGCCGAGCCGGGCAGGCCCTACCTGCTGCTGCTCGACATCAAGATGCCGGGCCTCGACGGGATAGAGGTCCTCAGACGTCTCAAGGCCGACGAGCGCCTGCGGAAGCTGCCGGTCATCATGCTGACCACCACGGACGACCCGCGCGACGTGGACGCCTGCTACGCGGCCGGGTGCAACAACTACCTGACCAAGCCGGTGGCTTTCGACCGGTTCGCCGAGGTCATCAGGCGCCTCGGGCTCTTCATCTCGGTGGTGAAGGTCTCCAAGGTCTAGCCCCCGCCGGCCCCGCCGAAATTGCTAGAATGGAACTGCCCGCCGCTGCGGGCGGCGGCGCCGGTATGCCCACGATAAAAGCCACTGCGTCCAACATCCGGAAGGCGGCCGCGGCCCTCAAGGCCGGCGGCGTCGTCGCTTTCCCCACGGAGACGGTCTACGGCCTCGGGGCCGACGGGCTGGACCCGCGCGCCTGCGCCCGGATCTTCGAGATCAAGGGCCGGCCGCGCTTCGACCCGCTGATCCTGCATGAATGCTCGGCGGCGCGCGGCCGCAGACTTTTCGCCCGGGTCCCGGCGGCCGCCGGGAAGCTGATGCGCAAGTTCTGGCCAGGCCCGCTCACGCTGGTGCTGCCGAAGTCGAAAGCGGTCCCGGATATCGTCACCTCCGGTCTGAAGACCGTGGCGGTACGGGTCCCGTCGGGCCGCCACGCGCTGGCCCTTATCAGGGCCGCCGGCCGCCCGGTGGCCGCGCCCAGCGCCAACCGCTTCGGCAGGCTCAGCCCCGTCACGGCCGCCCACGTGGCCAGGCAGCTCGGGGACGGCCCGGACATCATCCTGGACGGGGGCAAGACCCCTATAGGCGTGGAATCCACGATCATAACCTTCGAAGGCGGGCGCCCGGTGCTGCTGCGCCCCGGCGGCCTGCCGCTGGAGGAGATAGAGCGCGTGGCCGGCCCCGCCGCGGCCCCGGCAGGGCGGGGCAAGAAACCGCTCGCCCCGGGCTGCCTGAAGAAACATTACGCGCCGCAGGCCAGGCTGAAAATAGTGGACCCCGGCGCCGCGCCGAAGCCCTCCCGCAAGGCCGCCTACCTGGCCTTCAGCCGCCGCCCCGCCGGCCGCTGGGCCGCCGTCAAGGTGCTGTCCCGCAAGGGCGACCTGCGCGAGGCGGCCGCCAACCTTTTCAAGGCGCTGCACCGGCTGGAAGGCTCGGGCGCGGCGCTCATCTACGCCGAGAAAGTGCCGCCGCACGGGCTGGGCCGGGCCATCATGGACCGCCTGCGCCGGGCGGCCGCTTAACAAGGTGCCATGAAGAAGAAAGAAGCGGCCATCGAGATCGTCAAGAAGTTCATCCAGACCGACCCGGTCAAGGCCGCGCAGGCGCTGGAGCACCTGGCCCCCGCCGACGGGGCGCAGGTGGTGATGGACCTGCCCGCGCCGGTGGCGGCGCAGGCGCTGGAGCACCTGGCCCCGCTGACCGCGGCGCAGCTCCTCGAAAGGACCCCCAAGGAATGCGCCGCCGCGGTGATGCTGCGCGTCGGCAAGTTCCACGCGGCGGACGTCTTCCGCCGCTTCAGCCCCGAGTTCTCCAAGGCCGTCATCCCGCTGCTGGCCCACGATTTTTCCAAGGACATCGCCGAGATCCTGGCCTACCCGGCCGACAGCGCCGGGCGCATGATGCACACCGACTTCCTGGCCTTCCGCCGGGACACGAAAGTGCGCGAGGTCATCGCGAAGCTCCGCCAGCTGGCCAAGAAGCAGCTGCCGGCCACCTACTGCTACGTGGTGGACGACGAGAACACGCTGATCGGCGTGCTGAACATGCGCGACCTGCTGCTGGGCGCCCCCGACGCCCCGGCCGAGGAGGTCATGATAAAGGAAGTGGCCACGGTCTCCCCGTTCGCCGACCGCGAGGAGCTGGTCACGATGTTCGCGAAGAAGCATTTCCTCGCGGTGCCGGTGGTCAACGAGACCGGCCGCATCATCGGCATCGTCAACACCAAGAACATAATCGCCTCCACCGAGGAGGAGGCTACGGAGGACCTGCAGATCCTCTTCGGCGCCAGCCCGGAGGAGCGCGTCTACTCCCCGGCCTCTTTCAAGATAGCCAAGCGCCTGCCGTGGCTGCACATCAACCTGGCCACGGTGTTCCTGGCCGGCCTGGTGGTGGCGCTCTTCGAGGGCCTGATAGCCCGCGTAGCGGTGCTGGCGGTCTTCCTGCCGGTCATCGCCGGCCAGGGCGGCAACGCCGGCACGCAGACGCTGGCCGTGGTGCTGCGCGGCATGATCATGCGCGAGATAAAGCCGGGCACCGGCGGCAGGCTGGTGCTGACCGAGCTCTGGGTGGGCGCGGCCAACGGCCTGGTCACCGGCGCGGTGACGGCCGCCGCGGCCTGGCTCTGGAAGGGCAGCCCCTGGCTGGGCCTGATCGCGGGCCTTTCGATGGTCATAACGCTGGTGGCCGCCGGCCTCTCCGGGGCGCTGATCCCGCTGGCCATGAAGCGCCTCGGCTTCGACCCGGCGCATTCCTCCGGCATCATCCTCACCACCGTCACCGACGTGGTGGGCTTCTTCTCGTTCCTGGGCCTGGCGTGGCTGCTGCAGGGCCGGCTGCTCTGACGCGGCCCGGCGGAAAAGAAGAAGGCCCGGCGTGTACCGGGCCTTCTTCTTTTGGCGCGGGCCGTCAGGCCTTGTAGTGCTTGAAGACCTCGGCCAGGAACATCAGCTGCGCCGCGTGGGCGTGGGCGTTCTTAGGCATCCTGACGCGCACGCGCGAGCGGTAGTCGGCCAGGCGCTGGGCGAAGGCCGCGGCGGCCTCTTTCTCGGTCACCTTCAGCTTCTCCAGGTCCAGCACCAGCTTGCCTTTGGTCTGCTTCAGGTAGGCCCGCAGCTGCTCGGCGAGCTTCTCGCCCTGTTGCCGGTCCAGCGCGCCCTCGAGGCGCACCTTCAGCTGGTTGCGCCGCCCCTCGTATTCCTCGACTAGCACCTGCAGGCGCTGCGGCACGTTGTGCCGCTGCAGCTGCGCCTCCAGCCATTCCTTGGTGAACGGCTCCGGCGGCAGGCGCCAGCCCTTGCGGGTCAGCGACGGGTTCTGGAAGAGGTTGAAGCGCAGCTTGAAGGAGGTCCACAGCGCGGCGGCCACGGCGCCGTACTTCAGCGCGCGCTGCGCGAAGCTCGGCTGGCCGAACGCCGCGTAGACGCGCTTCTTCAGGCGGTGCACGCCGGCCCGCGTGCGCAGCGTCGGCGCGAACAGCTCGCCGGGCAGGTACATCGGGTAGGTCATGCGCAGTTCCTTCGCGAAACGCTCGGCGCGCATGCGCAGGAACGGGTTGGCGGAATCCTTGTGCTTGAGGTAGCCGGTCAGCATCGTGTCCACGACGCGGTAGATCGTGGGCCCCAGTTCGCGGAAATCCTGGTCGAAGCACCACATCTGCATCTTCTCTATCTCGGGGCCGGTCATGTGCGGGTGCTCGGTCAGCGAGCGGAAGCCGCTGGCCCATTTCCAGTAATGCTCGGGGTTGTCGGCGAACTCCTTGCGGAACAGCCCCTTGGCCTTCACCTTCTCGTAGAGGGGCGTGCCGGGGTTCGGGTTGTAGATCATGAACTGGCACAGGTCGGGCTTCAGCGACATCAGGTGCTTGTGCTCGGCCTTGATGATCTCGGGGGTCTGGTAGTCGAAGCCGACTATCATGGAGGCCAGCACGGTGATGCCGTTCTCCTTGAGGCCCTTTATGATCTCTTCCGGGGACTTGCTGTTGGCGCGTTTCTCGTAGCCGGAGCGCTCGCCCTCGTAGCCTATCCAGACGCCGTCCACGCCTATCTCCAGCAGCTCCTCGGGCGTGTACATGGACAGGGCCTTGAAGCTCGCGAAGACGAAGATGGCCAGCGGCTTGCCGCTCTTGATGACCAGGTCGCGGAACTCCATCGCGCGGTCCCTGTTGAGCAGGAACTCCTCGTCGAGGATCGTGAACTGCGCGTCGGGGTTAACGGCCAGGTGCTTCTTGACGACGTTATAGACGTCGGCGCCGGTGTTCAGCAGGCGCAGGTGCTGGCGCTTGAAGAAGTGGGAAGTGGAGCAGAAGTCGCAGCCGTTCGGGCAGCCGAGCCCTGCGAAGATCATGCCGGTGTAGCCGACGGTCTTCGAGAAGACCTGCAGGCGGCTCTCGATATGGGGATGCTTGTGCTCCTTCAGCGGGGCCTGGCCCAGCAGCTCGCGCATGAAGGCCACGCCCTCGCCGCGGCAGATATGGTCGCCGTAGGGCTTCAGCGCCTCGTCCGGCAGCACGGTGCCGAAGCCGCCGAGCACGATCTTGGAATCCGGGGAGTACTTGCGCACCAGCGCGCTGAGCTCCTTCATGCGGTGGTAGGTCACCATGATGAAGGAGATGCCGACGTAGTCGTAGCCCTTCTTCAGCTCCTTGATGAGCTCGCGTTTCGAGGGGTAGTGCAGCACCACCGTCGGGTTCTCGAGGTTCTCGGCCATGTAGTCCAGCGAGAACTGGCGGTGCACGGCGCGCGGGCTGAACATGCCCTGGGCGCGCGTGACCTGCGCGTGCAGCAGCTCGTAGCCCACGCTCTCGGCGTCGCCGTAGGCCGGGCCTATCGGGCGCATGATGCTGGTAAGTAAAAGCTTGGGCTGGCGCGGTGAATTCACGGGGTCTCCAATGTTGGGGGGATACCAGTATGATATAAAATTTAAAGGCCCGGGTAAACCCCGCCGGATATGCGCTATAATCACGGTAGGGGGGTGGGATATGCCTGACGGGATCCTGAAAATACTGCTGCTGGAGGACGAGCCGGTCTCCGCCGGCATCACGCGGCGCATGCTGCGCGAGGCCGGCCTGGACGAAGGCCTCGCCGTGAGCGGCACGCTGGCCGGCGGCCTCAAGGCCGCCGCGGCGGACCCGCCCGGCGTGGCGCTGCTGGACCTCGGGCTGCCGGACAGCTCCGGGGAGGCCACCGTCACGGCCTTCTGCCGGGCCTTCCCGCGGCTGCCGGTGGTGGTGATGACCGGCACCGACGACGAGGAACTGGGCCTGGAGGCCATGAAACGCGGCGCCCAGGACTACCTGGTAAAGGGACAGTTCGGGGACAGGGAGCTCAGGAAGGCCGTCCGCTACGCGGTAGAGCGCAAAGGGCTGCTAAACGAGAGGGAGGAGCTGATCTCGAAGCTGCAGGAGGCGCTTACCCGCGTCAGGCTGCTCAGCGGGCTGCTGCCGATCTGCGCCGACTGCAAGCGCATCCGCTCCGACAACGGCAAATGGATGCAGCTGGAGACCTATATCAGCGGCCACTCGGAAGCCCTGTTCACGCACGGCTTCTGCGACAACTGCTACAAGAAGAGGCTCAAGGAGATAGGCTAGCGGACCCGCGCCAGCAG
>JAJZRA010000016.1 GCA_021847485.1 bacterium
CGCGGCGTCGGAAAGGAAGGAGCGGCCCCCGGTGGTCCACCCGCCGGCGTCGGCCTCGATATAGACCTTGATAGGATGCGCCGGGGCCGGCGGCATGGCCTTTAGCTTGGCCTCCAGCTTAGCCACCAGCGCCTCGCCGGCCTCCTTGCGCCCCAGCCTGGCCGCTATCAGGCGGATGGTGGTGAAAACGTCCTCGACCCGCTTCTCCTCGGGCAGCGCGGCCACCTTCACGCCCAGCGAGGCCAGCTGTTTCGCCACGGACTTGCCGGCCCAGGCGCCGGTGAAGACCACGTCGGGCTTCAGCGCGTAGACCTTCTCAACGTTGGGGCGCAGGTAGTCGCCGGCCTTCTCTATCTTAGCCGCTTCCGGCGGGTAGTCGCAGAAATTGGAGACGCCCACCAGGTCCTTGCCGGCGCCGAGGGCGAAGACGATCTCGGTGTAGGAAGGCATCAGCGAGACGGCGCGCAGGGCCGCCGCGGGCGCGGCGGGCAGGCAGAACGGCAGGAGCAGGACGAGTCGTCGCATAAAAAAGAAAGCCCTTTCCAAAGAGAAAGGGCCCTTGTTCCCCCTCGGAAATCCCCTCGCGGGGTCCGCAGTAGACCGGGCTTAGCCTTGCGGCATCACCGTTGCGGGGCAGCCGGGGCTTCGCACCCCGTTCCTCTGCGGATACTCTGATTATGCCAAAAAGCCGCGGCACGTTTCCACGCGGCTAGGCTTCCTCCTCTGAAAATATCCGCCGCAGCCCCAGCGCGCAGGCCAGCGGGACGGGCAGGGAGACGAAGCCTATCTTCAGCAGCCTGGGGTCGCGCGTTATCAGCGCGCAGAGCAGGCAGGCCCAGGTCCAGTAGGCCAGGAAAGCGAATATAGGAAGGGCGGCGAAGGTCTTCTTGGACATGTCAGACACCCCAGAGCGTGAAGTTGACCGGCGGCACCACGTATTTCATAGCGATCACGCCGTAGACCATCAGCAGAGTCAGCACCGCGGCTTTGAGCGCTATCAGCAGCAGGAAGAACAGCCCGGAGCCTTTCCGGACGCCCCAGCGCGCCGTGATGCGCGGCAGCCGGTCGAAGGCCACGGCGAAAAGGCCTATGACCAGGAACCACCCGGCGAAATTGGACAGAGGTATCGAGAAGAGCTTGATGCTCTCGTTCGAGATCCACTTCCACGACTGCCAGTACGGGTGCACCTGCACGGGGTCCAGCCACAGATCGAGGCTCAGGGCCAGGAACCCGCCGAGGGCGGCCTTGACCCAGATGGAGAGCCTGGGCAGCAGCACGTCGGCGATGTGCACGCAGGCGTAGGCTATGAAGAACCAGGACAGGCAGATCACCGCCGGGATCTCCCCCCACCAGAAGAAGCCCCGCGTGAAGTAGTAAGTGCCGGAGACGTCCTTGAGCTGGCTGGAGAAGGCCGAGATCAGGTGGTAGCGCCCCAGCAGCACCCAGACGTTCTCGGCCAGGCCCGTGAAGAAGAACGAGCCGCCCAGGAACATCATGGCCCCGTAGCGGCCGTACTTGCCCAGCGCGTGGTAGAAGCAGACCGCCCCTATGCCTATAGGGACCAGGTCCAGCAGGAACATCTGCAGGTAGCCGCTGAAGTTGACGCCGTCGTTAGGCGGCACCGACAGGACCTGGGGGAACAGGTGGTGAAGCACCGTGGAGGCCGCGATCACCGCGGCCATGAAGATCCCTATCGCGAGGGAAACGTTCTTCTCTTCTGCCGGAAGGGCGGCGTCCATATCAGAAGCGGTAGCGTGCCTCGCCCATCACGTACCAGCCCTTCAGCGAGTAGTCCACGCCCCCCGCGGTGCGGCGGCCCGCGCCGGCCAGCGCGCCCAGCGTGGTCTCGAAAGGCGACCAGGTCCGGGTCCACGCGGCGGAGAAGCGGTGCATCGGCACGTCGATGGCCGTGGCGAAGTCTATGCTCTTGGCGTCTATGGCGGGCGTGTCGAAAGCGTAGCCGGCCTCCACCTCGTTCTTCCCGTTCAGGCGCTTCACCGCTCCGAGGCGGAACTTGTAGGAGTTCTTCCAGTGGTAGGTCTTGCCGGAGCTGTTCAGCAGGCCGACGGGGCTGTCGTAGGTGAGGGCGTTGGAGAAAGCCTTCCACCAGGTCTGCGTGAAGTCGCAGGAGAGCTTGACCCCGTTACCGGCACGCCAGGCGGCGCCGACGCCGGTGGTGGCCGGGTGGTGCACCGGCATCTCGAAATCGCTCTGCTGCCGGTAGGCCCCGTTCAGGTAGACCTTTTCTTCGCCCTTCAGCTCCACCCGGGCGCCGCTCCTGGCCACGGCGCCGAAGCGCCAGCGGTCGTTAAGCTCGTAGGTCACGCCGGCCACGCCTTCCACGCCGTAGCCGTCGGCCTCCTTCTTGTTCTTCTGGGCCATGCCGGCCACCGGGGCCAGCGTCGGGACGAACGCCCCGGCCGTAGCGCCCCAGCCTATCGTGGACTCCGCGGAGAGCGCGCCGTAGATGACGTTGACTCCCAGGCCGGCCGAGAATTTCTCGCCGAGCCTGCGCGCGTAGGAGACGTTGCCCACGCCCACGATCACGCTGCCTTCGTAATCGAGAGAGGTCACCAGCGGGTCGCCCGGGGCCGCGTCCCTGAAATCCGCGCCCTGCAGCAGGGGAGTGTAGGCGCCGGCGGCTATGGCGCTGTCCCCGTCCAGCGGGATCACCGCGCCGAAGGAGCCGATCACGAAACCTGCCTGGGCGCGGTCCTTGCCGAAGGGGCTGTACGAAGCGCCGGCCCCCAGCGGTATCGTGAAAGAGTTGCCGTCCTTGGAGTAGCTGTAGCCCCCCCGCAGTTCCAGCCCGGCCTCCCGGCCCTTTACGCCCGAAAGACCGGCCGGGTTCCAGTAGATGGCCGTCCAGTCCGCGTCGTCGGCGATGACGGCCCCTCCGCGGGCTATCGCCTTGGCGCCGATGCCGTCGAACTCGTAGCCGGAAGCCGCCGCCAGCCCGGGAAAGGCCGCGGCCGAAGCCAGGAACCATACCGCCATACTCCCCGCATAAGAAGCCTTACGCATTTCCACCTCCATGGAAGTCCATCCTCCGCAGATCCGCTCCCGCCGGAGACCCGCGTCCAGCGCGCCCGCCGCGCTTCACGCCAGCGGGAACCGCATTACCGCGCGCAGGCCGCCCTCCGGCAGGTTGAAGAACTGAATATCCCCGTCGTTGCGGACCAGCAGGTCCCGCGTGATCAGCAGGCCTACGCCGGTGCCGTCCTTCTTGGTAGTGACGGCTTTCCGGAAAAGCTGTTTCAGGAGCTCCGGCTGCATCCCCGGCCCGTTATCGATGACGGAGATCTCGACTTCGGCCCCCGCCGCCTGCGCGTCCACGGAGACCAGGCGCTCCCCGGCGTTGTCGCGGACCGCCTCCACGGCGTTGCGCAGGACGTTGAAGAACGCCTGCTGCAGGTCCGCCTTGGCGGCCGTTATCTGCAGGTCCAGGCTGGCCGGGAAAAGTTTCTTTATGGTGACGCCGCGCGCCTGCGGCGAGTAGGAGATCACCGCGAGCAGCATCTGCAGGAACTCGCCCAGCCGGATCCGCTCCGGGGGATGGGAGGTGGATTTGCCGAACTGCGTGATGTTCTTGAGCGACTCCACCATCCCGTCCACCACCGCGCTGATATCCCTGAGCGCGGCCGCGTCCTCGGCGCTGTGCCGGCGCAGCATCTCCATCTGGACGTAGCCCGAGATGGAGGAAAGGGGCGCGCGCAGGTCGTGCGCGATGCGGTGGGCCAGGATGCCTATCTGCGAATGAGCCTCGAGTTCGTTGAGCTTGGAGATGACCGCCTGTTTCTCGGCGGCCTCCTCCTCGACGGCGCGGCGCAGCTGCCTGATGATGAAGCGGCCGATGGAGCCGGTGACGAACATGAAGACGACTATGGTGGCAACCAGCAGCAGCGTGGTGGGCAGGCTTGCGTAGACGGCCGAAGCCGAGGCGGAATGCGTCAGGACCCCGAAATACTCGCAGGCTATCAGCGCGGAAAAAAGGAGCGCCGCCACAGCGACGCTCAGGTGCCGCTCTACGCCGTAAGCGGCCTCGGAGATGAGGATGGCGAAATAGAAGAAGATGAACGGCGAAACTATCCCTCCCGTCATATGGACTATGACGGAGACCACGGCCAGGGCCAGGACGCTCAGCGCGGTGATTATCAGGTAGTACCGGCCTTTCAACCGGTCGATAGAGAGATAGAAGGCGCCGTAAAGGACCGCGCCCGCCATGGAGAAAAAGGCTATCCGCCTGTCGAAAGGGAAGGACGGCAGCAGATAGAAGAACAGGCTGCCGAGCAGGCAGACTACGGAAGAGAGCATGGCCTGCTGCCTCAGGTATTTGCGCCCGAGCACCCCTCTCACCAACGCGGCATCGGAGCTAGTTCCCTGCATGTTCGAAGTCCTTCTCCCAGTAGCGTATGAAGGTAGGGGCTATCAGCAGCAGCAGCGCGTAGCCGAAAGGGACTTCCCAGGGGAGGTTCAGCAGAGGTATCATCCCCCAATCCCAATGCAGCACGTCCTGCCGGTACTGCCACACCCCCAGCCTGGCCCCCACGGCTTCAAGGGGCAGACAGACCAGTATCCCGCTGATTATATCAAAGAAGAAGATGCGCTTGTCGTGCGGGCGCACGCGGTCGGTCCGGAGCGCCAGCCGGTAGAGCTTCTCCGAGAGCAGTATGACCAGCGGGAACATCACCATCCAGCCGGTAAGCTCCGCGAAAGGCGCGTCGCGGTAATAGGTCAGCTTGAAATGGTAATCCCAGAGGGGCTCGGTGGCCACCTCCCAGACCACGCCGACGATGGCGCTGGCGATCATCTCGCCGGTCATGTCGCGCTTGAAAAAGCGCCTGAACACCCACCACATCAGCGGGGCCTGCAGCAGGCCGATGCCCTCGAGTATGTCCATGCTCATTTGCCGCCCCCGGGCACCACCTCGTCGAAAGTACGCTCCCAGGCGCGCACGAAAGTGGGCCCCACCAGCATCAGCAGGCAGTAGCCGAACAGCGCCTCCCACGGCATCTTCACCAGCGGTACCGTACCCCAGTCCCAGTTGAGCCGGTCGTAGCGGTAGGTCCAGACGCCGGCCTTCACGCCCAGCGTCTCTATCGGGAAAGAGATCAGCACGGCCGCGAGCAGGTCGAAGAGGAAGATGGACTTGTCGCCCGGCCGCACGGAGGGCCTCTTCCTGAAGAACTTGTAGAGGGTCTCGGAGAAATATACCACCAGCGTGAACATGACCGCCCAGCTCAGTATTATCCCGACGGGCGTATCCTTGTAGAAGGTTATCCGCAGGTGGTAGTCCCAGAGCGGCTCGGTCGCGAACTCGTTGAAGAGCCCTATCATCGCGCCGGCGATCATCTCCCCGGCCACGTTGCGCCCGGCGAACCGGCGGAAAAGCCACCAGACCAGCGGGACCTGCACGTACATCCAGATCTCGAACAGCGTCAGCGCCATCGTTCTCCCTTCTCCCGCCCGGCGAAGAAGCCTTCGAAGGCGTGCATCAGTATCACGACGAAGAGCGGCGGGAACCAGTAGTAGAGCAGCGGTTCCTCTATCGGGATGCCGAAGACGGCCGGGCCGAGGGTGCGGTTGGGGTTCCAGATCCAGTGGCCGCGCGAGACCGAGAAGAACTCGGCGAAGAACATCAGGACCTCGAAGGTGGCCACCAGCGCCGCCGCGGCCTTCCAGTTGACCCGCTCCCGCGCGGCCCGGTAGAGCGGGATGACGAAAAGGAAGAACGGCGCGGCCAGGACGACGCTGGCCGGCCAGCGTTTCTGCGCCGTGGCGTCCTTCTTTTTCCTGTCCCCGTCGCTGAGAAGCTCGTCTATATCAGGCATCTTTTTTAAACAGCTTGGCGTAGGAGAGGTAGACGGCCAGGCAGAACGGCGTGGCGCCGAACCAGAAGACGAACTCCTCCACCGGCGCGCCCCCTATCCGCCAGCCCACCAGGCGGTCTATCTTCTCCGAGAAGAACCAGACGTCGAACTTAAGAAAAAGGTATTCCATGACCACCGAGACGGCGGCCATCGCGGCCGAGGCGGCCCAGAAGCCCTTGCGGCGGGCCCGGGGCAGCCGGCCCAGCAGGAAGAACGCGAACAGCAGGGCGGGCACCCAGAAGAGGACTGTGTAGGTTATCAGGTAGACCGGCATGTTGTCTGAAGTCAACCCCCGGTCAATGATAGCATGTTTCGGCCGCCGGAGAAAGGCCTTCAGCCGATCGGCAGGCGGGCCGCTACTTCCAGCCCCCCCTCGGGCCGGTTGCGCAGCTCCACGTCGCCGCCGTTGCGGCGCAGCAGGTCGCGCGTTATGATCATGCCGACCCCGGTGCCTTCCTTCTTGGTGGTAATGGACCTCTTGAAGATGGAGGGCAGCAGCTCCGGCAGTATGCCGGGCCCGTTGTCCGCGATGGCCACCACCGCGTCGCCGTTTTCGGCGCGGACCGACACCTCGACGAGCTTCTCGCCGGGATTGTCGCGCACGGCCTCGACGGCGTTCTTAAGGACGTTGAAGAAGGCCTGCTGCAGGTCGGCCCGGGAGGCCGACACCAGCCCCCCCCCGCCGTAGTTCCGTTTGAAGGCCACGCCTTCGGCCTGCGGCGAGAACCTGACTATGGCCAGCAGCGTGTCCATGAACTCGTGCAGCACTATCCGCTCGGTCCGGCCGCCCCCGGCCCGGCCGAAGCGCGTGATGCCGCGCAGCGACTCTGACATGTTGGCCACCACGTCCTCCAGCTCCCTGAGCGTGGCCTTTTCGGCAGGGGGCTTCTCTTTGAGCGATTCCACCTGGATATAGCCGGAGATGGAGGCTATCGGGCCGCGCAGGTCGTGCGCGATGCGGTGGGCCAGCACGCCCAGCTGCGTAGTGGAGTTGAGCTCCGAGAACTTGCGGACGAGGGCGTCCTTCTCGGAGGCCTCCTGCGCTATCGCCGAGCGCAGGTTGCGGATGATCCGGTCGCTCAGGTTCTTGGTCAGGGCCAGGTACGGGACCAGCAGCGCGGAGATTATTAGCGGGAAAGCCGGGCGCGCGTAAGCCTCGGCAGCCCAGGGGGCCGGGTTCGGCAGGGCGCCGTAATAGATGCCCCAGACCACCACCAGGTAGCCCAGGGCGCTGACCGGCACCGTCAGCGGGTTCTCCAGGCCGTAGATGGCCTCGGAGACCAGGATGGCCATGTAGAGGAAAGGCAGCGGGGAGACCACGCCGCCGGTATAGTAGATCGAGATGGTTATTATGACGGAGCCCACCTGGCTGAGCGCTATGCCCGCCGTGCGGTAGCAGTTGCGGAAGATCCAGTCGAAAAAGAGGAAATAGAGGGCGTAGCTGCAGGACGAAACGAGGGAGAACCAGGCGACCTTGTTGGGGAAGGGCAGCTTGCCCGCGAAGAGGAGGAAGGTGGCGGTGAAGCCCAGCACGGCAGCCATCAGCGCGTTGAAGCGCAGGGCCGTCCTGGCCTTATCGCGGTAATACCCCGCCATCTACGCCAGGC
Organism: bacterium; assembly: GCA_021847485.1. Lineage (GTDB taxonomy): Bacteria > Elusimicrobiota > Elusimicrobia > Elusimicrobiales > UBA9959 > UBA9959. Next base: position 7,478 of record JAJZRA010000016.1, read on the forward strand.
CGGCCTTCGCGGCGGCGCGCCGCAGGTCCCTCGCGAAAGCCGTCTTCAGCAGCGCCGCCGGGCGGCCCAGCGCGGCCTCGAGCTTCGGGTCGCGGCGGATGGCCGCGCAGGCGCCCGCGGGCCTGCGCCCGTCGGACATGTTCTCCACCACGCCGAGCACCGGCACGCCGAGCCGGCGGTAGAGCGCCAGCGAGCGCTCCAGCACGTCGTGAGCCAGCACCGACGGGACGGTGACGGCCAGCACCTCGGCGCCCTTGGCGAAGCGCATCACGTCCAGCGCGGCGTCGTTGATGCCTGGCGGCATGTCGAGCACCAGGAAATCCAGCTCCCCCCACTGCGTTATCGCCAGGAGTTCTATGATGGCGTCCGAAACGTTGGCGCCGCGCAGCGGCACGGCCTTGTTCTCGGAGAAGAACACGACCGACATGAACTTGACGCCCTCGAAGACCGGAGGTTCGAGGCCTTTCTCCTCTTTCGGGAAGAGGCCTTTGGCGCCGAGGACGAGATGGTCGGAGGCGCCGGCGAAATCCAGGTCGAAGAGGCCGGTCCTGTAGCCCTGCTTCGCGAGCAGCAGCGCAAGCGTCGAGGCGGTCACGCTCTTGCCGATGCCGCCTTTCCAGCCGGTGACGGCTATGACGCGCTTTACGCCTTTGAGCCTTTCCGCTATGACGGACGGACGGGGATCTATGGTCATTTCTCGCCCTTGATGTAGCTGATGGAGACCCCGCGGCCGCGGGCTATCTCAAAATCCGGGCTTTTGCACTTGGGGCACTTCAGGAAGGTATGGGCCATCTCGGGGACGAAGTGGATGAACTCGGCCTCGTCCTTGGTCTTCTTGAGCCCTTTGAGCGGGAATTCGTGCGCGCAGGCCTTGCAGCGGAAGGCGGCGGGCTCCACCTCGATCTTGAAGCGGCAGGCGGCGGCGGCCGGGAACTGCTTGCGCAGCTCTTCCAAGGCGAAGGAGAAGATCTCCTTATCTATAGCCTGCAGCTCGCCGAAGACCACGCCGGTCTCCTTGAGCTTCTTAAGCTTCTGCTCACCGGCGTGCTCCACCGCGCTCTTGATGACCGACTCCGCCAAAGCCCATTCGTGCATGCCTCAATTATACAAAATCTCCCCTCCCGCACTTCGGACACAGTTCTGGCCTGCCACGGGCCCGGGGGCCGGACCGCGAGAAGCGAAGTCGGTCCGCCAAGGGGATGCCTTCCTCGGGTCGGTGTCGGCCACACCGTGGCCGCACCTTGTTCGCTCAGGCCCGGCGCTGGCCTATGGCCGTGCCGCATCAAGCGCTATGCGCGTCAGGCGGCCTTACGCAAGCCGGGCCTTCCGCGACATCCCTCGAAAGGCATCCCCTTGGCGGACCTCCGTGGCGGGAAATCGCAAAAGTCGCAAATGTCGCGATAACGTTGACAGGGCGGGGCGGATTTGATATGATAGTAGTACGTTACCGTACCTTACAAGCCGCGAAGGTATCCGAAAAGTCCAAAGACTGCCAGCGCGGTGATGTCCTTCCATATCGACGGAAGGCGCGTTAAGTTTCCACCTACCTTAAGGAACTTAGCACAAAGTATCGGGAAATATAGAAGTTTATATTTTCGGAGGCTTGTTGCTATGAAAAAGTTCGCTATTTCGCTTTTAGTCGCGCTGGCCGCGCCCCTCGGCGCCGCCGCCCAGAACGCCGCCCTCGACGCCGTGCTCTCGCGCACGGACGCCGTCCTCGCCGCCGAGTTCGCCCGCGCCGCCCAGGACATGACCCCCTTCACCGTCCCGCCCCCCGTCAGCATCTCCGACGGCCGCTATACCGACACCCCCGCCGCCGACTACCTGCCGCTCGACAAGAAGGCCGTCTACGAGTACGAGTACACCTCCAGCGAGTTCACCGGCGTCAAGGTCGTCCGCGTGGAGTTCCTTGACTACTCCGACGCCGAGAAGTCCGTGCGCATCAACATGGTCATCTTCAACAAGACCAAGCCGAAGGTCTCCAACTTCAGCATCGCCTCCACCCCCGCCGGCATCAGCGCCTCCGACTCCCCGCTCTACGGCCCCCGAGTCGAGATCCCTTTCCCGCTGACCTACAACATGACCTGGAACGAGGGTTCCGACCGCAGCCGCGTGGCCGCGCTTAACGCCAAGGTCACCGTGCCCGCCGGCACCTACAACGGCTGCCTGAAGATAGTGACCAGGCTGGGCGGCGGCGACGCAGGCTCCGCCGAGCGCGACTACGCCCCCGGCGTGGGCCTCGTCTACGAGCAGGTCAACGCCGAGGACCACCAGGAGACGATAAAGCTCACCTCCTACCAGCTGAAATAACCCGCCGACCTTAAAAAAAGGGGACAGGCTACTTTTTCCCGGAAAAAGTAGCCTGTCCCCTTTTTTAGCTGAAGCGTTCTTTTACATTCCCAGGCCGGGCAGCCCGCCCAGCGAACTCATCTTCTGCGCGGCGGCCTTCTGGCTCTCGCGCACGGCGCGGCTCATCGTCTCCGCGAGGGAGGCCTCGAGCTTGGCCTTGTCGAGAGCGGCCAGGTCGGCCTTGATCTCGACCTTGCGCACCTCCTGCGAGCCGCTCACGGTCACCTTGACCAGGCTGTCCTCGCTGGCCATCTCCAGAGCGTCCAGCTCCTTCTTTACCTCGTCCATCTTCTTCTTCAGCTCCCAAAGCTGCTTCATCTTGTCCAGCATGCCGTTCTCCTTAATTGGGGACAGCGCCCTATTTTGTGGGGAGCTGTCACCTATTTTTGTCCTTAAATTATCGTTACTTTTTCCAGTTATCAACAGGGCGCTGTCCCTATTTTATGCGGAGGCGTTTTCGGGGGCGCCGTTGCGCAGGCGCGAGTTCTTGAAGCCGTACATAAAGTATATCACAAGCCCGACCGCCAGCCAGCCCACGAAACGCATCCACGTCATGAACGTGAGGCCCAGCATCAGGTACAGGCAGAAGCCTATGCCCAGCAGCGGCGTCAGCATCCCGCCCGGGGCCTTGAAAGGCCGGTGGCGCGCCGGGTCCCTGCGGCGCAGGATTATCACCCCGGCGCAGACCAGGATGAAGGCGAACAGCGTCCCGATATTGCACAGCTCGGCCATCACGTCGAGGCTGAAGAAGGCCGAGAAGAAGGCCACGAAGATGCCGGTCCAGATCGTGGTGACGTGCGGGGTCTTGTGCACGGGGTGCACCTTCGCGAAGTACTTGGGCAGCAGCCCGTCGCGGCTCATCGAGAAGAAGATGCGCGGCTGGCCCATCTGGAACACCAGCAGCACGGCGGTCGTGGCCACCACCGCGCCCAGCGACACCAGGCCCACCAGCCAGCGCGCGGCGTGGTTGTACTCCAGGCCCGCCACCAGCGGCTCGGCTATCTTGGTCTTGAGCTCGGTGAACGGCATCATGCCCGTCAGCACCACGGCCACCAGCACGTAGATCACCGTGCAGATCAGCAGCGACCCTATTATGCCCACCGGCATGTCGCGCATCGGGTTCTTGGTCTCCTCGGCCACCGTCGAGACCGCGTCGAAGCCGATATAGGCGAAGAAGATATAGGCCGCGCCGGCCTGGATGCCGGTCCAGCCGCCCGGGGCGAACGGCACCCAGTTGCCCGGCTTGAAGTAGTAGAAGCCCACCCCGACGAAGACCGCCAGCACCAGCAGTTTGATGCCCACCATCAGCGAGTTGAACCGGGTGCTCTCCTTGATGCCCTTGATCAGCAGCCAGGTCAGCACAGCCGTGACCGAGACCGAGAGCAGGTTGAAGACTATCGGGATCCCGAAGAGGTGCGGCACCGAGGCGATATCGTAGCCGCGCAGCAGGAAGGTATGGTAGTCCAGCCGCAGCCAGACCGGCACTTCAAGGCCCGTCAGGCTCTTCAAGAAGTCGTTGAAATAGCCCGACCAGCTGATGGCCACGGCCACGTTGCCGATGGCGTACTCCAGGATCAGGTCCCAGCCGATGATCCAGGCTATCAGCTCGCCCATCGTCGCGTAGGCGTAGGTGTAGGCGGAGCCCGCTATCGGCACCATCGCCGCCAGCTCCGCGTAGCACAGCGCGCAGAAGCCGCAGGCCACGGCCGTGATCAGCAGCGAGATTATCAGCGAGGGGCCGGCGTTCCCCTTGACCGCGGCCTCTCCCACCATCGCGAAGATGCCGGCGCCGATGATGGCGCCTATGCCGATCATCGTCACGTCGAAGCCGCCGAGCACCCGCGCGAGCTTCTCCCCCGGCTTCTCCGACTCCGCCACTATGCTGTCCACCGACTTGATCTTGAATAAGGACATCCGGCCTCTCAGTTCACAAAGAATTGAAGTAATCTACCAATTTTCGGCCGGCCTCTTCCACTTCCGGGGACAGCCCCTCCGCGTAGTCCAGCGACTTGGCCTGCACGCCCACCACCACCAGCTCCGCCCCGGTGTCCTCCCTCACTATCGAGAAGGTCACCGACAGCGGGAAGCTGTGGGTGGAGATCGGCATGGCCTGGTTGATGTCCTCCAGCGGGATCACGCGCAGTTCCCCCGCCCGCCCCTTGAAGTGCGCGGCGTCCACCAGGATGATCTTGTCGGGTTTCCAGTCTATGGCGGTCTGCGCCACGCTCTCCGGCGTGGTGCCGGCGTCCAGCAGGCGCAGCTCCGGGCGCGAGAACTTCACGCCCGAGCAAACGTAAGGGCCGACGCCATCGTCGGCCCTTAACGTACTGCCCAGCGTTATCACCAGCGTCCGGCCCTTCGGGGCCAGCGCGGCGGCTACCTCTTTACTCCACGAAGCTGACATCGAGGTAGTGCGCGGAGCACGAGATGCACGGGTCGTAGGCCCGCACCAGCATCTCCAGGTGCAGCCGGATCTCGTCCTTCTTCAGGTTCAGGATCTCCGGCAGGAACTTGGCGAAGTCGTGCTCGATGTTGTTGACGTTCTGGTTGGTCGGGATGATGCAGTTGGCGGCCTTGATCATGCCGTCCTTGTCGGTGACGTAGTTGTGGTGCAGGATGCCGCGCGGCACCTCCACCGAGCCCACGCCGTCGCCGGCGCGCACCGGCACCGAGCCCTTCTCGTTGACGCCCACGGTGATCTGCTGGGAGTAGTCCAGGCCGTGCTTCTTGAGGTCCTTCAGGATCGCCAGCGCGTGGTGGTAGCAGTGGATGATCTCCACCACCTGCGCCATAGTGTTCATGAAGGGGTTATGGCAGACCGGCTTGAGCCCGATCTCCTTGGCGTAGGCCTTGGCCTTCGGGTGCAGCTTGTCGTAGTTCAGGTTGAACCGGGCGAGCGCGCCGACGAACAGGCTGTCCTTGTTCCACTTGGTGAACTTGGCCGAGGAGCGGGGATCGATGAACTCGTTGGTGGACTTGCGGTACTCCTTCCTGGAGACGCGCTTGCCCTCGGAGGAGCCGATATCGCCCAGCAGCATCGGGTACTCGCCGTCGTCGCTGACGAGGGCCACGTACTCGGTCTCGCGGTGGAAGTTCGGCAGCTTGAGCGTCTTGGCGAGCTTGAGCAGCGGCTCCAGCTCGGCGGTCATGCCCTCCATGATCTCGATCTGCCTGTCGATCTCCTTCGGGCTGGGCAGCTTGGTCCAGCCGCCGGCGATCATCGTGATCGGGTGCGTATGGCGCCCGACGAGGATGTCGCAGACGTCGTTGACGGCCTTCTTCAGGCGCAGGATCTGGCGCACGGTCTTGTTGTGCGTGGCCACGAGCGGCACGAAGGAGGGCACGCCGAGAGCGTCGGGGGCGACCAGCAGGAAGGCGTGCAGCACGTGGCTGTCGAGGAACTCGTAGTCCAGCAGCAGCTTCCTGAGCTTGATCGTCTGCTCGGTCGGCGTCACGCCCAGCGCGTCCTCGGCGGCGGCGACGGAGGCCAGCGAGTGGCCGCAGGAGCAGATGCCGCAGATGCGGCTGGTGATGTGCTGCGCCTCGAAGATGCTGCGGCCGCGCAGCATGCCCTCGAACAGGCGGGGCGTCTCCACGACGTGGAACTCGCACTTCTCTATCTTGCCGTTCTTGACGTTGGCGACGATGTTGCCGTGGCCCTCTACGCGGGTCACGTACTCTACCTTGATATCCAGGTCCTTAGTGGCAGCCATTATTTAGCACCTTCCTTGCACTTGTTGTACATCTCGAACTTCTTGGTGATGAGTTCGGGCTTGAGGTTGTATTTGGAGATGACGTCCTTGGCGGCGTTCTTCGCGGGGTTCTTCACCTCGCCGCGGCAGCCGTAGCAGATGTTGCCGTTGTTGACGCACCAGGAGTTGCAGCCGGCCTTGGTCCACGGGCCCAGGCAGGCCACGCCGCGCTCGTACATGCAGACGTTCTCGTTGAGCTTGCACTCGGAGCAGACCGGGTTGTCCGGCACGGTGTAGGGCAGGCCGCGCAGCGCGTGCTTCACCACCTCTATGATCTCCGGCGGGTACACCGGGCAGCCGTTGATGTAGTAGTCCACCTTGACCACCTGGTCGATCGCCCTGGTCGGCGTGCTGTCGAAGAGCTTGTAGTCCTTGCCGTAGACGCTCTGGCGGATCTCGTCGAGCTCGAAGCCGTTCTTCATGCCGTTGACGCCGCCGGTGCAGGCGCAGGCGCCGTAGGCTATCAGCACCTTGGCGCGGGCGCGGATCTTCTTCAGGCGCTCCTCGGCGTGATGGTCGCCGATCGAGCCCTCAATGAAGACCACGTCGTAATCCTTGTCCCATTTCTCGCTGATGGCCTCGCGGAACTCCACCACGTCCACGGCCCCCAGGATGTCGAGCAGCAGCTCGCCGAGGTTGGTCATCTGCAGCTGGCAGCCCTCGCAGGAGGCGAAGTCGAAGAAGGCCACCTTGGGCTTGGCGGCGGCCTTCGGGGCCTTCGCCGGAGCTTTCGTATCTTTCTTAGCGGTTTTCATCGTATGTTCTCCGTATTAAAGTTTCTTCGAGTCCTTCACCTCTTCGTAGGTGAAGGTGGGGCCGTCCTTGCAGCAGTAGTAGTTCTTCGGGTGGTCTATCTGGCAATGGCCGCACTTGCCCATACCGCACTTCATGTGCCGCTCGAGCGACAGGACGATCTGCTTCTCCGGCAGGTTCTTCTTCAGGAGCTCGGCGATGACGAACTTGTACATGATCGGGGGGCCGACCACGACGCCGAAGGTCTTCTCCGGGTTGATCGTCACGCCGGGGATCAGGCTGGTGATCAGGCCGACGTTGCCCTTCCAGTCCGGGGCCGAGCGGTCCACGGTGCAGGAGAAGTTGACGTCCATGCGCTTCTGCCAGAGCTTGATCTCGTCGCCGAAGAGCATGTCGGTCGGCGTCTTGCAGCCGAGCAGGATGTCCACCTTGCCGAACTCGCGGCGGTTGTCCATCACATAGTTGATCAGCGAGCGCAGCGGCGCTATGCCGAGGCCGCCGGCCACGAACAGCAGGTCGTTGCCGGTCATCAGCTTCACCGGGAACGGCTTGCCGAACGGCCCGCGGATGCCGAGCCAGTCGCCCTTGCCGAGCGAGTGCATATGCTTGGTCAGGCGGCCGGCCGAGCGCACGGTCAGCTCGAAAGAGCCGCGCTTCGTGGGGCTGGAGCAGACGGAGATCGGCGCCTCGCCGACGCCGTAGAGTTCTACCTGCACGAACTGCCCGGGCTCGTGGTCCAGGTCGCCGTCCTCGAGCTTTATGTCGAACCACTTCTCGGTGGCCGTCATCTGCTTGGCGGCGATGATCTGCCCTTTGCGGAGTTTCCAGTTGGAGTTGTGTATCTCGGTCATGATGTCCCCTTATTTGCTCTCGGCGGCCAGGGCCTTCAGGGTGTCCTTCAGGTTGATCTTGGCCATGCAGGTGCGGGTGCAGCGGCCGCAGCCGGTGCAGAACGCGCGGTTGAACTTGTCGAGCGGATACTTGAACTTGCGGTAGTAGCGGTGGCGCTGCCTGTGCGCGCGCTCCTCGCGGAAGTTCTCCCCGCCGGCCACGGTGGCGAACGTCTCGAACTGGCAGGAATCCCAGGTGCGGTTGCGCGACCCGGTCTTCATGTCGAGGTTGATGCTGTCCGTCATGTCGAAGCAGTAACAGGTGGGGCAGACGTTGGTGCAGTTGCCGCAGCTGACGCAGCGGGAGCCCACGTCGTGCCAGACCTTGCTGTCCATGCCCTTCGCGAAGACCTCGGTGAGCTTTTTCGGCTCCACGCCGATCTCGTTGCCGAAGGCCTCTTTCTTGGCCTCGCGCACCTTGCCGAGCGCGGTCATGTCGGCGACGGAGGCCTTGCCCAGGCCCATACCCTCAACCAGTTCCTCGCCCTTCTGCGTGTTGACGTGGATGATCCACTTGTCGCCGATGTCGGTGAAGAACAGGTCGTAGCCGCCGTTAGGGTAGTGGTTGCCCACCAGCGCGCAGCTGGCGTTGCCGTCGCAGTACTTGTTGCACTCGAGGCCGATGATGACTATGTTCTCCTTGCGGAGCAGGTAATTGTAGTCGCGGGGCCGCTCGGAGAAGACCATGTTCAGGCACTGGATGCCGGCCAGGTCGCAGGTGTGCACCGCGAAGACGGCCAGCTTCTCGGCCTCGAGGACGGCCTTGTCCTGCGGCTTGCCGCCGTTCAGGTCGAAGTCCAGCATCTTCTCGCGCGGCGGCATGAAGTACTTCTTCGGCGGCAGGATCGTCGGGATGTAATCCATCGAGATCTGCTCGGCCTCGGTTACCTCTTCGAAAGCAAAGTTATTGTAGCCCTTGGCTACAGGGGCGTAGACCTTCATCTGCTTGGCGAGGCTCTTGATAAAGCAGTTGAGGTTGTCTTTCTGCAGTATGTGGTAATTCACCTGGTGACCTCCGTTTTCGTGTTAACGCGTGCTGCCCCTATATTATATTCAATTTACCTACGTTATCCCCCGCCGCACGGCGGGGCGCGACCAGGGGCTAAAACGCGGTTTATTAGCGTATCTTATAATATCCGCCCCTCCCCGCGGCCTCGGCGCCCAATGACGCCCGCGGAGGCGGCCCGCAGGCGCGCCGCGCCGGCCGATTAGAAGAATTAATAGCCCTTTCGCGCCGTTAAAAAATAACGCTTTTACGTCGGAGAAAAAGCCCGCCCGGGCCCGCCGCCAAAATTTGTAGAATATGCCTATGAACGAACTGGTCTTCCTCCGCCACGGACATGCTCTCAGCGCCAGGGAAGCCGGCGTCTGCTGCGACGCCGAGCGCCCTCTTTCGGACCGGGGCGAGGAGGAGGTCCGCCTGGCCGCCGCCCGCCTGCGCGAGGCCGGCTTCTCCCCGGACGTCATAGTCGCCAGCCCGTTCGCGCGCGCCGCGCGCACCGCCGCCATCGCGGCCTCGATCTTCCCTTCCGCCAGGCTGGAATCCTCCGCCGCCCTGAGCGACGGCCCCGTCCAGGCCATCCTGGAGATGCTGGACTCCCACCCCGAAGGCTCCCTGCTGGTAGTAGGCCACCAGCCGCTGCTCGGCGCCGCGGCCGGCTTCTGCCTCGATTCCGCCCCCCTCGACCTGTCCCCGGCCGGCTTCATCCGCATCCGCCGGGACGAGCGGGCCCCCAAGTCGCTCCTCGAGGTCTACGCCCCCGGGGAGAAGGCCCGTTGAGAGTCCTGACCCTCCTGCTGGTCCTGGCCTGCGCGGCGCCCGCCGCCGCGGCCGAAAAGCAGGTCCTGATCCGCCTTTTTTCCCTGCACAAGGTCTCCGCCGTAAATTTGGAGACCACCGCGCCGGTACGCGCCGCCGGCGCCCAGTTCTCCGGCAAGGCCAGGATAGCCGTCAAAGGCCAGCTGGTGGTCATGACCGGCGCCCTCCAGGCCGGCCCGGCCAAGTCCATAACCGTGCACGCCTCGGCCCCGGTCCGGCTGTCCGGCCCCGGCCTGCCGCGCCGCAGCTACACCGGGGACATCGTCTTCACGTCCGCCAGGAAGCAGCTCAAGATCGTCAACTCCGTCCCGCTGGAGGACTATATCGCCGGCGTAGTCACCGGCGAGGCCTCGGACCTCTCCCAGCCCGAGGCGTACAAGGCCCAGGCCGTCGCCGCCCGCACCTACGTCCTCAAGCACCTGCGCATCCACGCCGGGGAAGGCTACAACCTCTGCGACTCCACGCACTGCCAGCTCTACACCGGCCAGGGCGCGGTCAGCGCCAAGGCCCTCGCCGCGGCCCGGGCCACCAGGAACGAGGTCCTCTACTACAAAGGCGAGCTCGCCGCAACCTTCTACCACTCCATCTGCGGCGGCCGCACCGAGCGGATGACCGACGTCTGGCCTTTCGAGGCCAAGCCCTACCTGATCTCGGTGCGCGACGGGCCGCCCGGGCACCCCTACTGTTCCATAGCGCCCAACTTCAGGTGGAAGACCAAGATCTATTTCAGCGGCCTTACCCGCCTGGCGCGCCGGGCCGGCTGGATCCTGCCCGACGAGGAGGCCCGCGGGCTCAAGATCTCCCGCTGGGGCGCCTCGGGCCGGGCGGCCGAGCTGGAGCTGCGCACGCAGCGCAGGACGGTCGGGCTCGGCGCCACCGAGTTCTACCACGGCATAGGCCGGCGGGCCGGCTGGAACGCGGTGCGCAGCACTTTCTTCCGCATCCTCAACGGCCAGGACTACGTCCTGCTCGACGGCAAGGGCAACGGCCACGGCGTCGGCATGTGCCAGTGGGGCGCGGAGGGCATGGCCCGCAAGGGCTTCAAATACCGGGACATCCTGAGACATTACTACCCCGGCACGGAGATAGGACATGACTGAGCTTCACGCGGCGGTTCTCGGCGTACTGCAGGGGGCGGGCGAGTTCCTGCCCGTCTCGAGCTCGGCGCACCTGGCGCTGGCCCCCCGCCTGCTGGGCTGGCAGTACCAGGGCCTGGCCTACGACGTGATGCTGCACCTCGGCACGCTGGGCGCGGTGGCCCTCTATTTCGCCAAGGACTGGCTCAAGATCTTCCGCGACGGCTTCTCCGCCCCCCGCTCCCCCGACGGCCGCCTGCTGTGGCTGCTGGTCCTGGCCTCGCTGCCGGCCGCGGTCGCCGGCGTCCTGCTCAACCACCTGGCCGAGACCGCCTTCCGCAACCCGCTCTGGATAGCCTTCAACCTGGTCTTCTTCTCGGTCTTCATCTGGCTGGCGGACAGGCGCCCGCGCCAGACCCTCGCCGAGAGCGCGCTGACCGCGCGCGACGCGCTGCTGATAGGCCTCGCGCAGTGCCTGGCGCTGATGCCGGGCGCCTCGCGCTCCGGCATGACCATCATGGCCGCCCTGTTCCTGGGCTACCGCCGGGCCTCGGCGGCGCGCCTCTCCTTCCTGCTGTCCACGCCGGTGATCTTCGGCGCGGCGCTGCTGGAATCCCGCAAGATCGCCCCGGCCCAGCTGGACGCGGCCTTCGCGTGGGGGCTGGGCGCGGCCTTCCTGTCCGGCCTGGCCTTCATCTGGCTGCTGATGTCCTGGCTGCAGAAGCGCGACCTGAAACCCTTCCTCGCCTACAGGGTCGCCCTGGGCGCCTACATTTTCTGGCTCTTCCGCTGATCGGTTCCGGGAGGCCGCAGCCCCGATAAAAAAAGCCCGGCGGTCCGGGCTTTTTTCATTGTTCGGCGGGCGCGCCTTCCGGAGGGCCTGCGTAAGGCAGGAAGATGGAGATCCGGGACCCGCCGCCGTCGATATTGGAAAGTTTCATCGTGCCGCCGTGGCGGCGCACGATGCGCTCGCAGACGTAGAGGCCCAGCCCCGTCCCGCCTTTCTCGCGGCGGGTGGTGTCGAAAGGCTTCACGTCGTCGTGGAGCATCTTGGCGGGGAAGCCGGGCCCGTTGTCGGTTATCTCCAGCGAGATCCCGCCCTCGGCGGGTCTCGCGGCCACGCGCACGCGGCCCTTCTCCGGCACGAACGACAGCGAATTGGCGACGGTGTTGATGAAGACGCGCTCGAGGTGGGCGCGGCTGGCCCGCAGCGTGGGCAGGAAGTCGGGGATATCCACCTCGACGGAGGCGTTCTTCCTGCGGGCGGCGTACTCGGTCAGCAGCAGCGCGTCCTCGGCGGCCTCCTTCAGCTGCACCGGCTCGAAAGTGTATTCCTGCCCCCTGACGATGCTCATCGCCGCGGAGATCAGGCCCTTGGCGTAGCGCGCCCCTTTAAGGATGCGCTGCACGTCGTCCTTGGAAAGGTTTCCCCCGTCCTCCTCGGCCAGCTGCGCGCTCAGCAGGATCACGGAGACGGCGTTGCCGATGTCGTGCATCACGCCGCTGACCAGGGTGCCCATCTCGGCGGCCGAGGCGGTCTTGACTATCTCGCTCTCCTTCTCGCTGATCGCCCGTTCCAGCGTCTCCACCTGGCCGCGCTTGAAGGCCAGGCCGGCCTCGGCGCGCTTGCGCGACTGCGCCGTGGAGTAGACCACGACCGAAGAGAACGCCAGCACCGCCGCCTTGATGCCGAACGACAGCACCTTGACGAACTCGCCGCCGCCGAGCGGCCACGACATCGCGCCTATGGCCAGCACGCACAGCAGCACTATGCCGGCCGCGTCCTTGAAGCTGGCCATCAGCGACGCGGCGAAGACGGGCAGCAGGTACAGCGCCCAGAAATAGGACTCGCCGCCGCCGGAACAGTACAGCACCCCGGTGATGATCCAGAAGTTGACGAGCAGGATCAGGTCTATCAGCCAGACGTTCACCGCGGCGCGGCGCCGCAGCAGCCAGTTGAAGACGAAGTTGGTGCCGAGCAGCAGCAGGAAGAAGTAGAGGATCCCCGGGTAATCCACCTGCGGGCTGTTGCGGTAGAAATACGCGAGCGCCACCATGAAGACGGAAAAGACGACCTCATAGGAGTTGCGCGAGAAGGTGGTCACTTCCCCGCGGTCCAGGGCTTTTATGTAATTTTTCATGGGATCCCTATCGAAAATATAACATTTTCCGGCGGCGGCAGTGTAGTATAATTACCCCATATGACGTCCCGCCCCGCGCCGCAGAAACTCCTTAAGTTCGACAAGGCCCAGGTCTTCAGCTTCTTCTTCTTCGGCATCCTGCTGTTCCTGCTCTACCAGCTGCTGCGCATCCTCTCGCCGTTCCTCAACGCCATCCTCGCCGCGGCCACGCTGGCGCTGATCTTCTTCCCGCTGAACCTCTGGGTCCGCCGGAGCCTGGCCTCCAACCGCACCGCCGCCGCCGGCCTCGCCACGCTGACCGCGCTGCTGACCGTAGTGCTGCCGCTGCTGGTCTTCGGCTGGCTGCTGCTGCGCGAGTCGCGCGAGCTCTACCCTAAAACGAACCAGTGGCTCACCACCATCTCCCAGCGCGACCTGCAGATCCCCGTGCCCGAGAAACTGCGCGACTACTGGGACCTGGACCTGCGCGAGATCGTCAGCGGCAACATCAAGAACCTGCAGGAGAGCATCGCGCGGTCCGGCACCGTCATCCTGAAGAACATCCTGTTCTTTTTCGTCAACCTGGCCGTGGTGATCATCGCCCTCTTCGCCCTGTTCCGGGACGGGGAGCGCTTCCTCAAATGGCTCATCGATATCCTGCCGATGGACCAGGAGTACAAGCACCGCATCGCCCGCCAGCTCTACGTCACCACGATGGCCGTGGTCCGCGGCCTGCTGCTCACCGCCGGCATGCAGGGCCTGATCGGCGCCCTCGGCTACTGGCTGGCCGGCGTCCCCGCCCCCGCCATGTTCGGCCTGCTGACGTCGCTGGCCGCGCTGGTGCCTTTCGTAGGCACCAGCTTGGTCTGGCTGCCGCTCTCCGCGGCCATGTATTTCTGGAAGGGCCCGCAGACCGGCCTGTTCGTGCTGGCCTGGGGCGCCCTCGCGGTCGGCCTGCTCGACAACTTCATCCGCCCCGTGCTCATCGGCAAGGGCGCCAAACTCCCCATCTTCCTGCTGTTCCTCGGCATCTTCGGCGGGCTGAAGGCCTACGGGCCCGTAGGCATCTTCCTGGGCCCGCTGCTGATCTCGTGCGTGATCGTGTTCCTGCAGATCTACCGCGAGCACAAGAACCTGCCGCACCTCCCCCCGCCGGAGCCGCCCGCGCAGCAGTGAAGGCGCGCAGGCGTGAAAAAAGCCCGGCGGAAGCCGGGCTTTTCCTTTTACCGCGGCGCGGGTCAGTCCCTGGCGGTGGATTCCGGGCAGAGCCTGCGCACCGGGCAGCGGGGGCAGTCGCCCTTGCGCGACATATCCAGCATCAGCATCTTCTCCCCCGTCTCGCGCAGCAGCGCCAGCGTCGCCTCGCCGGAGGCCGGCGACCAGGGCGCGGAATATTTCTTAAGGCTGGTGAGCACGAAGTAGCCCACCGAGCCCACCTTCAGGCCGAAATCGCGTTCCACGCCCAGCGCGTAGATCGACAGCTGCAGGCTTCCGGCCACGTCCCAGTCGTTGCGGTCCTCGAAGCCCATCTTGTAGTCCAGCAGCTCGGCGTCGCCGCCCGGCAGCCGGTCCACCCGGTCGATCGTCCCTTTGATCTTCCACTTCTCGAAAGGGAACTCGAAGCTGCGCTCCGAGTAGAGCACCTGCGCGGGGTTGGCCTGGAAGTGGGCCCACCACTTCTCCAGCACCAGCGCGCCGCGCTTGTAGAATTCCATGGTCTCCTGCGGCTTGGAGTAGCCCTGGTGCAGCCAGGAATCCTCGTAATAGGCGAGCAGGTCGCCCAGGTCGCCCGGCTTGGCGTGGAAGCGCGCCAGCGCGCGGTGCACCGACAGGCCCAGCGAGGAATGCGGCGTCGGCGGCGCGAACCTGCGCTCCACGTAGATGAACCGGTACAGGAAAGGGCAGTCCAGGTAGGCGCGGACCTTGCTGTAGTTCAGCTCCAGCGGGTCGAAGATCATTTCGCGGGCTTGAGCCTGAAGAAGTCCACGAAGGTGTCGCCGTACTTCTCGCGGCGGGTATGCTCCAGCCCGGCCGGGGCCGACACCTCCTCCTTCTTGTGGTGCTGCACCGCTATCACGGCGCCGGGGTTGGCGATGCCCGCCTCCACCAGCAGCTCCAGGGTCTTAACGCTGTAGGCCAGCGGCAGGTTCTCCTCGGTGCGGTAAGGCGGGCCCATGAACACGATGTCGTAGCCCTTGTAGTCCGCGAAATGCTCCAGCCACTTCAGGCCGCTCAGCACGTCGGCCTTGAGCACCTTGCCCTTCTCGGAGAAGCCGAGATGGGCCAGGTTCTTCTCTATCGTCTTGACGCAGATCCCCTCTTTCTCGACGAAGACCACCTTGCCGGCCCCGCGAGAAAGGGCCTCCAGCCCGACGGTGCCGACGCCGGCGAACAGGTCCAGGAACGTCGCGCCGGTGACATAGGGGCGGACGATATCGAAGTAGGACTGGCGGATGCGGGCGGAAATAGGCTTGACGAACTTCTCCTTCGGGACCGAGAAGATCTTCCTGCCGCGGTGCGTTCCTGCGATGATCCTCATCATAAATTTAACTTTGGCGCAACATTTCCTTAACGTTAAGGGATTTATAATATAATTATAGTAAATACCGCTAGAGGACGGGCGGAGAAAACAAATGGCAAACCCGGACATTATTATCGTCGACGACGACCCGATGGTGGGAGAGCTCTCGAGGGACCTGCTGACCGACGCCGGCTACACGGTCACGCTGGTGCAGGACTCCATGCAGGCCATCCCCGTCATCAAGGCCGAAATGCCCCGCCTGATCGTGACGGACATCATGATGCCGGGCATCACCGGCATGGACATCTGCAAGGCCGTCAAGTCCGACGCCGCCCTCAAGCACATCAAGATCATCGTGGTCTCCGGCAAGTCCTACGAGGTCGAGAAGCAGCGCGCCTTCCAGTTCGGGGCCGACTTCTTCCTGCAGAAGCCGTACAACGTCGACACCTTCTCGAGCACCGTCAAGTCCATCCTGGACGGCTCCGTCGCCAACCCCGCCCCCCCGCCGGCCGCCCCCGTGGCCCCGGCCATCATCCACGAGGACGAGACCCCCCAGATGAGCGACCTCGCCCCCGGCCAGATCCGCGTCACCGTCTGGGGCTCCCGCGGCCTGCCCGCGCTGATGCCCAATTCCGCCTCCCGGTACGGCCGCCAGACCTCGTGCCTGTCGGTCGAGACCAAGGACCATCTCTTCGTCTTCGACGCCGGCACCGGCATCGTCGAGCTGGGCAAGGAGATCGCCGCGAAGAAGCGCTACTACAAGGACATCTGGGTCGTGCTGACGCACTTCCACCTGGACCACATCCTCGGCCTGGGCAGCTTCGCCCCGATCTACGACCCCAACTTCTCCATCCACCTGATCGGCTCCAACGACCCCGAGAAGACGCTCAAGGAGGTCGCGCAGAGCACCTTCTACAGTTCCTTCTCGCTGACCAAGCAGGCCCCGAAGGCCAAGATCGACATCTACGAGATCCTCGAGGACAATTACGAGCTGTTCCCGGGCGTGAAGCTCTCGGCGATGTACGCCAACCACCCTACGAGCACGATGATCTACGTGCTGGACCTGCTCGGCAAGCGGATCACGTACTCCCCCGACAGCGAGATCTGGGGCGACGCCACCGCCTTCCAGGACTACGACGAGAAGCTCGGCGGCTTCGTGCGCGGCTCGGACATCTTCATCCACGACGCGGCCTACAACGACAAGGACTACGAGACCTTCAAAAAGCAGGGGCACTCGGGCCTGTCCATCGTGGTGGACTTCGCCGCCGAGAAGGCCCAGGCCAGGGACCTCGTGCTCTGGCACGCCAACACCGACTACGCCGACGAGCAGCTGGACCAGATGCTGGCCGACGCCAAGGCCCGCGCGCAGGCCAAAGGCTACCAGCTGGAGTGCCACCTCCCGCAGGAACGCCAGACCTTCCTGCTGCAGGGCCACCCCTGACCCCCGCGTAACGCGAAAAAGGGGACAGGCTACTTTTTCCCGGAAAAAGTAGCCTGTCCCCTTTTTTAAGACTTTTTAGCGGCCCGGCTCAGCTGTGGCCCTGGGTCAGGTTCACCGCGCGCTCCGGGATCACGCCGAAGCGGTCCTCGTAGCGCTTGATGTTCTCGAGCAGCGCGGCCAGGAAGCGCTTGGTATGCACCGGGCTCGAGATGATGCGCGTGCGGAGCTTGGCCTTGGGCTGGTTGGGCTGCAGGAAGAGGAAATCGAAGATGAACTCCGTCTCGCTGTGGGTGACCCCGGCCAGGTTGGCGTAGACCCCCTGCGCGGTGGCGTCGTCCATCTGAACCTCGAGCTGCATCGGCTTGGCGTCCTTGTTCTCGGCCATATCTTCTCCTTTGCGCGCGGCGCTGTCGCCGGCGGCGATGATAAGAGTATAATATATTTCCACGGAGGACCGCATGAAAAGACTCGCCGCCGCCCTGCTGCTCGCCCTGCCGGCCGCCGCCGCCGCGCAGACCGACCTCAAATGCCCGGAGGTCTCCCCGCGCGCCCGCTCGGTCAAGATCTCTCTGATGCAGCCGCTGCGGCGCGGCAAGCGCTGGCTGCCCGGCGCGCCGGGCACGGTGAACTACTACGCCTGCGACCTCTACGGCCTGATGACCGAGCACGCCGAGTACGACGGCAAGAGCCTCGTCCTCAAGCGGGCCTACGTCTACAAGGACCAGGCCGAGTCCCGCGACCTCTGCGACCGCCGCAAGTCCGAGGAGAAGCTCACCTCCACCTTCAGCGAGGAGGCCCGCTCGGCCATCGACGACTTCTGCCGCCGCAACAAGAAGAAGGACTTCGGCGCCGTCTTCGTCTACGACGCCTCCCCCTCCCAGGGCGGCGAGAGCTCCCGCAAGCCGGTCCGCCAGGTCTTCCGACTGTTCAACGCCAAAGGCTTCGTCGCCGAGGAGGACTCCTTCGATCCTATGATGAACCTGGAGTCGGCCACGCTCTACGCCTACGACAAGGACAACAACCTGGTCGAGAAGACCGTCAACGACCCGGACGGCCGCCAGCTCAGGCGCGAGACCTGGTCGTGGGACAGGCGCACGGCCTCGCGGACCTGGTCGGTCTACGGCGAGAACAACGAACTCCGCCGCAGGACCGTCTACGAGGAGCGCGAGGACGGCACGCTGCGCCGCGAGGTCCGCACCGAGTACGACTCCGGCGAGCAGACGCTCTCCCGCACCGAGATCTACTGCGACGCCAAGGGCCGGCCGGAAAAGGAGCTGGTCTACGACCCCGATTCCCCCGAGCCCAAATACGAGTACACCTACGCCTACCGGCGAGACGCCAAAGGCAACTGGACCGAGGAGCGCAAGACCCGGGTAATAGTCTACAACGGCAACCGCATCCCCGACACCCAGTCCGCCCCCGCCATCACCCTCCGCGACATCCAGTACTACTGAAAACAGGTGTGAAAACAGGGACAGACACCTATTCCGCCCCATTTGGCCCCATCAGCGCGCCTTACGGCAAAATAGGTGTCTGTCCCTATTTTTGAGCGGAAAAGAGCCGGCCCCGCTTTTGGCGGGGCCGGCCGTCTTTCCAGGTAAAGAACTGGTCCTTACTTGGCGGCCTGTATCTTCTTGACGTTCACGGCCTTCGGGCCCTTGTCGGTATTCTCGGTGTCGAACTCGACTTCCTGGTTTTCCGCCAGGGTCTTGAAGCCCTCGCCTTGAATGGAAGAGTGATGGACGAAGAGGTCCTTAGAGCCGTCCTCCGGGATGATGAAGCCGAACCCCTTCTTGTCGTTGAACCACTTAACTTTACCTTTAGCCATTTGCTTATTTACCTCTCTTTAGTTACCGATACTTCAGGGCCGTCTCCGGCCGTTGAAAATATTATATATATTTTCGCGCGCGGTGAAGCAAGCCGCCGGGCTACTCCTCGCTCCACTTGATGAACAGCGGCATCAGCGCGTTCACCGCGTCGGGATGCCTGCCGACGACGCGCACCGCGAAGTCGTGGCGCCCGCTCTTGTAGCACGGGATCTCGCCCTTGTAGACGTACGCGTCGCCCATGCGGGACTCGTGCTTCATCGAGACGGCCTTCCCGTCCTTGAACAGCGCCTCGCCGCCGGCCGTGCCTATGTAGAGCTGCACGTCCACGTCCTCGGGCTTCAGCTCGCCCAGCCAGACTATCGCGCTGACCGGCAGCCGGGCCCCGGCGTGCACTTCCATCTCGGGCTTGAACTGGTCGGTCACCACGCGCACGCGCGGCCAGCTCTCGGCCAGGCGGGAGCGCCAGCGGGCCAGCTCGGCCACGCGGGAGTTCTCGCGGAACTTCACCGAGGCGCGGTGCGCCGGCGTGTAGAACTTCTCGTAGTACTCGCGCAGCATGCGGTTGGTGTTGAAGTGCGGCACCAGCTTCTGCACGCAGGCCTTCATCATCTTGATCCAGCCGTGCGGCAGCCCGTCCTGGCCGCGGTCGTAGTAGAGCGGCGCGATGACCTTGCGGATCAGGTTGTAGATGCTCTCGGCCTCGACGTAGTCGCGCTCCTCGTCGGAGTTGTAGGACTCGGTGCCGCCGATGGCCCAGCCCACGTCAGGGGAGTAGCCCTCGGGCCACCAGCCGTCCAGCACGCTCAGGTTCATCACGCCGTTGATCACGGCCTTCATGCCGCTCGTGCCGCTGGCCTCCAGCGGCCGGATCGGGTTGTTCATCCAGACGTCGACGCCCTGCACCATGTAGCGGGCGACGTTCATATTGTAGTCTTCCACGAAGATGATGCGGTTCTTGAAGCGCTTGTCCATCGACAGGCGCGCGACCTGCTTGATGAACTCCTTGCCGTGCGCGTCGGCCTGGTGCGCCTTGCCGGCGAAGACGAACTGCACCGGCATCTTCTCGTCGGCCACCATTTCGAGCAGGCGCTCGAGGTCCCGCATGAAGAGCGTCGCGCGCTTGTAGGTGGCGAAGCGCCGCGCGAAGCCGATCGTCAGGTAGTCCGGGTTCAGCACGCCGGAGGCCTCCTCCAGCACGGTGCGGTCCGCGCCGAGGCGCGCGTGCTGGCGCCTGAGGCGCTCGCGCACGAGGGCCACCAGCTTGCGCTTGCGGACCATGTGGGTGTCCCACAGCTCCTTGTCGTCGATCGCGTCGATCTTGGGCCACTCGCAGGAATCGGGGATGTTGTTGTGCCCGCCGGCCAGCGCCTTGCTGTAGAGCTGATGATGCTCGTGGCTGATCCAGCTGCAGGTGTGTACGCCGTTCGTGATGCCCTCTATCGGGATCTCGTAGCGCGGCAGCTCGGGCCACAGTTTGTGCCACATGTCGCGCGACACGTCGCGGTGCAGCATGCTGACGCCGTTGAGGAACGCGCACAGGCGCATCGCCACCACGGTCATGCAGAAGCCCATCGACGTGGGCTCCTCCTTGCCGATCTCCAGGAACTCGGGGAACGTCAGCCCCATCTCCCGGACGTAGTGCTCGAAGTACTTGCGCACCAGCTCGAAGTCGAAGTACTCGTTGCCGGCCATCACCGGCGTGTGGGTGGTGAAGGCGGAGGAAGCCCAGACCAGCTCGCGGGCCTCGGCGTAGGAGAGCCCGCGGGACTTCATCATGTGGCGGATGCGCTCGAACAGCAGGAAGGCGCTGTGGCCCTCGTTGACGTGGTAGACCGTCGGCTCCAGGCCCATCGCGGCCAGCGCCCGGCGGCCGCCTATGCCCAGCACGATCTCCTGGCGGATGCGGTTCTCGCGGTCGCCGCCGTAGAGCTGCTCGGTTATCGTGCGGGCGGCCGGGGAGTTCTCCGGCAGGTTGGTGTCCAGCAGGAACAGCGACGTGCGCCCGACGGGCACCTTCCAGACGCCTACCTGCACGCGCTCGCCGGCCAGGTCCACCTCCACGCGCAGCGGGCGGCCGGAGCCGTCCTTCACTATCTGCACCGGCATGTTGTACCAGTCGTTCTCGGGGTAGCGCTCCACCTGCCAGTTGTCGCGGTTCAGGACCTGCTGCACGTAGCCTTTCTTATAGAGCAGGCCCACGCCGACCACCGGCATGCCGAGGTCGGAGGAGGACTTAAGATGGTCGCCGGAGAGCATGCCGAGGCCGCCGGAATAGATCGGCAGGCCCTCGCCTATGCCGTACTCCATAGAGAAGTAGGCCACCAGCATGTCCTTGTCCTGGTCCTGGCGGTTCCTGGCGAACCAGGTATCCTTATAAGAGACGTAATCCTCGAACTTCTTCTGGATCTCCCTGAGCCGGCCGAGGAAGGCCTCGTCGCGGCTGAGCTGCTCCAGGCGCTCGGGAGCCAGCGTGCCTAGTATCCACTTGGGGTTGCGGTGGGAGCGGTGCCAGAGGTCCTCGTCTATGCCCACGAACATCATGATGGCGTCCCAGTTCCAGGTGAACCACATGTTGGTGGAAAGCTCGTCCAGGGCCTTCAGGCTGTCCGGCAGGTTCGGTATCACGTTGAAAGATTTGATCTTCATAGGGGAAATTTTACGAAATTATCCACCGCGCTGTCAGCGTTAAATTCTCACGTTAAAGGACGCGGGAACGGCCCCTCCTTATTTAAGTTGAACTGGCCGCGGTTTTTTTATATGATATGTAAGGTTCTTTAAAGCGCAGGTAGTAAGGCAGATATTTTCGGGCGTGTAGCTCAGCTGGGAGAGCGCCTGCATGGCATGCAGGAGGTCAGGGGTTCGATCCCCCTCACGTCCACCAAATTTAAAAGGCCCCGCAAGGGGCCTTTGATTTTGGCGGCCGCCGTCCGCGCGGCCGGCCGCCGGGACCAGAATGCAAGACCATCCAGTCAAAGCCGGCATCATTATAAGGAAATTCAAGGGCCTCAGCGGCGCGGTCAACTACGCCGCCGAGCTGGCCCGCCGCCTCCCCGCCCACGGCTTCGAAGTCTCAGTGCTGGCCCAGCGCGCGGACCCCGCCCTCGCCGCCGCCTGCGGCGCCGCGTTGCGCCGCGTCCCGTCGCTGCCGTTCGGCGGCATGAGCGGGCGCCGCCTCTTCTCGGCGGTGGCCGGCTACTACGCCCGGGGGCTGGACCTCGTCCACGGCCAGGGCGACACCCTCCGCCAGGACGTGCTCAGCCTGCACAACTGCGTGCACGCCGCCCACGAGGCAGTGCACGGCGCGCCGCTGCCGGCCGCCAACGCCGTCGGCCGCCTGCACGCCCGCCAGCTCGCCGGCCGCGCGTTCCGCCGCCTGATAGCCAATTCCCGCCTGATGAAGGACGAAGTCTCCCGCCGCTTCGGCGTGCCGGAGGAGCTCGTCACCGTAGTGTACCCCGGCCTCGACCCTGCCCGCTTCGACGGGAAGGCCCGCGGCCTGCGCGCCGAGCTGGGCCTCTCCCCCTCCGACGCCGTGGCCGGCCTCGTCACCTCCGGCGACATGGCCAAGCGCGGCTCCGCCTCTTTCGTCAGGGCGCTGGCCGCGGCGGCCGCCTCCGCGCCGTCGCTTAAAGGCCTCATAGTCGCGGCCCCCGCGCAGGCGGAGCCTCTCCGCAAGCTGGCCGCGGACCTCGGCGCCGCCGGCAGGCTGGTCTTCACCCCTCCCCGCCCCGACGTGGAACGCCTCTACGCCACGCTGGATTTCATGGCCTACCCGGCCCTCTACGAGGAGTTCGGCATAACCGTGCTGGAGGCCTCCGCCTGCCGCCTGCCGGTGATCATGCGCTTCGGCAGGGTGGGCGCCGCCGAGGTCCTCCCCGCGGGGCTGCGCGCCGAGCTCGACTTCGGGGACGAAGGGCAGCTGGCCGCCCGCATGGCCGCGCTCGCGGCCGCCCCGGAGCGCCGCGCCGCGCTGGGCGCCGCCGCGGCCGAAGCCGCGCTAGCCGTCACCTGGGACAAGGCGGCCGGCGCCGTGGCGGACGTCTACAGGCAGGTCCTCGCGGAACGCCTGCCCGCCTAATTGTTAGAATATAGCTACCACAATGGACCCTACCAAGCTGACCATCTTCCACCTCGACGACGGCAAGGAACTGCGCGGCGGCCAGCGCCAGATGATGTACCTGGTCAAGGAGCTGGACCGCCTCGGCCACGACAACACCGTCGTCTGCCGCGCCGGCTCCCCGCTGCACAGCGCCGTCCTGCGCAAAGGCTTCAAGGCGCTGACGCTGCCCTATTTCACCGAGTGGGACCCGGTCTCGGCGCTGCTGCTGCGCCGCGCCATCAAGGCGCTCCCGCCGGGCGGCGCCCCGCCCATCCTGCATTCCCACACCGGCCATACCGCCGCCGTCGCCTGGCTGGCCTCGGCCGGGCTGGACTGCGTGCGCGTCGCGCACCGCCGCGTGGACTTCATCCCCGGCGGCCTGACGGCCCGCTTCAAGTACGGCCGCGCCCACGGCGTCATCGCCATCTCCGACGCCGTCCGCGACATCATGCTCCGCAAGGGCGTAGCCCCGGAAAGGATCGCCGTGGTCAACAGCACGATAGACCTCGACGACACCCCGTGGAAGCCCGGCGAGCTGCCCGCCTACCGCTCGGCCGCCCGCGCGGACCTCGCGGCCGAGCTCGGCCTCCCGCAGGACGCTTTCTGGGCCGGCTCGCTCATCGCGCTGGTCCCCCACAAGGACCCCGAGAACCTCGTGCGCGCCGCGGCCGAGGTCCTCAAGGCGGCCCCCGCCGTCCACTTCCTCGTGGCCGGCGAGGGCCCGCTGCTCGACCGGACCTCCCGCCTGGCGCACATGCTCAAGATCCAGGACAATTTCCACCTTATCGGCTACCGCCCCGACCCCTACAAGGTGCTCGCCGCGCTGGACCTGTTCGTGCTGGCCTCCTGCGAGGAGGGCATGGGCAGCGTGCTGGTGGAGGCGATGAACGCCTCGCTGCCGATAGTGGCCACCACGGCCGGCGGCATCACCGACGTCATCGAGGACGGCGCCAACGGCCTCACCGTCCCCCCGCGCGACCCCGCCGCGCTCGCCGCGGCCCAGCTGCGCGTCATCGGCGACGGCGCCCTGCGCGCCCGGCTGGCCGCCGAGGCCCATCGCCGCCGCGAGGACTTCTCCTCGCCGCGCATGGCGGCCCTCACTCTGAAGTGTTATGAAACGGCAATTGAGAATCTTAAGCGCGATCGACATCCCGTGGAATAGCGGGCTGGCCGCCTACGCCTTCGCGCAGGCGGAGGCCCTGCGCGCCCGCGGGCATTTCGTCGTCTTCGCCTGCCCGCCCGGCACGGCGGCCTGGGACTACGCCGCCCGCGCCGGCTTCAAGGCCGTCCCCGTGCCCGGCCGCAAGGAGCACCACAAGCTGCCGCTGGCGCTGCTGCGCCTGCGCGCCGCCGCGGCCGCCGACGGGATAGACGTAGTGGCCGCCCACACCGGCCGCCTGCAGACCCTCTCGTGCCTGCTCGGCCTGCGCACCGTGCGCGTCAAGGCCGACGCCAAGCTCCCGACCGCCGGCTTCACCTTCAGCTCCGTCGCCGGCGTCGTCGCCGCCTCTTCCTATATAGCGGGCCTCTACGCCGCCGCCGGCCTGGACCCGGCCCGCGTGACCGTCATCCGCCAGGGCATAGAGCTGCCGCGCGTCCTGCCGCGCGAGCCCCGCGCGCCCTACCGCGTAGGGCTCCTCGGCCGGCTGGACCTGGTCAAGGGCCACTCCGTCTTCCTCAGGGCCGCCGCCGAGCTGCTGCGCGCCGGCGTCCCCGCCAGCTTCCACGTGGCCGGCTACGAGGCCAACCTCAAGTACCACGACCTGCGCGCCGAGGCCGCCGACCTCGGCATCGGGGAACACGTCTACTTCCACGGCCGCACCGAAGGGCCCTACGCCTTCATGGGGTCCTGCGACCTCGGCGTCATAGCCTCGCTCGGCAGCGAGGCCGTCAGCCGCGCCGCGCTGGAGTGGCTGGCGGCCGGCAAGCCGCTGGTCGCCGCCTCCGTCGGCAGCCTGCCCGAGTACGTGGAGAAGGAACGCCTCGTCCCGCCCGGCGACCCGGCGGCCCTCGCCGCCGCCGTCGGCGCGCTGCTGCGCTCCCCCCACCTGCTGCCCGAGCTGGGCGCCGCCAACCGC